>NZ_JBWKXF010000017.1:24321-98202 GCF_059422645.1 Pseudomonas sp. GW821-FHT01C01 | reverse complement strand
CGAAGGCGGAGTGTCAGGCAGCATTAATGTTGACTGACCCACCGCCTTCGCGAGCAAGCCCGCTCCCACAGGGATCTTCAGCGCGCACACTATGCTGTGTAAGGCACAAAACCATGCCTGCACCCCCGATATGAGCTTTCCTTGAAAACACCGCCAGAACGTATTGAATAATTGTTCATGCTGCGGTGTTCTCAGGACATCAACCATGAACATGACATTACCGGGGCAGACAGCCCCTTCAATTGTTCAAGCCGTTGGCTGGCTCAACCATGCGCTGCATCTGGCAGGGCGCATTCTGATCTGAAACGCATGACCCTATGGAGCAAGGCCCATGAATATTCGTTTTGCTGTTCTGATGACTCCACTGTTGCTGGCCGGCGCGTTATCCGGCTCCCTCGCCCTGGCCAACGGTGGTGGCGGCGGTGACGACATGCCCAGCAGGCCCAACTGCCCGAAAGGTCAGGTACTGGATACCCGATCGCATCGCTGCGTCAGGCAGACCAGTAACCTGGTGCCGGACGAAGACCGCACCAACTATGCCTATCAACTGGCCAAGGACGGGCGTTATGAAGAAGCCCTGGCCCTGCTCGACACGCTGAAACAGCCAAACACGGCAAAAGCGCTGAACTATCGCGGCTACGCTACGCGTAAACTAGGGCGCACCGACGAAGGCATCGGCTATTACCTGCAATCGGTGAAACTCGACCCGCAGTATGCGCAGGTCCGCGAATACCTCGGCGAGGCCTATGTGATCAAGGGCCGGCTGGATCTCGCACAGGAGCAGCTGCAGCAGATCAAAGCCATCTGCGGCAACACTCAATGCGAGGAGTATCAGGACCTGGCCGAAGCCATCAACGGATCATCGAAAACCTGACAACCCGAGCGGACGGAGGTCGCCATCGCCAGCGATCAGGCAATACGAACGGAACTGAACCAGCATCTGGCGCGTTTATGGCGCTACGGCCTGTTGCTGTCCCGGCAACGGCATGTCGCCGATGACCTGGTGCAGGCCACCTGCGTGCGGGCGCTGGAACGGGCCGGGCAATACGTGCCGGGGACGCGCATGGACCGCTGGCTGCTGAGCATCCTGCATTCGATCTGGCTCAACGAAGTCCGCGCCCGGCGGGTGCGTCAAGGTCAGGGCTGCGTGGACGCCGATGAGGCCTTGTCGTTCGATGGTGAGTCCGTGGCGCAGACCCACGTGTTGGCGGCGCAGGTGATTCGTCGCGTCGATGCGTTGCCTGAGACCCAGCGCGAAACGGTGTTTCTCGCCTATGTCGAAGGTTTGTCCTACCGCGAAGTCGCCGAAGTGCTGCAAGTGCCCATCGGCACGGTCATGAGTCGCCTGGCCGCCGCACGAGCGAAACTGGCCGAATATCCGCCGTTGCACACGGTGCCCAACCCCAACCGAGGAGAACATTGATGAACGCGATACCCTCGGACGAACAACTGGTGGCTTACCTCGACAACCAACTCGATACCGAGCAGCGCTCGCGCATCGACGCGGCCATCATTGCCGATCCGATGCTCGGGCTGCGCCTGCAATGGCTGGATCGCAGCAGCCTGCCGTTCAAGGAAGCCTACGATGAACTGGCCCGACAGGCGCCGGTGGATCGCCTGCAAACCATGCTCGCCACGCTGCCCTCACCTGCGCGCCCCGCGCTCAACCGACGCTGGTTCCTGGCCGCCGCAGCCGGGCTGCTGGCCGGTGGTGTGCTGGCGGACCGTTTGTTCCTCGGCTGGCAAGCGAGTCAGCAGACACACAGCTGGCGCGGTCTGGTGGCCGATTACATGGCGCTCTACGTGCCAGAAACCCTGGATCACTTGCCCAGTGATGAAGCCGCGCAACGGGCACAACTGAGGACCATCGATGCGCGCCTGGGTCTCGACCTTGCGCCGGCAAAACTGAGCCTGCCCCGTGCCGAGTTCAAGCGTGCGCAAATCCTCGAGTACGACGGCGCGCCCATCGCCCAGATCACCTACCTCGACCCGGTGCACGGCCCCATGGCGCTGTGCGTCACGCGATCCAACAGCGGCAGCCGCCATTTCGCCAGAGAGCAGCGGCGCGAGCTGAACATCGTGTATTGGGCTGACATGGAGCACGCCTGGATGCTGATCGGGCATCAGCCAATGGCGGATCTGGAGGAAATGGCCAAGCTGCTGCGCACACGCTTGAGTGTCTGATTCTGTGTAGCAGCTCCGAGCCTGCGAGGCTGCGTTCGAGGACGCAGTCCTCGCAGCCCCTGAGAGTGCGGTTTACCTGACTCTACGACTGCTTCGCAGTCGAACGCTGCCTCGCAGGCTCGACAGCTGCTACGGATTTGAGTTGCCAGGCAGAAAGCAGTTGTCGCCCCCTACCGTGAGATTGAATCCGATCCTTACAGCCAACCTGGAACTGCCATCCTCAGGAGTCACAAGCGCAAAGTGGGTCGATGTTGCTTGAGTGTCTGATTCTGTGTAGCAGCTGCCGAGCCTGCGAGGCTGCGTTCGAGGACGCAGTCCTCGCAGCTCCTGAGAGTGCGGTTTACCTGAGTCTGCGACTGCTTCGCAGTCGAACGCTGCCTCGCAAGCTCGACAGCTGCTACGGATTTGAGTTGCCAGGCACGGGGTCAATGAAATCGAAGCGCTGAAGTACGTGAGAGTTAACCGCAGATTCAAACCAACGTCGGCAACCACAACCGAAACCTCGCCCCCCCAAGCGGCGAGGTTTCGACTGTCAGCGTGCCGCCCTGGGCCTCCAGTGCGCGGCGGCTGATCGCCAACCCCAGACCGAAGCCGCCGGTGGCGCGGTCGCGACTGCGGTCGAGACGGTAGAACGGTTCGAAAATCCGCTCACGCTCGTCATCCGGAATGCCGATGCCATCATCGTCGACCCAGATTTCACAGCCGCCGGCATAAACCTGCACACCGATCTGGATACGCTTTTCGCAGTAGCGCATGGCGTTTCGCAACAGGTTTTGCAGGGCGCGGGCAGTCAGGCGCGGGTCCAGGCTGAAGCGTTCGAGCTGGCCGTGGAGCAGCACGTCGATGACGATTTCCGGGGACTCCAGCTCTTCGTCGACGCTGCCCAGAATGCTGTCGATGAACTCATCCAGCGACACCTCGACCTGTTCCGGTAGCCGCGCCGGGTTTTGCAGGCGACTGTAGGACAGCAACTCCAGCACCAGTTCATCGAGCTCACGAATGTGATCGACCAGCCCTTGCAGGCGTTCGCGGCTGGTGGCCGGCAAGTCGTCGGACAGGGCCAGCGCCAGGCCAAAATCCAACCGTGTCAGCGGTGTGCGCAGTTCATGGGAGACTGCGTTGAGCAGATCGCGCTGCTGGTTCAACAGGTTCTCGATGTCGCCGGCCATGGTGTCGAAGACGTTGGCCAGACTGCCGATGTTGGAACTCGGGGCAATCTGTGTGCGCTCGCTCAAGTGGCCCTTGCCGAAGCGTTCCGCCGCGCTTTTCAGGCGTTCCAGGTCGCGCCAGTGCGGGCGCAACCACAACAACAGGCACGCGAGCATGGTCGCGCCGATCAACACGTTGATGCTCCAGTACAACAGGCTGACGTCCATCGGGTCTGGCGGCACCACCATTTGCACCACCGTGTGCTCGTTCAGTGGTGCCACTGCCAAAGTGCGCCAGCCCCAGTCGCCGATCCGCACCACGTTCTCGCCGCGCTGCAAACGCTGCTGCTCTTCAAGGGAGAAATCCGCATCGTCGTTACCGCTAAGGACGATGTGCAGCGGATGAAACTCCTTGTCCATGTCTGCGGCCAAGGCCGGCCATTGTTCGCTCGGCACGGCCTTGAACTGTTTGACAATCAGAGTTTGCAAGCCTCGGGAGTAATCGAGGTTGTAGGTCATGAAGCGCTCATGAAAGACCTTGATCACCAGATCCGGCACCAGATAAATCGCCGCGCTGAACGAGACGATGGTCACCAGGTACAAACGAAAGAGGATTCTGAACATCGGCTCAGCATTCCCACTCGGAACGACTGAACAGGTAACCCTTGCCCCACACGGTCTTGATCTTGCGCGCCTCGCCGGCGTGGTCGTCGAATTTGCGCCGCAGCTTGGAAATCGCCACGTCCACCGAACGGTCGGTGCCGTTGAATTCGATGCCGCGCAGGCGCTGCAGAATCTGGTCGCGGCTCAACACTTCACCGGCATGCCGGGCCAGCACCACCAGCAGGTTGTACTCACCGCTGGACAGTTCCACCAATTGCTCGCGCCAGGTCACGGTACGTTCGGACAGGTCGATGCACAGGTTGCCCATCAGAATGCGGTCATTGGCGGTTTGCGGCTCGCTGAGGCTGCTGCGGCGCAACAAGGTTCGCACCCGGGCCAGCAGCACCCGCGGTTCGCAGGGCTTGGTCACGTAATCGTCGGCACCCATTTCCAGGCCCAGGACCTGGTCGTGGCTGTCGTCGCGGGCGGTGAGCATCAGGATCGGCAAGGTCGCCGAATCGGCGCGCAGCAGGCGACAGACCTGCAAGCCGTCAAGGCCGGGCAGCATCAGGTCGAGGATCACCAGATCCGGCGGATTGAGCCGCGCACGTTCGCGCACATGATCACCGCGACCGATCACGCTGACGGAATAACCGTTGCGTTCCAGGTAGCTGGCAATCAGCTCGGCGAGGGCGGTGTCGTCTTCGACCAGGAGGATGTTGGGCATTGGGTGTTTCCAGCAAATGCGATAGTGACCATCAGTTCGCCTTCGCTGGCAAGCCAGCTCCCTGTAGGAGCTGGCTTGCCAGCGAAGGCGGCCTGACAGGCGCAATAAAATTCAAGGACTGAAGGATATACGCCCTCACCCACTCCTGAGTAAAACCCTTACACAATTTCACACAGCACCAACAAAGCTTCACCGCTACCCTCGCTTTCGCCCAGTAGGATGCTGGGAGTCTTTATTGGGGTATTACATGTCGAAGAATCTGCTTGCCAGGCTCAGCCTGATTGCACTGGCGTTGACACTGGGCGCGTGTGACAAGTCCTCGAATGCCGAGGAACAGGCGCCGCTGGCCACGGTGCGCATCGAGACCATCGAAGCGCGGCCACTGACCATCAGCAGCGAACTGAGCGGGCGGATTGCCGCACCGCGCATGGCCGAAGTGCGTGCCCGCGTGGCCGGCGTGGTCTTGCAGCGGACCTTCCGTGAAGGCAGTGATGTGAAACAAGGCGATGTTTTGTTCCGCATCGACCCGGCACCCTTCAAGGCTGACCTGGACAGTGCCGAAGCAGCGCTGCGCAAGGCCGAAGCCAACGCGTTCCAGGCCAGATTGCAGGAACAGCGCTACGCCCAGTTGATCGACGACAAGGCCATCAGCGGTCAGGACTACGACAACGCCCGGGCCAATGCGCGGCAGTCTGCCGCCGATGTTGCCGCCAGTAAAGCTGCCGTGGAACGGGCCAAACTGAACCTTGGTTACGCCACCGTCACCGCGCCGATTTCCGGGCGCATCGGCCGGGCACTGGTCACTGAAGGCGCGCTGGTCGGGCAGAACGAAACCACGCCGCTGGCGCTGATTCAGCAACTGAACCCGATTCATGCCGACCTGACCCAGTCCACCCGCGAACTCAACGAACTGCGCCGCGCCTTCCGTTCCGGCCAGTTGCAGCAGGTCGGCCAGGATCAGGCCAAGGCCACGCTGATTCAGGATGACGGCAGCCTCTACCCGCTGCCGGGCAAAATGCTGTTCAGCGACATCAGCGTCGACCCGGGCACCGGCCAGATCATCCTGCGCAGCGAGTTCCCCAACCCCGACCTCGACTTGCTGCCTGGCAGTTTCGTCCGCGTACGCCTGGAACAAGCGGTCAACCAGCAGGGCATCAGCGTGCCGCAACGGGCCATCCAGCGCGACAGTGCCGGTATCGCCCAGGTGCTGCTGCTCGACGCTGAACAGAAAGTCGGGCAGCAACCGGTCGAACTGGGCGCCGTGCAGAACGATCGCTGGATCGTCACCGCAGGCCTGAAAGCGGGCGACCGCATCGTCATCGAGGGCCTGCAGCACGCCCGCGTCGGCGAAAAAGTACAGATCGACGACACCCCTCTTCCACTTGCCCAGGTGACTGGTCAGTAAGCAGGACGCTTTTTTATGCCGCAGTTCTTTATCGACCGCCCGGTGTTCGCCTGGGTGGTTGCCCTGTTCATCCTGCTGGCCGGTGCGCTGGCCATTCCGCAACTGCCGGTGGCGCAATACCCGGATGTCGCGCCGCCACAAATCGAAATCTACGCCGTGTACCCGGGCGCTTCGGCGCAAACCGTGGACGAGAGCGTGGTCAGCCTGATTGAGGAAGAACTCAACGGCGCCGATCACCTGTTGTATTTCGAATCCCAGAGCAGCCTCGGCAGCGCCACCATCAAGGCGACTTTCCAGCCCGGCACCAACCCGGAACTGGCTCAGGTGGATGTGCAAAACCGCCTGAAAGTCGTGGAGTCACGCCTGCCACAAGCGGTGACCCAGCAAGGTTTGCAGGTAGAGAAAGTCTCCTCCGGCTTCCTGCTGTTGATCACCCTGACGTCCAGCGACGGCAAACTCGACGATGTAGCGCTCAGCGATTACCTGGCGCGCAACGTGATGAACGAGATCAAGCGTCTGGACGGCGTCGGCAAGGCACAGTTGTACGGTGCCGAGCGGGCGATGCGGATCTGGATCGACCCGCAGAAACTGCTCGCCTTCAACCTGACGCCGGCAGACATCAACGCCGCCATCGTGGCGCAGAACGCCCAGGTGTCGGCCGGCAGCATCGGCGATCTGCCGACCCGAACCACCCAGGAAATCACCGCGACCATTCTGGTCAAGGGTCAGTTGTCGACCCCCGAAGAGTTTGCCGACATCGTCCTCAAGGCCAACCCGGATGGTTCTACCGTGCGCATCGGCGATGTGGCGCGGGTCGAGATCGGTAGCCAGGAATACCAGTTTTCCACGCGCCTGAACGGCAAGCCGTCCACCGCCGTCGCCGTGCAGTTATCGCCCGGTGCCAACGCACTGAACACCGCGACCCTGGTGCGAGCGAAGATGGATGAGCTGTCGCGCTACTTCCCGGCGAACGTCGAATACAAGATCCCGTACGACACCTCGCCCTTCGTCAAAGTGTCGATCACCAAGGTCGTCTACACCCTCGGCGAGGCCATGCTGCTGGTGTTCGCGGTGATGTTCCTGTTCCTGCAAAACATCCGCTACACGCTGATTCCGACACTGGTGGTGCCGGTGGCGCTGATGGGCACTTTTGCGACGATGCTGGCGCTCGGGTTTTCGATCAACGTGCTGACCATGTTCGGCATGGTGCTGGCTATCGGCATTCTGGTGGACGATGCCATCGTGGTGGTGGAGAACGTCGAGCGGATCATGGCCACCGAGGGCTTGTCACCCAAGGAAGCTACGCGCAAGGCCATGAAGCAGATCACCGGGGCAATCATCGGCATCACCCTGGTGCTGGTGGCGGTGTTCATTCCGATGGCCTTCATGCAGGGCTCGGTCGGGGTGATTTACCAGCAGTTCTCGCTGTCGATGGCCACCTCGATCCTGTTCTCGGCATTCCTCGCCCTGACCTTGACTCCGGCCTTGTGCGCGACGTTGCTCAAGCCGATTGCCAAAGGCGAGCACCATGAAAAAACCGGTTTCTTTGGCTGGTTCAACCGTCGTTTCGAGCAACTGACCGGGCGCTATCAAGGCTGGGTCGCCTATGCGCTGAAACGCAGCGGGCGCTTTCTGCTGATCTACGGCGTGCTGCTGGTGGGGCTTGGCGTGTGCTTCAGTCGCCTGCCCTCTTCGTTCCTGCCGGTGGAAGACCAGGGTTACACCATCACCGACATTCAACTGCCACCGGGTGCGAGCAAGAACCGCACGGTGCAGGTGGCCGAGCAGGTTGAAGCGCACAACGCCGGGGAACCGGGCATTCGGGACAGCGTGGTGATTCTCGGTTTCAGCTTCTCCGGCAGCGGGCAGAATGCGGCGCTGGCGTTCAGCACACTGAAAGACTGGTCCGAGCGGGACAGCGACGATTCGGCCGGCTCGATTGCCGACCGGGCCAACGTCGCCCTCAGCCAGATCAAGGACGCGGTGACGTTTGCCGTATTGCCGCCGCCTGTCGATGGCCTCGGCACCTCCAGCGGATTCGAGTTCCGCCTGCAGGATCGTGGCGGTCTCGGTCATGCGAAGTTGATGGAGGCCCGTACCGCGTTACTCGCGGCGGCCGAAAAAAGCCCGATCCTGATGAACGTGCGCGAAAGCGCCCTGGCCGAGGCACCGCAGGTGCAACTGATCGTCGACCGCAAGCAGGCCAACGCGTTGGGCGTGTCCTTTGCCGACGTCGGCAACGTGCTGTCCACCGCTGTTGGCTCGGCCTACATCAACGACTTTCCCAATCAGGGGCGGATGCAGCGCGTCGTGGTGCAGGCCGAGGGCGACCAGCGCAGCCAGGTGGCTGACCTGCTGAAGATTCACGTGCGCAACACCCATGAAAAAATGGTGCCATTGTCAGCCTTCGTGCAGGCCACGTGGACTCAGGGCCCGGCGCAGTTGACCCGCTACAACGGCTACCCGGCGATCAGCATTTCCGGTGAGCCGACGCCGGGCCACAGCACCGGTGAGGCCATGGCCGAGATCGAGCGGTTGGTGGCGCAAGGCCCGGCCGGCCTGGGCCAGGAATGGACCGGGTTGTCGTTGCAGGAACGTTTGTCCGGCAGTCAGGCGCCGATCCTGCTTGGGTTGTCGCTGTTGATCGTGTTCCTGTGCCTGGCGGCGTTGTACGAGAGTTGGTCGATCCCGACCTCGGTACTGCTGGTGGTGCCGCTCGGTGTGCTCGGCGCGGTGCTGGCCGTGACCTTGCGCGGCATGCCCAACGACGTGTTCTTCAAGGTCGGGTTGATCACCATCATCGGCCTGTCGGCGAAGAACGCGATCCTGATCATCGAGTTCGCCAAGAGCCTGTACGACGAAGGCCACGACCTGATCGACGCGACCCTGCAAGCGGCACGCCTGCGGTTGCGGCCGATTGTCATGACCTCGCTGGCGTTCATCCTTGGCGTGGTGCCGTTGGCGATCGCGACCGGCGCCAGCTCGGCGAGCCAGCAGGCCATCGGCACCGGAGTGATCGGCGGGATGATCACGGCGACCCTGGCCGTGGTATTCGTGCCGGTGTTTTTTGTGGTGGTGATGAAGCTGGTGCGCAAGCGCCACAAGCCTCTCTAACCCACACACCACCCTGTAGGAGCTGGCTTGCCAGCGAAGGCGGAGTGTCAGTCAACAGGGATGTTGAATGTGATGGCCTCTTCGCGAGCAAGCCCGCTCCCACAAGGGGATCTCACTGATTTCAAGAATGGGGTCACCTGGGCTAAGGTGTTGGCATAGCCCCAACCCCATCGAGCCTCCATGTCCTTCCTCACCCACACCCACCCTCGCCTGTCCGCCGCCATCCTGCTGGGCATCGCGGTGGGCATTCTGGCTCCGGCCGATTCGCCGATCAGCAAGATCCTCTTCGGCTGGAATGCCGGCGTCTGGATCTACCTGTTGCTGATGTTCTGGCTTACCGTGCGATCGAAAGCGACTGACGTAAAACGCATTGCCGAAATCGAGGACGAAAACGCCGGGCTGGTACTGGCACTCGTGTGCATCGCGGCGCTGGCCAGCCTGGCGACCATCACTTTCGAACTGGCCGGCAGCAAAGACCTGGAAACCACGCGCAAGCTGTTGCATTACGGCTTCACCGCGCTGACGGTGATCGGCTCGTGGCTGCTGATCGGGGTGATTTTCAGCGTGCACTACGCGCGGCTGTTCTACACCTGGGAAGGCAAGGAACCGGCGCTGCGCTTTGCCGAAGGCCTGACGACGCCCAATTACTGGGACTTCCTGTATTTCTCGTTCACCGTTGGCGTGGCGGTGCAAACCTCCGATGTCGGCGTGGCGACCCGGGAGTTGCGCAAGATTGTACTGGCGCAATCGTTGATCGGTTTTCTGTTCAACACAGCCATTCTTGGCTTCTCGATCAACATTGCCGCCGGGCTGTTCAACTGACAGCTGCACAAACGTTCCAGTGGCCTGTACGGTTAATTCGAGTACTCAAATTCGAGTGCCAGGGCTTGTCAGGCAAGGCGCCATGACGAGTCGTAGCTCGCTACGGCGAGGAATGGCAACGCAGCCTGGCAAGTCCTGGCGCCGAAGTTGAGTGCACGAATTAGCCACACAGGCCACTAGTCATCGTCCTGAATCCGCCCGTCGGTATAAATCGACTCAGGGGCTTGACGAGGCATTTGGTTTTGGTGTCTTCTGAAACCGGTTTCAGCGCTATGCGCAAACCTCATAAATCCAATAAGAAGGTTTCAGACCGTGAACGATTTCTCCGCCGCCCAGCGCAGCCGCGTGACCATGCTCGACGTGGCCGAACATGCCAGGGTTTCCAAGGCCAGCGTTTCGCGGTTCATTGGCGAAGACCGTGCCCTGCTCTCCGATGCCATTGCCCAACGCATCGAACAGGCCATCGCCGAACTGGGCTACCGCCCGAACCAGATGGCCCGTGGCCTGAAACGCGGGCGTACCCGCCTGATCGGCATGCTCGTCGCCGATATCCGTAACCCTTATTCAATCGCCGTGATGCACGGGGTGGAAACCGCCTGCCGTCAGCATGGCTACAGCCTGGTGGTGTGCAACACCGACCGCGATGACGAGCAGGAACGCCAACACCTGGCCCTGCTGCGCTCCTACAACATCGAAGGCCTGATCGTGAACACCCTGGGCCATCACCGTGACGAATTGCATGAACTGCACCGGGAAATGCCGCTGGTGCTGGTGGATCGCAAGGTCGAGCACCTTGAGAGCGACATGGTCGGGCTGGACAATCCGGCAGCCGTTGAAATGGCACTGGCGCATCTTGAAGCGCGCGGCTACCGCGATGTGTTGATGGTGACCGAACCGTTCGACGGCACCAGTTCGCGGATCGAACGGGTCAGCAGTTTCAAGGCGAAAACTGCCCTGCGCCCGGCCCTCCATGGCAGCCTCATCGAAACCGGCAGCGAACTGACCGCACAACTTAAAACCTTTCTCGACACGCCCGGCCCAGGCCCGAAAGCGCTGTTTTGCGCGAACGGGATTGCGGCGCTGGCCTGCACCCATGCATTGCGTGAACTCAAGTGCAACCTGTTCGAGGATGTGGGTCTGATTGCTCTGGATGATCTGGATTGGTATCCGTTGGTGGGTAGCGGGATTACCGCGCTGGCCCAGCCGACCACCGAGATTGGCGCCAGTGCGTTTGAGTGTTTGCTCAAGCGGTTGCGTGGGGATGATGGGGTGGTGCGGAAGCTGGATTTTTCGGCGCGGTTGATTGTTAGAGGGTCCACCCGAGGGGATTTTCGGTGAATGTTATGGACCCTTCGCTGGCAAGCCAGCTCCTACAGGGAGACGCGGTGCCTTTGTAGGAGCTGGCTTGCCAGCGAAGAGGCCCTCAAATTCACCCACTATTTTTTTGAACAAAAATGAAACCGGTTTCAGAGGTAGAAAAACAATGAATACACCACCCGTTTCCATCAGCCTCTCCAGCTACGGCGCCGATCTTGTGCGCCAGCGCGGCCAGGGCAGCTTCATTGAAGTGCTGGCCGCCGCCGGCGCCACGCGCATCGAATGGCGCGAAGAATTGTTGACCACCGAAGATGCCACTCAACTGGCTGATAAAACTCAAGCCGAAGGCCTGGAAAGCGTGTACTCCTCGCCGATGGAACTGTGGCTGGCGGGCCAGTCCAGGCCCAACCCTGAACTGATCCGCACCCTGCAACGCGCCGAGGCGTTCGGCGCCAAATGGCTGAAAGTGTCGCTGGGTTATTTCACTGACAACTGCGACGTGCAATCCCTCGCCCGGCTGCTGGACGCCAGCCCCGTGCAGTTGCTGGTGGAAAATGACCAGACCCTGCACGGTGGCCGCATCGAGCCCTTCCAGCGCTTTTTCACTGAGGTCGAGCAACACAACCTGCCGATCAAAATGACCTTCGATATCGGCAACTGGCACTGGCAGGACCAATCCGCCGCCAGCGCCGCTCGGCTGCTCGGGCGTCATGTCGGCTATGTGCACTGCAAAGCGGTGACCCGTCGCGCCGACGGCAAATTGGTCGCTATCCCGCCCGCCGCCAGCGACTACCAACACTGGGAACAATTGATGCGGCACATGACCCAAGGCGTTATGCGCGCGGCTGAATACCCGCTGCAAGGCGATGACCTGATGCAACTGACCCGCGAACACGTAGCTGCCCTCGCCCGCCTCGGCCAATCGCAACGGGAGAGTGCCCATGTCTGAGATCGATATTCTCTCGTTCGGCGAAACCATGGCGATGTTCGTTGCCGAGCAGGCCGGCGATCTGGCCCGTGTCGGCGCTTTCCACAAACGCATTGCCGGAGCTGACAGCAACGTTGCCATCGGTTTGTCGCGGCTGGGTTTCAAGGTGGCTTGGCTGAGCCGGGTCGGTGCCGACTCACTGGGTCGGTTTGTGGTCGACACCTTGACCAGGGAAGGCCTGGATTGCCGCCATGTCGACATCGACACCGCGCATCCCACCGGTTTTCAACTGAAATCCCGCACCGACGATGGCAGCGACCCGGTCGTGGAATACTTCCGCCGGGGCTCGGCGGCCAGTCACCTGTCGTCGCATTCGATCGTTCCCGAATTGCTCAAGGCCCGGCACCTGCACGCCACCGGCATTCCCCCGGCGCTGTCGGAAACCGCGCGGCAGATGTCGTTCGAACTAATGACCCGCATGCGCGATGCCGGGCGCAGTGTGTCCTTCGACCCGAACCTGCGCCCGAGCCTGTGGGCCAGCGAGCAACAGATGATCAGCGAAATCAACCGCCTCGCCGCCCTCGCCCATTGGGTACTGCCGGGGTTGAGCGAAGGCCGTTTGCTGACCGGTTTCGAAGACCCGGCGGACATCGCTGCGTTCTACCTCGACCAGGGCGCCGAAGCCGTGGCGATCAAGCTTGGGCCCCACGGCGCCTACTACCGCACCCATCTGGATGCCGGTTTTGTCGCCGGTGTGCCGGTGGAAACCGTGGTTGATACGGTCGGTGCTGGCGATGGTTTTGCCGTGGGCATGATCAGCGCACTCCTGGAAAACCATAGCTTTGCCGACGCCGTGAAGCGCGCCAACTGGATTGGCAGCCGGGCGGTGCAGAGTCGGGGGGATATGGAGGGGTTACCGACTCGAGCCGAGATGAATGTCGAATTTGAGGCCGCCTTCGCGAGCAAGCCCGCTCCCACACTGGATCGTATTCCAACGTAAATCCCCTGTGGGAGCGGGCTTGCTCGCGAAGAGGCCGGCACAGTCACTGAAAATTTTGAACCCGTTACCTGCTGCGACAAAAACAACAAGCTCAGGAGCACCACCCATGAAAACCGCAACGCTCGCCACCCGCCGCTGGTGGTACATCATGCCCATCGTGTTCATCACCTACAGCCTGGCGTATCTGGATCGCGCCAACTACGGGTTCGCCGCCGCCTCCGGCATGGCCGCCGACCTGATGATCACCCCGGGCCTGTCGTCGATGCTCGGCGCGCTGTTCTTCCTCGGCTACTTTTTCTTCCAGGTGCCGGGGGCGATCTACGCGCAGAAACACAGCGTGAAGAAGCTGATTTTCGTCAGCCTGATCCTCTGGGGTGGCCTGGCCACATTGACCGGGATCGTCTCCAACGCCTACTGGCTGATCGTCATCCGCTTCATGCTTGGCGTGGTCGAGGCCGCGGTGATGCCGGCGATGCTGATCTACCTGTGCCACTGGTTCACCCGTGCCGAACGTTCGCGGGCCAACACCTTTCTGATTCTCGGCAACCCGGTGACCATGCTGTGGATGTCGGTGGTCTCGGGGTATCTGGTGCAGCACTTCAGCTGGCGCTGGATGTTCATCATCGAAGGCTTGCCGGCGGTGCTCTGGGCCTTTATCTGGTGGCGTCTGGCCGATGATCGCCCGGCGCAAGCGAAGTGGCTCAACGACCAGGAAAAACTCGATCTGGAAAGCGCCCTCGCCGCCGAACAGGTGGGTATCAAAGCGGTGAAAAACTACGCCGAAGCGTTCCGTTCGCCGAAGGTGATCATCCTCGCGTTGCAGTTTTTCTGCTGGAGCATCGGTGTCTACGGCTTCGTGCTGTGGCTGCCGTCGATCCTCAAGGCCGGCGCACAAATGGACATGATCGAAGCAGGCTGGCTTTCGGCGCTGCCCTATCTGGCGGCGGTGATCGGCATGCTGCTGGTGTCCTGGGGCTCGGACAAATTGCAGAAGCGTAAACGCTTTGTGTGGCCGCCACTGTTGATCGCTTCAATTGCTTTCTACGGTTCCTACGCCCTGGGTGCCGAGCACTTCTGGTGGTCCTACACCCTGCTGGTGATTGCCGGCGCCTGTATGTACGCGCCTTACGGGCCGTTCTTCGCGATCATTCCGGAAATCCTTCCCGCCAACGTCGCCGGTGGCGCCATGGCGCTGATCAACAGCATGGGCGCGCTCGGTTCGTTCGGCGGCTCTTATCTGGTCGGTTACCTGAACAGCTCCACTGGCTCGCCCGGCGCGTCATACCTGTTGATGAGCGGCGCACTGATGCTGTCAGTGGTGTTGACCATTTGCCTCAAACCCGGCGCCAGCGACCGGGAGCGGCCCGCTGTCGCGCTGACACGCCGTTCCGCTGCCCATCCATGAATTGATGTTGAGATCTTTAAGATGAAAAAGCAGGTCGTGCTGTACAAGAAACTCTCGCCGCTGCTGATGGCTCGCTTGCACGAGCGGACCGAGGTGACGCTGATCGACAGCCTCGACGCCGAAGGCCTGGCGCAGCTGCGCAATGCCCTGCCCCACGCCCACGGCTTGCTCGGTGCCAGCCTGAAACTGGATGCCGGACTGCTGGATCTGGCGCCCAACCTGGAAGCCATCGCCAGCGTCTCGGTGGGCGTCGACAACTACGATATCGACTACCTGACCGAACGGCGCATCCTGCTCAGCAACACCCCGGATGTACTCACCGAAACCACCGCCGACACCGGGTTTGCGCTGATCCTCGCCAGCGCCCGGCGCGTGGTGGAACTGGCGAACCTGGTGCGTGACGGGCAGTGGAAACGCAACATCGGCCCTGCACATTTCGGCAGCGACGTGCACGGCAAAACCCTGGGCATCATCGGCATGGGCCGCATCGGCGAAGCGCTGGCCCAGCGCGGGCACTTCGGCTTCGGCATGCCGGTGATCTACCACAGCAACTCACCGAAACCGGCGGTCGAGCAGCGCTTCAATGCGCAGTACCGCAGCCTGCCGGAACTGTTACAGCAAGCCGATTTCATCTGCCTGACGCTGCCGCTGACCACCGAAACCGAAGGCCTGATTGGCGCCGAACAGTTCGCCCTGATGCGCCGGGAAAGCATCTTCATCAACATTTCCCGGGGCAAGGTGGTGGACGAAACAGCGCTGATTCAGGCGTTGCGCTCAGGGCAGATTCGCGCGGCGGGGCTGGATGTGTTCGAGCGTGAACCGCTGAACCCGGACTCGCCGCTGTTGCAGTTGAACAACGTGGTGGCGACCCCGCACATCGGCTCGGCGACCCATGAAACCCGGGAAGCCATGGCCCGGTGTGCGGTGGACAATCTGCTGGCGGCGCTGGCGGGTAAGCGACCGGCGAATCTGGTCAACCCGCAGGCGTGGCGTTAAAGGACTCTGACCACCACTTCGGATGGCTGTGAGATGTTGTTGCCGGCCGCACGGGCCCGTACCGCGAATGTGTATTCACGGTTGGCGCTGAGGCCGGTTATCTCGCAAGGCGGTCGCGTCACGTTTAAGGTCGTGATGCCGCTTGCGGATACTTCATAGCCCACGGCATTCGGGCAAAACGCGCAGGTGGCATAGGGTTCGTCCCAACTGAGCAGAGCCGTGCTGGCAGTGATACGTCCACCTTTCAGATTGCCAGGCGAGCAGATTCGATCCCCGCTGTAGGCCGGCGTCTTGAATCGCATCGACGTGTACGCTGAGAAATACTCGCCCAGACCATAATTGCCGGTGCCTTTGGCGCGCACCTTGAACTCGTATTCGGTCACTTCAATCAGCCCGGTCGCCCGGTAGGTTTTCCCGGCGATCGTCGTCAGGCGTTGGTTGTTCAGATAAACCTCGTACTGCGTATCGGCCGTGTAATCCGCACCGGCAATCCAACTGAGTAACGCCGAGTCATCGGTGGGTTCAGCGAGGGACAGATCCCGGGGCGCCTGAAATGTCCCGGTCAAGGCGCTGGACCTGGACGGCTCCGATTCGCCACTGGCATTGGTTGCCCGAACCTCGATGAAATACCGGGTGCCGGGGCGCAAGCGCTGAAAGCGGTGATTCATGTACGTAGTGGAAACGGCAGCAAGCACCTCTCGCTGCGGAGTGTCGATCCCGATGCTGACGATGTAGGCCGCGGATTGTGGCGCCCCCCAGGTGACGGTGACAGCGTCATGGGTCGTGACGACATGCAAGCTGCCGGGCTTGGGTGGCAGCGCCGGGCCGTCGAGGGTCTTTTGAGTGATGCGTGCCCGTGATGATTCGCCATTGCTGTTACGGGCACTGAGCTCGACGAAATAAAGCGTATTTTTGATCAGGTTGGTCAGTGACTGTCGCAACAGCCGGGTGATTAGTGTGGTCGCGGCGCCGCCGGGCTCGGTGCCATACCGGACCACGTAATCGACAGCACCGGTGGAGGCAGACCACTCCACGTCCATTGTTGAAATGGACGGGGTGGCTCGCAGCCCGGTGGGTGTTGCGGGCACTTGCAACGTCTGTTTTGTGATCCGCGCCGGTGCCGAGTCGCCGACGTTGTTGCTTGAACGAACCTCGAAGTAATAGTTGGTGCCGGTGTTCAGGCCACTGAAGGTATAGGCAGGATTTGACGACGTTTCGCTTCTGATGACCGGTCCATTGGGGGCAAGACCAAAGCTGAGCTTGTAACTCGAAGCGTTGGCCGGGCCGGACCAGGTCAATGCCATCGTGTCCTTGGTAGGCGTCGCGGCAAGATTGGTGGGACTGGCCGGTACAGAAGAACCGGGTTTGGTCGTAGCCACTGCATCCCTGCTTCCCGGAGACATTTCACTGCCCTTGAGTCCGAATGCCTGGATGAGGTACTGAGTATTTGGATTGAGACCGCTGATCACATAGCGTAGCGAACTGATTGGCACATCGAACTCACCGACCGCGGAGCCTGCGCGCCCCCATTTAAGACGGGTGCCGGTATGCCCGCCACCCGCCGTATAACCCCAGATAACGCTGATGGACGACTCTGATTGCGCAGTGGCCGAGATCGTGATCGGCAAAGCGACATACAACACTTCCGGCTCGGTGGCGGGGAGTTCCTGCTCGTTCATTGAGAAGCTCCGGCAATGGTTGCGATGCTTCCCATTAAGAGCCGTTCGCTCGTGTTGCACCACTGACAGAACTGTTAGTGGCAGCCAGTCGTTTTCTCTGCTACGGGCGGACAAGGTTGCGCGACCGCAGGATCGGAGTTAGCCAAACACCGCCTGTGGCTGCAGCAAATCCGTCGCACACAACGCAATGCGTCGGCAGGCATCTGCCAGTTTCTGTCGATCGACCACCAGACCGATGCGAATATGCCCGGCGGCACTGGGCCCGAACGCTTCCCCCGCCAGTACCGACACGCCGTAACCTTCCAGCAATCGCTCAGCGAAGTGTTGCGCAGACTGCCCGGTCTGTCGCACATCGACCATCACGAACATCCCGCCGTCGGGACAGATTGGCCGGACGCCCGGGCAATCTCCCAGACTCGCGCATACCAGGTCACGCCGCTGGCGATACTCTTCGCGCATGTGCGCCACTTCCGGCAGGTCCTGATCCAGTGCCAGTTGCGCGGCGTTCTGAATGAAATCGGGGATACCGAACAGCATGCACAACGACAGGTTCACCAGATGCCCGGAGAGGGGTTTCGGCCCGATCACCCAACCCACCCGCCAGCCGCTCATGGCATGGGATTTGGACAGGCTGTTGATGGTGACCGTGCGCTCGGCCATGCCCGGCAGGCTGGCCGGGCTGATGTGTTCGCCTTCATACAGCAGCTCGCTGTAGACCTCGTCGCTGATCAGCCACAGGTCGTGACTAATGCACAACGACGCCAGTTGCTGCCAGACCGGAAGCGGCAAACTGGCGCCGGAAGGGTTGTTCGGGCTATTGATCACAATGGCGCGGGTTTTCGTCGTGATCCGCGCCGCGACATCCGCCGGGTCGACGCGAAAGCCGTTCTCGGGGCACACCGGCACCGGCACCACTTTGGCCCCGCAAGCACCCATCACGCCTTCGTAGGTGACGTACATCGGTTCGGCGACGATGACCTCGTCGCCCGGATCGAGCAGGCATTGGGTGGCCGAGTAGACGGCGCACTGCGCCCCCGGCAACACGATCACCTGGTCGGCATCCACCACCTGACCGCTGGCGCGCCGGTGCCGATTGGCGATGCTGTTGCGCAGGCCCCGGCTGCCGCGGACGTCCGAATAGTGGGTGTCGCCGGCCAGCAGGCTGTCGATGGCAGCGTGGACGATGGGTCGCGGGGTATCGAAGTCAGGATCGCCGACCGACAACAGCAGCACGTCGACACCCTGTTCGCGCAATTGCAGCGCGCGATAATGAATCTCCCAGGCCGCCGCTCCGTCTCCGGCGATGCGATGGGTCAAGGCTGAGTAGCGCATATGTTTCTCCTGTCGCGCGAGCTCCACAGACTCAACCCTAACTCAAATCGCCAAACGCGCCAGCACGGCATTCAACTCGACGGACGGCCACAACACTGCCTGGCAGGATCAGGCTGCGTACGGTCGCTTTTCTTACCGGTATTTGTGGCGCCCTGCCCGCACGCGCCGGCAACAAAAAACCTGCCCAATCAAAAAATTAACGACCGTTCCTCAGAAATCGCGAACACAAGGATAGCTCCTACAAATAAGGGCGCTTTCGCTGACATCAGTTTTCACGACATCTGATTAAAGTCCGCCACCTGTAATTTGTGACAGGTTCCAAGGCGATTGAATCGCGCTATAAGACAACCGTACCTCCAGCCCTGCTCAGGTGTCTGAAGGACGGCCGCGCGAACCACGCCATCACGAAGTAGGAAGATTCCGCCGCGCCCACGCCGTCAATGATGATGAATGGGAGATTCGACTATGTACCGCCCCGATACCGCTTCAGTTCGATCATCAATCGCTAAGCTCAACTTCCCGCCCCAGGAGGGCAAGCCACCGCAACCGATCAAACTCACCACCCGGGAAAAAGAAGTCTTGCAGTGGAGCGCCGCTGGCAAGTCGTCGTGGGAAATCGGCCAGATCGTCAGCTGCTCGGAGGCTGGCGTGAACTACCACTTTTGCAACATACGCCGAAAGTTCGGCGTCAGGTCGCGCTGGGTCGCCTTGGTCATGGCGCTGGAACAGGGTCTGATTCATATGCCTTGAACCGGTGTCTCCTCAACGGTCAGCGTGTCATCGATCCTGTTGAGACATCTCATGAACCTGCATCAACCGCCTCATTTCTCATCGCTTCACTCCTCTCGCGACAGTGCCTGTGACGATACGCCCGTATCGTACGGGCACCGACCGGACAGCACGCTACGCATCATCCTTGCCGACGATCACCCCGTGGTGTTGACGGGCGCCGAAATGACCCTCTCCGCGCCTGGAGCCCCTGGCTGCTCGATTGTGGCCAAGGCGCAGAACGCCGATGAGCTGATCGGTGTGTTGCAGCGCACGCCGTGCGACCTGTTGATCAGCGATTACTCGATGCCTTACGGCGACTTTCCCGATGGCCTGGCGCTGATGGGTTACCTGAAGCGGCACTTCGGGCACGTCCCGCTGATCGTGATGACCATGCTACGCAATCCTTCGCTGCTGCAAGCGTTGCTCAACGCAGGCGTACGCGGGTTATTCGACAAGCGCAGCCCTTTGGACGAACTGAAACGGGCGGCGCAGACCGTGGCCCGGGGGCGTTCGTACCTGTGTCCGACATTTGCCGCTGCATTGGGGGCACGGACATTGCCCGCCTCGGGCAGTGTTGTGCCCTTGGTCAGCCTGTCCGAACGGGAACTGGAGGTGGTGCGGTTGTTTGTGCAGGGACTGTCGGGCCGGCAGATTGCCGCGCAATTGAACCGCAGTGAAAAAACCATCAGCCGACAAAAAAGAACCGCCATGGACAAGTTGGGACTTGGCCATGACGGTGGGTTGGTGGAGTTTGCGCGGGTTAGTGGGCTATGTGCGTAAGATCAGCTAAAAATAAGCCTCATGAAAATATGTGCTAATGCTCATGCTTGGCCGCATAGACCGTACTTATTAATCGAATTTGTTGCCAGGATGTTTTTTCCCGAATAATTTCCCGATCCCTCTGCCGCTTTCATTAGAACTCCTAATATGTTGAGCTCTTTTAAAACTATTAGTACTTGGAGCAGGATTTTGCTCGTTAAAAATTTCCATCCTTTGCTCAGGACTCATTTTCACCCAATCGATTCTTTTAATATCTGGGGGCCTTCCATAGTTAAGAATATCTTGTTCGATAATTCTTGCCCCATGTGCTTGCATACTTGCATCAAGTGAATCAGCAAAAATATTGTATGAGCTCGCGGCATTGGATTTCTGCCCCCCACGCACCGGGCTTTTTGGTGGACTACCCCATGGATAGTCTGGTGCTGGAATATCTGGAGTTTTAGTGTTCGCAGTCTTTGCAAGTACACTATCGCCCGCAGACATGATGTTATCGGAAGCCCCCACGCCTACTCTTCTACCATTTGATAAAGTCGGACTGTTAATGATTTCGCTTGATTTACTAGCAAATGGCTTGAGCTTCTCCGCTACCGCCATCAGTAGAGCAAGGGTTGGTGAAGGCATATGCCCAGTCGGATCCTTATATTTCACCGGATCCCCCCCAACATACGCATAACCATTCACCCCACCCTCCCCAAACGGACTCCAGCTATCCGGGCTGTAAAACCGCATCATCGCCGGGCTGTAGATCCGATACCCCTTGCCCAACAAATAATGACCGGTCGCCGAATCCTGCAGCTCACCGTTGTACCCCAGCCCACTCTGCGCCGATGCATCATCGCCACTGTAGCCATACGCCGAATAAGCCCGCGCCTTGCGCCCGTTCTTGCTGACCTCCGACAACACACTGTTCTTGTCGTCGGTGGCCAGCATCAGGACTTTGGGTCGGTACCTGCCTGGCGCTCGGCGAGCGCGACTCCACTGCCGAACACAAAGGTGCTGTGCTGATCGCCATCGATCCGGTTGGCCGGTTCGTCGCCACGATAGAACAGCTGCTCGTTGCTGCTGCCACCGCGCACGTTCGACAGGGTGTCTTCACCGTCATAACCGTAGGTTTTCGGCGATCCTCCGTCGATGGAGCTGACGGTTTCCAGGCGTCCCAGGCTGTCGTAGCCCAGCGTCCACTTCCGATCCTGCAGCAGATTGCCGTTGTCGTCGTACTTATACTCGGCATTCGGGTAATCGGCGTGGGTGTTGGTGACGGCGCCCAATTGCGCCGGGTCTTCCTTGTCGTACACGTACTTCGCGGTATTACTGCCGCCGGGGAATCGGGTCCTCACCTCTTCGATATTATCCAGCGCGTCGAAGTAGAACTCCTGCGACTGGATCGTCTTGCCATACGGATCGACCGGTGATTGCGGCCCCTCGCAGGTGTAATATTCGAGGCGCCTTCGAAGCTCGTACTCATAGCGCTCGTCAAGCAACGTCGTACCGCCAGCCGCCGCCCCTTCACTGAGCAAGCGGCGTTCGACCTGATCGAGCCCGTTCCAGGTCTGGCTCAAGCGTTGCGCACTGTTACCGAAGTCAAACACCCGCAGCGTCTCGCGGCCCTGTGCGTCGTATTCAAGGGTGATGGTCAGGCTCTGCCCGGCCGCCGAGTCCACAGTGTGGATACTGGCGGTCAGGCCCTGGTCGTTGTAGGTGAATACGGTTTTGATGTGCCCCGGCGTTCCTTGCGCCCCAAGCTCGGTCCACACCATGCGCCCCTTGTCGTCGTACTCGTAATGCTGGACCTGGCCGAGTACATCGGTGTAACGCAACAAGCGCCCGGTGCGGCTGTGCACATAGGCCATCTCGTAACTCTGGCCGTCCTGATTGCGCTTCTCCGTGGCCACCTCGCCATTGCTGTTGTAGGTGCGGATCAGCGCCAGGCCTTGCGCCGACGATTCCAGCAGCCGGGCGTTTTTCCGGTCGTAATCGTAGGTGGCTTCAATCGGTGCCAATGTGGCGGTTTTGGGCATCGCGATACGCTTGACCGGTTCTTCGGTCAATTCCGGCAGGTACTCATACGCAATGATGTCCCCGCTGGGCCGGATGACCCGGTCCGGTTGACTGTTGCTCGACTCAAACACATAGGTGGTTTTACGCCCGCCCGTGACCGACTCGATCATCCGCTCCAGACCATCGAAGGCCTGGGTGCCCAACACGGTACCGTTGACACTGATCAGGGTCGGCAAATCGCCACGGCTGTGCCTGGCATATTGACGTACCACTTTGGCGCGGTCCGGCAAGGTGGTTTCAGTCATCCGGTCGTAGGCGTCGTAGCGGTACAGGGTTTCGAAGCCAGCGGCGTTCTTCTCCGAGGCCGTCCGTGCCAGGCCGTCATACTTGTAGCTGTGCAGGCTGATGCGTTTGGCCGCCAGATCCAGACGCTCGACGCTGACGGGTTTGTCGAAGCGGTTGCTCACCGTGATGGTCTTGCCCATGCCCTCGATCCACTCTTCGCTGCGGAAGGTGATCGGGTTGTTCACCGTATGGCTGGTCACGCCGTCCGGACCGGTGACGCTGTCTTGCTGGCCCCACCGGTCGTAGGTGTAGGTGCTGGTCAGGCGCAGGTCTTTTTTCTCCAGCCAGTCGATCTCGGTTTCACCGATCAGTTTGCCCAAGGCGCTAAAGATCGCCTCGTAGAGACATCGCCAGGCCGGTGGTTGACCACCCGCATTGTCGACATCCTGTTGTTCTTCCTTGACCGCACGACTCAGCCCGTCAAACAGCGTGCGGGTTTTCACGCCTTTGACGTTCTCCATTTCCTGATTGGCGGGTTGGGTCTCTGGCGTTTCGCCCTGGCCCGCCGGGCGAATCAGACGATAGCTGTAGGTGCGCGTCGCCGCATTTTCCGTGCTGTCCGGGGCCACGGTCTCGGTCAATGCCCGGCCCAGTACGTCGTAGGTGGTGCGGATTTTCACGTCCTTGTCGCTGCTCAGCACCGGCAGGCCACTGAACAGCGAGCGTTCCTCGGTCATCAGTTTGGTGACGGCGTCGAAATCGGTGCTGAGGGTTTGTGCCGTGCGCAGCACCGTTTCACCGGCAAACGTGGCGTAGGTCGCGCTGACCTTGCTGTAGGCGTAATCGGTGAAGGTGGTATTGCCCGGTGCATCGCCCAGGGTGACGGCCTGGCGTTCGAGTTGACCGTGTACGAATGCATTGTTGCGATCATTGATGTACGTGTTGGCCGCGCGCTCCAGCAGGGTTTCGGCCTGGCCATCGACTTGCAGCAAGCGCTCTTCGGCCAGCGCGACCCACGGCGTGGCACTGCCGCTGATGCCCGGCAGCTCCACATACCGATAGCGGGTACGCAACGTAGGGGCACCGGGTTGCAGATCCGGCACCAGCGCCAGGTCCGAGGCCGGCGTCACGGTTTTCTCGCGCACATGCCGGACAAAACCATAAGGGTCCCGCGGGCAGTCACCGGCCACGCCTTCCGCCGGGTAATACGACGTGCTTTCGGTGACGCCATTGGCCTGCACGCTCAAGGTCTGGTTACCGTGAATGTCGTATCCGCTCAGTTCCTTGTCTTCACGCCATTCGCGCGCGTCATCGGTCAGCTCCCAGCGTGTAACCACCTGCCTGGGCAGTTGGCATTGGCGTACCTGCTGCTCGAACGGGTCGGTGTCGTTGGCGTAATAGGTGGTGGTGACACTTTGACGATGAGTGCCTTGGGTCGTGACTTCCTTGGTCAGCAAGTGAAAACGGTTGAAGCTGCGGGTGACGGTGCGCACCGCAGCATTGCTGACCATCAGGCTTTCGGTGGACTCGTACAGGTAGGCGCCGATGACCTTGTACAGGTTGTCCTCGCCATCACTGTCCCAATTGATCGGCGCGTTGTAGCCAAGGAAGTTGTTGCCGCTGTAGCTGTACTTCACCACGATCGGCGGCTGGCCACCGCCCGGATCGGTGACGTGATCGGTGACCCGAGGCAGATTGGGGAAACCCGGATTGCCCGGAAAGCCATGACCGGCATCGTTGTACTGGATTGTTTCGTGAGCACCCAGCGGCGTCCAGACTTCCTTTATGCACAGCTGCTCGCGCTCCAGGCCGTAGAGGAAACGCCAGCCGGCACCGTTCGCCGTCGGCAGGGTGATGCGCGTCATGCGGTCACCCTCCAGATGCAGAGTGAACACCGCCAGTGGCACGCCAGCTACTGGCTTGAGACGGATTTCGACGGTGCTCGCGACCAGGTTGCGGATCACTTCCAGCAACAGCCCCTGGCTGTCCCTGATCGTGCTCAACATGCGGCCCGAACCGGCGCTCTGATAAGCCAGGGTGACGTCGTGACCGAGTGGCGAGTACATCTTCACCGGCATCGCCACTTGCGGCGTGGTGCCGGTGAGCTTGAGGATCTCCACCAGGCCGGAGGTGTGCACCACCTTGTAATCACCGAGCGGATCGCCGCTCAGTTCGTACAGCTTGAAGCTCTGGATTTTCTGCTCTTTCATCTTCAGGCGCTTGGGCTCCCCCTCGCCTGCATAGTCACCCGTCACTTTGAAACTTTCGCCCGAATGCACGGCGATGATCTGCGTGCTCGGGGTGTACTGCGTCAACGCCAGGCGCCAGCCCGCGCCGTAACCATTATTGATGGTGCTGATGGGGTTGTAACTCAGGTTCAACGGTACGACTGGCCCGCGCAGGTCATTGACTTCCACGTCATGCAGGGACAACCCCACGGTATACAGACCGGTACGCGGATCGACACCCGACTGCACGAAACTTTGAAAGTTGAATGCATTGGAATGCACAGCGGTTTTTTCTTCGACTAAGGAATTCATCTTCACAATCCCGATGTATGAAACCCATTGAATGGGAATGCGCGGTGCAAGGGCACCGCGCGGTCTTATTGTTCAAACAGAGGTTCGACGAAAGGCCTGTTGCGGTTATTCGCCGGGAAGGCGATCCGCACGGGATGGCGGTGGCCTTCGGTATCGGTAAAGATCACCTTGAGGCCTTCTTTCAGCGGGTACAGATCCTTGTTTCCCGGCTTATCATTCGAATCTGCCTGGCGGATGTCGATGCGGCGGAACACGCCAATCAGGAAACCACCCGTGGCCAGGGCCCGGTCGAGAGTTGGTTCCAGCACAGGTTCGAGGTTGGGATTGGCCTTGATTTTCGAATCAAAGACCATGCGCTTTTCGTCACCCGCAACCTTTGAATCGTTGAACGCGTACCCGGTGTAGGTGAACATTTTTTCGTTTTCGAACGGGCTTTCCCATTTCACCATCGACACAGTCGCAGGTACGACCGGATCAGGCGCCTGGAACTCGACCGCCTCGAAGTTCAAGGCGAGTCCTCCCTGTTGCCCACCTTTCTTGTAGGTCAGCGTGTAGTAATCGGTGGTTTCCAGGAACCAGTCAAAACCCTCGTCGTCTTCTCCGTTTTCCGGATCATCAGGCCCGCCACCTTCGACACGGCGGCGGGTGAACTTGAACGAGTCGGCATGGACTTCGGGCGACGGCACCGGTTCCAGTCTGATCGTGCCGTCCTCATGGCCTGGGTAAACGTCCGAATCCAGCGGCAAGCCAAAAGGGTCTTCGACGGATCCGTAAAACTCGGTGACTTGAGTATCCCGAGTCACCAGGTACACCGTCATCAGGTTCGGTGTAGCAGTGGAAGAAGTACCTGTCGTTTCGTTCTGTGGACCGCCGACATAGGGCCTGAAGCGGTTCGGAATCCGCGTTTGCGCCCAAAGAATCGGTGTCAGCGGATCGTAGGGAATGCCTTCCTGACCGGGCACGACTTCCGCTACCCGCTGCCGGGATCGACGGTGATAGATCATCATCGTGTCTTCTTGTTCCGGTGTCAGAGGATCACCATCGGTTTCGATGCGCACTTCCAGGGCAAGCTGTTGATAGCCGTTGGCGTATACCTGCTTCGAGCGCAACGCTGTCAGTGAGAACTTGGTCAGTCGGGTCCAGCCAGGTTCCTGATTGAAGTTGTTCAGCTTGATGATGCTGTAGCCGGATCGGACGAGGATACTGCCGCCGGTATAAAAGATATCGCACTTGACCACACTGAACGGCCGCGTGCTGTTGGCGGGTGCGGTGAAGACGCCGTCCTTCACCGAGCCTTCGCCCAGCACTTCCCAGCGCCGTTCAAATTCTGGTGGTGCGTCGCTAATCTCCTCCAATTGCACCGTCCCGGAGCGTGCAATCGAACTCACGAACGCCGGTTCAATCGTCATGGTCGACGGGAACTTGCTCAACACCACGCAAGCCTGCACGGTTTCCCCGGTCTGATCGCGCACCTCGATCGGCTGGACCATCAGGTGTTCAGGCAAATCGTCCGCGCTGGTTGGTGGCGTGTAGGTCGCGGTATTACCGTTGGCCACCAATCTTCCGTACGCCGGCTGGGTCCAGGTCAGGTTACTGCCACTGAGCGCCGTTGCTACAAAGGTCACCTGCGAGCCACCCACTTGACGGGGCACACAGGCCGGCGAAAGGGTCATGGCCTCGGTAGTGACAAGCAACAAAGCTGACACGCGATGGATGCGCGCAGGCTGGTCGCCGTTAGCCGGTTGAGTCCAGGTGGCCGTCACGATGTTGCGCACCGACTCCTTGCCGATCTTCGCTGCGGTGACAGGCGTGTAAACGCCGGTATTCTCATTGATGCTGCCGGCAGACTCGATGGTGTTGAGGCTTTTCACGCTCCATTTAACGCCATTGACCACAGCGCCGTTGAAAAAGGCCTTATAGGTCAGGGGTTGACCGCCGGCCTTCAGGCTATGCACAGCTGGTTCAATGGTCAGCGAGGTCTTCGCCGGGTCCAGGCTGCCGAACATCACCATGTCGTGAGGAGTGTGTCGCGAATGTTCGACAAACACATTCTTCTCGCCGGGAAACAGCACACTACGGATCAGGTCGAGTTTTTCGTCATCGGATCGCGAGATAAATTCCTGGGCCAACACCATGGTCGCGGAGTACTTGCGCACGCCGTTTTCCACATCATCCGGGATCAGGTACGGGAAGCGTTCCCGGGAGGGGATATCTCCCCCCATGACGTTGCCCCGAAGCTTGATCATGACCACCACCGCGCCATCGCCCACATTCAACGCACCGGGCAATTCGGCGCCCGGGGCGCGTTGGGTCAGGATGATGAAATTCGTCGGGCTCAGGTCGCTGCCGCCCTTGAGGTCGAGAATCCCCAGTTCGTAAACCTGACGCTCCGTCGGCAGTTTCTTGAATTTTTCCTGGAAGAACTCACCGACTTTTTGCTGACTGGCCACCGGCCCCGCCAGGTTGCAGACGAACTCGGTGCCCTTGGACAGGTCGAGGGTGACTCGCCCGAGACGATCGATCACCCCGACGACCAGCGACAGGTCCAGTTTGATTTTCAGCGTATAACCCTGGGCCTCGGTGATCTGGTAGCTGTACATCACCCC
Source organism: Pseudomonas sp. GW821-FHT01C01 (assembly GCF_059422645.1). Taxonomy (NCBI): domain Bacteria; kingdom Pseudomonadati; phylum Pseudomonadota; class Gammaproteobacteria; order Pseudomonadales; family Pseudomonadaceae; genus Pseudomonas; species Pseudomonas sp. GW821-FHT01C01. The sequence goes on along the minus strand of NZ_JBWKXF010000017.1, from coordinate 70,562 downwards.
GGTTTTGATTTCGTGCGCGGTGAACGAGCCGCCGAGAATGCTCAATGTCAAAATTGCCCGGGAGTTGTCGAGCGCCGCCGGCTCGAACGACAACAACGGTTTACCCAGCAACACGTCTTTGAGTTCGCCCCTTTCAGTTTTGGAATCGTTCAAGTGCATTTCGCCGGAGAACACCGGCACATAGTGAGTGCCGTCATATTTCTCGACCCATTGTTGAAGCAATACACGGTTAAGGCGTTCACGGTCGAAGGCGCATACAGCGCCCCATCGTTCGGTGATGGAGCGGTCTTTCATTTTTTCAAGAATACTGGCGAGTGAATTGCTGGCCATGGTAGTTACCCTCAACAACAAAAATGTCGGTGCATTTGGAGAGCCCTCTGAACTTGCCAGAGGGCTGGATGACAACGGTTAAACTTCTAATAATCGCAATGATTAAACTTGGGGCATTCCGTCCAGTGAACCTTGAGGAATTTCAGGGTCTGGTTTTGGGGGGAAGGCGCCTAGTGGCAAGGGTTGGATAAAGAATGCGTCGCCGAGGAAAAACTCACCCATTGCCGCTCGTGCCGTAATGATCGCAAATTGGTGATGACTGTTCGGGTCTGCCGTATACAAGCCGGACGAATCGATAGTGCCTGCACCTGTCTTGGGAAAGATGTCCCAGGTCGGTTCCGGATTTTGCCCATTGAATGTCGCGGTGAACTTCGCCTTGTTAGCGCCTTCCAGCTTCATGGTCATCACCAGGTTCTGTTTATCGTGGGTGACCACAACAAAAGAAGACTGGGTTTGTTGAGTCGCGGTGTTTGTCACCTTGACTTCATCAACCGTAAACGAGCGTTTGGTGACACCCACATCCTGTTTCGGCGGCGCGGTATACAGGTTGGTGCGATCCGGGTTGGCATTTTCCGGAATACGGCCATCACCGATCACCGACCATTTCAACGCACCGCTCAGGGAGTTGGCGGTCAATTGCCGGGTTTCCGCTTGAGCGCCCGAGGCTTGGCAGGTTTGCACCAATGGATTGAGGGTGACGGCCCGGGCGGCGATGGTGACCAGCGCCTTGCTGACGTGGGGCGTGCTGCTGCTGCCGGTAGCAGTGACCTTGACTCGTTTGTAAGTACCGTCGATCTGGTCCAGCCCCGGTGCAGTGTAGCGCCCGGTGTTGGCATCGATCTGCCCGGCGCCCGCGGTACTGCCATCGAGGTTGCTGACACTCCATTTCACGCCAGCCACGGCAGGTTTTGTGGTGAAGGTGTGGGTAGCGCCATAACCCAGGAGTTTTTCCGCGGGGTCGATGGCGAAGGTGGTGAGGCGTGGGCTGATGGAGCCGAAGCTGATCAGGTCGCCTTGTGTATCAACGGTTTTAAGCTGTACCGCGTCTGTGCTGTTGAACAAAAGGCTGTTTAGCACAAAGACGTCAACGGATGCGAGTGAGCTAAATACTTTCGCCAGCACCTCCTTACAATGATTTGTCATCGTATTTTGATATGCTGAACCAGGAGCGGTAATAAAATCTTCCAGCCACTCAGGAATACCGCCGTTCCTCGTCAAAGCCATGGATGCAGTAAGGTTAGTGACTCCAACCGTCAGTTTTTGCGTATCCGGGCTAATAGCGAAAGTAAAATCTCCATTCGCGCCCAATGCAATGTAGGTTAATTTTTCCTCATCATCATCTATCTTTATATAAATCTCATTACCCTTACTGTCGCTCGCCCCATGCCCCATACCAATTCTAACATGACCAACCCCAACCTTCGTCATGGTCAACAAATGACTCAGATCTATCCAAATAGGCACTTCGAACTCCGAGAATCTTAATAAACGCCCATTCGGATGGCGAACTTCAACAGCAGGAATTTTTATAGAGCCGGGACCAGGCTCTACTTTAAGCATCTCTATAAAATTTTTACTATCGCGAATCTCTTCAAATTTTACGTTCGGAGCATCAAATGCCAGCGAGGCACCTCCACCAACTATTTTCCTCATGAATAATTGGTTGCTGATCATCATGCACGCATCAATCCCCGGAATATCACTCGGAATCGGATACAACCAATCATCCCCGGGAAACCCGCCTTCCAACTCATCCTTCATCGCAATACGCAATTCCAGTGCACCATTACCGAAATTCGCTGCGTTCCTGACGTTCGCCCCGGCTTCCATCACAGTGCGCAGCTTGAACTTCGCCGGTTTGAGGAAATCCTGCTCGGTATAAGCCAATTGCCCCAGCTTGTAAGTCCTGCGCGCCGGATCGGCTTCGCGGAACATACGTTTGAAAAAAGCCCCACCTACACGGCGCACATGCTGGATGCGCGAGCCGGTCAATTCCCACATATAGCGTTGTGCTGCCGGATCACCCAGGTCCAGAACCACGCTTCCATCCTTACCGACTTGACCCTGGATGTCCTTGAGCAACACCCGGTCGGCTTTGAGTTCAGGGTGATCGAGTGGGTCGAAGGAACTGATCTTCGTCACCTCCGTTCCGCCACTGGTGTTGTTGTACAGTTCAATCTCGGTGCCGCCTACAATCGCCATGCTCATGTTGGCCTCGGCGACATTGCCGCCGTTGCCATCGGGGTTGTTTTCGAAACTCAATCGCGCCGCATCGGTCAGGTAATCCTTCAGCCAATACCAGGTTGTCTCGCCCGTCGCATATTCTTTATTGATCGGTGGCATCAAGGAGTTCTTGTCATGCTTGTCGATGTACTCCTGCTGCAACAAGTGATTGCACTTGTCACGATCATAAGCCACCAATGCACTCCAATCGTTAGTGCGCGGCCGTAGTGCTGCCCACGCCAGATATTCGTTATAAGTCACTCTTCGAGCTGCCATGGCATTCATCCTTTTTTTCATTTGGCGATTGGTCAATCGCAAGTTAGGTGGGTGCGACCAATAGTTGATCAAGCTGCCAAGGTGAATCTGGCATCCGTCAGTTTTGTTTCAGCGCCAGGCTCATAAATGATTGTCACGCGAACAGTGACGGTGCCCAGTTGGAACTTCTGCAATTCGGTTTTACTGACATGCGCTTCAACCAACTTTGCGTCGGCTTGCGGTTTGGTGACGACATGGTTGTTGAATATCGGGTAAGTCAACTCCGCACCTGCCGCATTTTTACCGACCAGAATTGCGTTTAATGTCTGGCCTTCGCGGATGTAGGCCCAGCCACGGGTAAAGGAAAATTTCTCGCCCTGCGCGGGGACTGCGGCAATGGAAATTCGACCGCCAGTTGCCTGGGCCTGCACGGACTGAATCGCCAGATAGCGATTAAGCGGCACCGACAGCACCCGCAAAACATACACTTGCGATGTATAGGCAACGGTTTCACCCTGCGGCGTCACCTTGTAATACACGTTGACCTTCTTACCCATGTTGGCCGGAATGTATTGCGCCGGGATGTTGAACGTACGACCGCCGGGGGCCGTCGGTGTGGTGACAGAGTGAGAGCCGGTATTGCCGAAACCGTCGAAGAACATTTCGACCCTGTCATTGGGGCCATAGCTGGCCTTGTCGTCGATTCGAATATTGATGCCCGAGGTAACGAGCACGTCGGCCTCGATCTCGCCCTCACCTTCCACCGGATCGTTCCCCGGAACGGCCCCCTCCACAATCGACATCGGCAAATACAACGGCGCCCGGATCACTGCCGGGTAAGGAGCGGCGGACATCGCGCTGCCGATCCAGGCAAACTGGTAAAGCAACTCGATCGGCGAGCCACTGCTGGCATCGACCCATGACCGCGGTACCAGAAACTCGATGAAACCCTTGTCGATGGTCGAAAGATCCACCCGCGCTCGCAGGATCAGCGGTTCTACCTCGTCATTGCCGGAGGAGGCATCACACAACACTTCATCGTCCACGCTGATACCGAGCCAGGCTTCGATGCGCAACCGCAGCCCCTCGGGATATTGTTCGGGATTGATCGGCCCTGCGCTGTGACCCACGATTTTCAACGCCGGCAGCGTGGCCGTGGCCGGTGGCACCAACTGGAAGTTCTGCGTGGCCGACAGGGTTTTTTCCGTGGCCGTGCCGGCGTACTGAATGCCGTAGTTCAATTCGATGCGACCGCCGTTGACCCGCCGCAAGTCGCTCTTGTTGAGGAACAAGGCAAGTGGTTTGTCGAGGTCGGCCTTGGTGATTTCGGTGGGATAGGCAAGGGCCGGCGTGTATTCGGTGCCGTCAGCTTCGAATCGTCGGCAATGCAACGTGACGATGTCACCCACCGCCATGGCTTCGTACGGCACAAGGCGCACGCCCAGTTGTGCCGGGGCGTTGTCCAGGTCCAGGTGCAGGTCGTGGGATTCCTTGATCTGCAAGACCGGCAGGGCCCGGCTCGCCCGTCCGCGTTTGCCCACATAGAAAAATATTCGCCGGGATTCGTCGCCAGCAGGGGCGCCGGCTATAGCAACCCGGTACGAGTAGAAGGCCCAACCCTGGTCAAGGTTGACGATCGTATGGTTTTCTATTTCGGCCGGCATGCCGTCAGGGGTCAGCTTGTCCAGGTCCACCGCCACCTGGTTGTTGAGCTCGTCCACCACTGTGCCGTCCGCCGCACAGCCGCGAAAATTCAAATGGATCAAGTGGGTATCACCGGTCTCGATTCCGGGATACTTGATATACGTCATGAGTTTCGAACTACCCAACTTGACCACGTCAACGGCATTGTCGGCTTCTATCGCGGGGACTGTGGGCGCAGGGTTCGGAGCAATCATGTTGAGTTTCCTTGAATTCAGGCAATTGTTGTCGGCGAGTTAATGTGGGCCGTGTTCATTGAAAACAGTTTTTACGCCTGAATATAGGACTTGGGTACTATCAGAACTGCTAGGTTCGCAGCTCTGAATTTGCTGATAGTGTCGTGACTCAGTTAACCCGTGCAGTTTCTCTATTCATTAGCAGAGCAGCCAAAAGACCGGCATCAGCTGAAACTCCAGGCTGATGCCGGCGCTGCGTAAAAAGTGTTTTGTTCTCTATACAAAGCAGTGATTGTTTTTTGCAGGGTATTAAACAACTGACAACTACTGCGGCACAGCGTCTTTAATTGCGAGTCGCTCACGAAGCGTTGGCCGCCGGTAGCTCACACATGTTTTTTTGAGGCTTATCGCATGACCACCTCTAACGCCCTTCCCACCGCCGTACATTCCAACGCCTTCAATTTTCAAAGTTTCGTTGATTCCGGTGTCGATCAACGCACCGGTTTATATACCGTGTCGATATCCCTGCCCGAGATCAAAACATGTGACCTCAGCGGTCCGGCTATCCCGCTCAGACTCGGTTTTAGCCCGCTGAATACCCTTGATGCCGGTTATGGCAAGGGTTGGAGCCTGGGATTGACGCAATACACCCCTGGCACTCAGATCATCTCGGTACACAGTGGGGAAAGTTTCAAAGTCACCGGCACGGATCCGGCCAATGCCCGTCGCATGGTGATGAAGGAGCAGAAAATCGAATCCTTCAAACTGTACGAACAGCTTGGTGATCCGCTAGGCCAATACAAGGTCGTGCACAACTCCGGGCTGGTGGAAATCCTCAAACTCACCGGCACCACGCCGCAAGTTGCGATGCCAGTGAGGATGTACTCCCCGCAAGGCCACGAAGTCACACTGACTTACCAAAGTGCCGGTGAGGGTCGGATGTTGGGCACTATCAGGGACAGTCAAGGCGTATTGCTGGAGGTGCAACGCAATCTGGTTGCCAAGAGCATCGATATCCTGGTGAAGCCCGTGGCCGGCGTGCCGTCGGCAAAGTTCATCCTGGAGCTGGAAGGCGACCGGATGACGCGCATCACCTTGCCGACCGCGAATAAGGCCGGTTGGCGCTTTCTCTACGGTCTGGAACGCGAGCAACTGTGCATCAAGGAAGTCTGGACCCCGTTGGGTGCTCACGAAAGGATTCAATACAACGATGCGGGGCACGGTTTTCCAGGCAATCCCGGCTACCCCAATCTGGCGCGGGTCACCGACCATGTCACAGAGCCGGGTGGCGGACAGCCACCGATCGTTTTGAAATACACCTACAGCGGCAACAACTTTCTTGGCTACAACGCGCCGGTCGACTGGACGAATGATGGCGAAGACAACCTGTACAAGGTCCTCGAAGACTACCTGTACGAGTCAACCGAAAGCCTGATGGTGGTCAATGTTGCGGTGCGCACCGTGACACGCACCTTCAATCGCTTCCACTTGATGACGTCAGAAGTCACGACCCAGGAAAATGCCCGAAAAACGCTCAAGACAACCTACTACGCCAATGACACTGATCCGTTCGACAAGCAGGACCGGCGTTGCCAGCTACCCCGGCAAACCACCGAACTCTGGCAGTTGACCGACGACCCGCGCAGTTGGCGGCAAGACAAAAAAATCACCGGTTATGACATCCATGGCAACCTGATCCTGACCGTCCAGGCCAATGGCATCACTGAAACCATTGCCTATTACCCGGCCGAAGGTGTTGCGGGTGACTGTCCGGCGGACCCGTATGGATTCGTGCGTCACGTTCGAGAAAAAATCGTGACACCCTCCGCCGATTCGGCGCTCGTGCCCGACGTGCAAGGCGGCGCGGCGACCTTGTGCTCGCGCTACCGTTACGAGTCGATGCCGCCCATCAGCGGCAGCTCTACGCCTTGGGTCGCGCTGATTGAAGAACGCCTGCTGGAGGTCATGGAGGCGACTGAGCAACTGTTACAGCGTGCGGTCTATTCCTACATCAACGCGCCGACCAATCAGTTGACCCACGGTCGACGCCAGCGCCAGGCTGTGACCATAGGCGTTTCGCCCGCCTTTACCACTTCTACCGAATTCGCCTACAGCAAACAGGCCGCCACCCATGCCACCTTCGCCGGTGAATCGGTGCTGCGTACAGTTGAAACCCTGACTACCGATTTCGACAGTGTCAGCAAAAGCGTTACCCATGAACGTTCGCTGCTGACCGGCGAGCCGATGCTGATCACTGACAAGGATGAGCAGGTCAAGTACACCTACGATTCTCTGGGGCGCGTACTGACAGAGACCGAAGCCCCCAACACGCCCTACCCTGCAACCCGTTCCTTCAGCTACACGCTGATTCGACCGGCCGGTCAGGGCGAAGCGCCGGTGACCGATCTCGCCGGCCAGGAAATGGTGGACGTCAAGAAAGTCAAAATCCGTACCTGGTTCGACGGGCTGAGCCGTTCGATCCGGGAAGAGCAACAGGATCTTGACAACGCCGATGGCAACCCGCCGGTCTTCCGTAGCACCTACGAAGCCTTTAATAACGCCCTCAGTCAATTGATCATAGAAACCGAGATCGACTGGCTGCAGAAGACAGACCTGCGACTGACCAGAACCTACACCTACGATCTGTGGGGCAACCAGAATAGCGTGACCGGTCCCGACGGCATCACCCGGCATACGCAGGCAAGTCCGATCACCTTCGTCACTGAACGATGGATCGAGGGTGTGGGCAAGTCTGTCACTCTGTCCAACCGATTCGAAAAACCGGTCAAGACCGAGCAGTTCGACTTGAGTGGCAATCGCGCCAGCCTGCACCGCTACAAATACGACGGGCTCGGCCATTGCACGGAAGAAATCGACGCGGCGGGCCGTATCACCCGGTTCCGCTATGATGCCCACGGCCGCTTGCTCAGCAACACTCTTCCCGACAGAACAGTCATCAGTCGTTCCTACGCTGCCCACAGCATCACACCGCTGGTGACTGGCCTGACGGTGCAGCCCGGCAATATCCTGCTGCCTTCCATACGGGTGGGCGAGCAACGCTTCGATGGCCTGGAACGCTTGACGCAATCGACCGTTGGCGGACGTGTCGAGCAGTTGCACTATGAGGCCGGCGGGCTTCAACCGAGTCGACGGGTTACCGCGGCCGGCAAAGACATCCACTACGAATACAAACCCGGCCTGACCACACAGCCCACCGCGATCAAGCCACCGGAAGGCAACGCGACCTTCGATTACGACGTGCTCAACGGCAACCTGGAAACCTCGACCAATGCCCGGGGCACCTACAGTTTCGCCTACACCAATGCCGGACATCTGCGCGAAGAGATCTGGAAAGAAGCCGCCAACCCGACCCCGTGGGTGACCCGTTACAGCAGCTCGCTGAAGGGTCGGCAGTTGAATCGTACCGACGTTGGCGGGCAACTGACCGAAGCCAATTACGATCCGGTGAACGGCCGTCTGCTCGGCGTGAGTCAATGCCAGTTGCAAGCCGCCTTCGAATACGACAATTGCGGTCGCCAGTACCGCACCACCAGTACCGATATCGGCACGGGAAACAAGCTGACCACCACCCTGACCTTTGACGACATCGGCCGGGAAAAAAACCGCACGCTGGCACTGCGCAATGCCCAGGGGCAGGCACTGCAGCCTGAACGAAGCATTGAGTTGACCTACCTGGCCGATGGCAATGTGCACACCCGCCACCTGAAAGTGGCCGGCCAGACGGCGCTGCTGGAGACTTTCAGCTACGACTTGCGCGGGCGCCTGGAGCTGCACGAGTACGCCGGCGACGATTTGCCCAAGGACCGTTTCGGCAATGCCATGGTCAAGCAGTACTTCGAATTCGACGCGCTGGACAACATCATCTATAGCCGCACCGATTTTGCTGACGGCAGCAAGGACATCGCCGAGTTCGGCTTCGCAACGGACGACCCTTGCCAACTGGTGCGCGTCACCCACAGCCATGCGGACTATCAAGGGCTGCTGGCCGACTTCACTTACGATGCAGACGGCAATCTGACCCATGACGAGTTGGGCCAACAATTGAGTTATGACAGCCAGGGACGCTTGCTGGGGGTGAAAACGGCGGCGGGGCAAGCTGTCACAGCGTATGACTACGATGCTCATGACCATCTGGTGGCGGTGAAACCGCAGGGGGAACCGGAGCTGCTGCGCTTCTACGAAGGCACCCGTTTGAGCGACATGGTTCAGGATGGCCGGCACACTCAGCTGTTGCACAACGGTGGCCAGCCGCTGGGGCAACAGGCGCCGGGAGACGACAGCAAAACCTTGCTGCTGCTGACGGATGCCAAGCAATCGGTGATTGCCGAAAGCCAGGCCGATGAACTGCGTACGGCGGTGTATACCGCCTACGGCGAGCGTAGCGGTGATGCAAACCTCAAGAGCTTGCTGGCCTTCAACGGCGAAGTCTGCGACCCGGCGAGTGGCTGGTATCTGCTCGGTCGTGGTTATCGCGCCTATAACCCGTGCCTGATGCGTTTCCACAGCCCGGATTCGATGAGTCCGTTCGGGGCCGGTGGCATTAATAGCTATATGTATTGCTCGGGCAATCCGATTGCCTTCAGCGACCCGACGGGGCATTACGTCAAAGGAAATCTTATTCGGGAGCCGGCGTTCATTTACGGTACGGGAGCTGCCGCGCTTGGATTGGGGATTTTGTTGAGTATTGTGACGTTCAACCCCGTTCCGCTCGCACTGGCAGCCGGTATCGTTGCCAGTGCGGCGAGCGCGGCCACGAGCACCGTAATGGCCGTTTTCAATGGTGTAATCGCTGCCACCGCCGCAATTACCACCGCTGCGAAAGTCGTGACATGGGGCTCATTCGCGGCGGGACTGGGGGTCGAAGGCGGAACAATGGCGGCAAAAGATGCGAAGACGCAGGAGACCATGCTGTGGATCGGGTTTGGGTTGAACTGGTTGATGTTGCCGAGTTTTAAGACTATTAAACCGCCCATGCCTGCAATGAGTGGTCCCGCCAAGGTCTTTAGCTACTCGACCGAAATCACTACGAAAACAACTACCGCTAACCCAACAACCCGCTCTAGCTCCGCTGCGCTATCCTTTTCAGAGAACACGACCACTACGACTGCAATTGATTCAGTAAGTACAACTCGGACAATGAGCGCTGCCAGTTCACGGACAGCAAAACTCTTTGATATTGATATTGAAATGGAATGGGGCGTCCTTCCCGACGCGGATCGGTTAGAGTACGCGCTGGTCGAACCGATCAAACCAGCCCCTGCAACTTTACCTAAAAGCATTCAAGCCGGCATGCTTGCATCAATAAATGAAAAGACCCTTACGCGCTACACCCCTGATTCAGGCGTGCTCCCCGGACAGGAATACTTTCGCGGAAGACAGAATGTTCATAAACCTAAAGTGATACCGCCGATGGCACCACGAAGATACCTGTACTCATAACTTTCACTTACCGGGTAATCCTCCATGGATTACCCGGTATTTTTTTGCCCGAAACACCCTTAAACATCTCCCCTCCCAACCTCCCGCCTCATTGAGAGTTCTCTCATATATCCCCTTCCCCCGCCCTCCTAAAATCTGCGCGCCGAGACAGAGCGACATCCCTACTTCAACTTCAAAACACTCAATCAAGAGTGCCGCACCGGTGTTGTCTCGGTTCATAGATTCCGGTCGGACCTACAAGGATATGCAACATGAACAAGACTCTACTCGCACTGACCCTGGGTCTGGCTGCCAGCGTGGCAGGCACTTCGGCGTTCGCCAACAGCGTTGGCCAGATCAACTTCACCGGCAACATCAACGCCAACACCTGCCCGGTCGACGCCATCGATCCAGGTACCGGCGCCACCGGCCCGATCAACCTGGGCAGCGTCGCTGTTCCTGACTTCGGCGGCGCCGCCGATACCGAAGTGGGCGGTCGCGAGTTTGCGCTGCGCATCAAGGACGGTGCGGTCTGTGGTTTCGCCCCTGGCGATACCGCCACCGTGCAGTTCGACAGTACCCACGGCAACGCGGGCACCGGTGGCCGCTACTACGGCATCCAGACCGGCGGCGCTTCCGGCGTTGCCCTGGCAATCAAGGACAACGACGGCAAGCACATCGATAGCGGCACGCAATCCAAGGCCTACCCGCTGAACGCCACCGGCGAAACCCGCATGATCTTCAATGCGAAATATCGCTCCACCGCCGCGACCGTCGTGCCGGGCCCGGTCATCGCCAACATCAACTTCCTCGTCACCCTTCCGTAATCGGCAACCCCTTGAGCGCAGCGCCCGGCTGCGCTCAAGGGGCGCATGCGCCAGCGCCCCGGCGCGCGCATCGCCCTGAGGTATTTTCATGTTCGGATCGATCAAAGCGTTCTGTCGCGGCAGAACCGCACTCCCCTGCGTCGTGACCGCGCTGCTGTCAGCTTACGTGCCGGTGAGTCATGGCGCCTTGACGCTCAGCGGCACCCGTGTGGTGTTCGACAGCGACAAGCGCAACGTCTCGCTGGTGGTCGCCAACCCCAGCGACAAACCCTATGCCGTGCAGACCTGGGTCAACACCCAGGCCGACGACACCACCACGGCCGTGCCATTCATGGTTTCTCCGCCGTTGTTCCGGGTCAATCCAGGCAAGGAACAACAGGTACAAATCAACGGTTTGCCCAACTCGCTGCCCACCGACCGTGAGTCGTTGTTTTACTTCAATGCCCAGGAAATCCCGCAAGTCGAAAGCGATCAGAGCAACGTGCTGAACATTGCCATCCGCACGCGCATCAAGCTGTTCTATCGCCCCAGCCAATTGAAGGACAACCCGAATGTGCGCCTCAAGGACCTGCAATGGTCGGTGCAGCACATCGGCGGTAAACCCAGCCTCGTGGTGAACAACCCGACCCCTTTTCACTACACCTTCCACCGCCTCGAAGTCAGCGCCAACGGCCAGTCGCAGACGCTGGCGACCCCGCCGATGGTTGCGCCGCTCGATCGCCAGGTGTACCCGCTGACTGGCCTGAAGTCCGGCCCCGGCATGCAGGTGTCGTTTACCACCATCAATGACTACGGCGGTATTACACCGTCGATGAGCCAGCCCGTTCAGACCAAACCCTGACCGCCAATAGCATCCATAACAGGAAGATGACGATGATCCCTTTCAAGGGTCGTTGGCGCGTGCCCGCCCGCCAGCGTTTTGCCCAGCTTTTTCTTATCGGTAGTGGCGGCGCCGCCCTTGTGGAGGCCGGGCCGGCACTGGCGAATGCGTCCCCGACCTTCCAGAGTGGTTTCATGCATCAGGGTGTCGGGCAACCGGCCGATGCCGGGCAACTGGCCTTGCAGGCATTGGCCGAGACCCAGGACCTGGGCCCGGGCCGTTACCGGGTGGAAGTTCGGGTCAACCACGAGTATCTGGGCAAACATGAACTCGACTTTGTGCAGCAGGGTTCTGAAGGGCTTGTACCTTGCCTGACTAAAGAACTGCTCGACCAGTTCGGCATCAAGCTCGACGCCCTCGCTCATCCTGAAAAGCTTCAGTCCGATTGCATCGATCTCGCCACCTTGATCGACGGTGCCCGAACCGAGTTCGACGGTGGCGGCCTGCAACTGGCGCTGTCCATCCCGCAGATCGCCATGCGCCGCAATGTGACGGGTTATGTCGACCCCGAGCGCTGGGACGACGGCATCAACGCGGCGTTCCTCAACTATCAGGTTTCAGCGCAGCAAGGCTCCACCCGCTACGGCTCCAACAACAGCCAGGACCTGTATCTGAACGGCGGGATCAACGTAGGCCCATGGCGTTTGCGTACCAACCAGAGCGGACGCCAGGACAGTCGCGGCGATCGTCAATGGACTCGCGCCTATACCTACGCGCAACGCGACCTGCCCGGCCTGAACGCAAACCTGACGCTGGGTGAAGCCTTCACCGGCGGTGATGTTTTCAAGAGCCTGCCGATCAAGGGTGCGCTGATCAGTTCGGACGTGGGCATGCTGCCTGATGTGATGCAAGGTTACGCGCCGATCATTCGCGGTGTAGCGCTGAGCCGGGCCAGGCTGGAAGTGCGGCAGAACGGCTATCCGATCTACTCCACCTACGTCAGTGCCGGCCCCTACGTGATCGACGACCTGAGCACCGGCGGCGGCAGCGGCGAACTGGAAGTGGTATTGACCGAAGCCGATGGGCAGGTGCGACGCTTTACCCAACCCTACGCGACCCTGGGCAATCTGTTGCGCGAAGGCACCTGGCGCTACAACGCGGCCGTGGGCCGCTACAACGCCGCCAACAACATCGACGATCCACTGTTTTGGCAAGGCACCCTGGCCATGGGCAGCGGCTGGGGCTCGACCTTTTATGGCGGCTTGATGACCGGTGAGTATTACCGGGCGATGAACGTCGGCGTCGCCAAGGATCTGGGCGGCATCGGCGCCCTCGCCCTGGACGTCACCCGCTCCGACGCCGATCTCGATACCCGGGACCTGGATTCGGTGCATGGCATGAGTTACGCCATCAAGTACGGCAAGACGTTCCCCACGCGCACCAGTCTGCGTTTTGCCGGTTATCGCTACTCCACCGAGGGTTACCGCGATTTCGACGAGGCCGTGCGCCAGCGCAGCCAGGATTCGAGTTTCCGTGGCAGTCGCCGCAGCCGACTGGAGGCGGCGGTTTATCAGAACCTGACGCCAAAGAGTTCGCTGACCCTGACCCTCTCGCAGGAAGACTTCTGGCGCAGCGACTACGAGCGTCGCCAGTTTCAGTTCAATTTCAACACCCAACACCGGGGCGTTGGCTACACGCTGTTTGCCAGCCAGTCCTTGAGTGGGCGCAATGAACACAGCGATCGCCAGTTCGGTTTGAGTGTGTCCCTGCCGCTGGATCTGGGGCACACCAACTCGGCGACGTTTGACTTGCAGAAAAACGGCAGCACCTACAGCCAGCGCGCCAGCCTCAACGGAACGCTTGATGACAACCGCTTCAACTACCGCGCCGCCGTGGCCAATGAAGACAACCGACAGCGGTCGGCGGAACTGTCGATGGGTTATCAAACAGCGCTGGGCAACGTCGGCGCCGGTGTGAGTCAGGGCACCGACTACCGCAACGTATCGGTCAACGCCACCGGCGCCGTGCTGCTGCATGGCGACGGCATCGAACTGGGTCCGTACCTGGGTGAAACCGCGGGGCTGGTTGAAGTACCGGGAATCAAGGATGTCGGCATCGCCAACGCGCCGGGCGTGCGCACCAATGAGCGCGGCTACGCCCTGGTGCCTTACCTGCGCCCTTATCGGGTCAATCACGTCGAGCTGCAAACCGACCAGTTGGGCCCTGACGTCGAAATCGAAAATGGCACCACCCAGGTCGTGCCCCGACGCGGCGCTGTGGTCAAGAGCACCTTCGTGGCCCGCTCGATCAGCCGCCTGGTGATCAGCGCCACATTCAACGGCCAGCCACTGCCGTTCGGCGCGCAAGTGCGCGATGCCGAGGATGCCGTGATCGGCCTCGTCGGACAGGCTGGTCAGGTCATGCTCAGTACGGATGATCGCGCGCAAACCCTGCAGGTGCGCTGGGGCGAAAAGAGCGGACAGCAATGCCGCCTTGACGTCAACCCGCAAAGCATGGAGCAGGCCCAGGGTTATCGCTTGCAGACCTCGACCTGCCATTAAGGCGAGCCCATTCAAACGGCGCCGGCCCAAGGGTCACGGCGCCCCGCTCTTTGAAGGAAAACACACATGAAATTATCACTGCGCCGGGCGATCAGCCTGGCGGGTATCGTGGCCGGATGGCACCTTGCCGCGCCGGCCATGGCCAACACCTGCTCATGGGATTCGACACCGGGTCCGCTGGATTTTCAGGCGGATGTGGGCAGTGTCTACGTTCCGCGTGATGCGCCTGTCGGCAGCGTCATCGGTGTCATCGACAAGTTCGTGCAGACGCCCCATCCGGGTCCCCAGGGGATCACCTGCAGTAACGATGGCAGCGTCGTACAGAACTTCAATGCCATACCTGTCGCCCCCTCCGACCGACGGTTCCACGAGCCCATCGGTGGCGTAGACTCCAACGGCAAGATTTTCATGACCAACATCCCTGGTGTTGGCGCCCGCATTACCCTGGAGTTTGGCTTCGATGGCGTGGCGGACAACTCGTTCGTGCCGATAAGTGGCCCGCCCATCGTGCCCTTCGATGCTCAGATCAGCCGCACATTGCTCTCGCCTTTCACACTTTCACGCCTGAGGAGCAAGGTGACGCTGGTAAAAACCGGCATGATTCCACCCGGCCCTCACCTGCTGAGCCGGCAGATTTTCGACGGGCACTTCTCGGATATCGGCAAGGGTTTCGCCTACGGCATCAGGGGTACGGTCATCCAGGCGCAATGCGCGGTCGGCGCCAACCCGGTGAGCGTCGATCCGGTTCCGCTGGGCGACTGGGACGCCAAGGATTTCGCCTATCCCGGCTTTACCACCCCGCCAACCAGCTTCACCATCAGCCTGTCCAGTTGCGTCGCAGACCCCTACGATGCCAACCGGGCCTATGCGCACATCCGCCTCGATGGCGCAAACGGCTCGATCCCGGAAGATGACGGCAGCTATGGTGTGGTCAACCTCAGCCCTGGCTCGACCGCCGCCGGAATGGGCATTCAGGTGCTGCGTGACGATGGCGTCACCCCCGTGCCCTTGGGCACCGATGTTTCGTTCGGTGCCATTGAGGATGGCAAGGACAAGACGCTGGCGTTCAAGGCGCGCTTCTATCAGATCAAGAACAGTGTCGACATCCGCCCCGGTAAAGCCGAAGGGTCCTTGAGTTTCACCATCACTTATCAATGACAGCTACCAGCCCCGATCAAACGGGGCTGGTACCGCGCGTGCCCCCTCAGTTGCGCAACATCGGGGACAGCAGGGTAAAGGGAAACCAACTGCGCCCCTGATTGAAACTGACCTGCGTCTGCACCCTGAAACGCACATCGTTCTTCAAGCCGAACATGAACGCCTGGGCCACCGCCGCCGACACTCCTTTGGTGACTTGCTCGTCGGTGACAGGTTGCGCATTCACAATGGTCAAGGTTTTCGGCTGGTTGTCCGTGCCGGTGCCCGACACGGTGATCGTGATCAGGCATTGGTTGCTGATGTAGGCCCAGGTACGCTGGAAAAGCGGCAGCCCCGCTGCGGTAATACCGCTCTTGAACACGGGATCGCTATGAGGTGCAGCCAATTGCGCGCCGGGTAGCCTGGCGGGTGGAAATGCGAGTACTTCCAGGGTCAGATTCTTGGACGGCTGAGTCGTCCCGTCCTCTAAATGAACCAGATAGGTCACTGGCAACGTACTGTTCAAGTAGGCAGCGATACATTCTTTGGGAATCAATACAGTCTTTGCACCCGCACTAACGGGCACAGTGATGGAACCGATTTCGCCGGGCTCACCAAACTGCACTTCGAGCCGATCTTCCTCGTAATACACCGCCTCCTCCGGTATGCGCACGGTGGCCCCTCTCAGGGTTTTTTCCGGATCAAGTACACCGTTGTCCGAAGGTTCAGAGTCAATCTCGGCGATCCAGGGGTTTGGCAAGTAACGTGGCGCCCTGATCACAGCCACCAGCAACACGGCGGGAGCGGACTCGGTGCTTACGTTCCCGGCGCGGTCTTCCACCCGGTAAGTAACCTGCCGCACGCCGTCGCCGCTCTTGAGAATCAAGTCTTTGGTGAACTCCAGGTAGATCGAGTACTGATAGTTATAAGCCGTCAGGGGCTCGGTCCGGATCTCTTCCGCGGTGCCGTTCAACGGGTTTTTCCATGTCGCGATCACCACGTCCCCCGGTGCTCGGGGCGAGTGCAGAGGAACCTCAACCTTTACAACATCGTTGTTGTCATCCAGGTATTTCATGTCGATGGTATCGGTATCGAACACAAGTTTACTGTCGGCAGCCAGTTCCGCCGGCTCGATGTCAACGGTGAGTACACGGACCTCCGAAAAATCGGTCCCGGTATGCAGATCCAATACATAGTCCACATCGTATTGACCAGGGTTCAACCAACCGGCAGGCACTTCGATGAAATAGTCATCCGGCGCAATCGGTGCCGTCCACTCCTTGGGTCCAAGTTCGATGCCATTCCATCGTAGCGTCACCGACTCCGGATTCTGCGGCGACGGATTACTGTTGGCCCAAGGGACAAATTCAATCTTCAGAGGTTTGCCCTGAATGCTTTTTGGAAGCAGACCCTCTTCCTCCCAGCCCTCCACTTCATCAAGCATCGCCTGTGTGAATGGTTTGGGCTGAAGCCGAAGTATATTTTTCTCGCTGGAACTTTGTTGTCTGGACATCATGACCTCCGTCAAAGAAGAGCAACGAACCAGACGTCACGCCCGGCTGTATGCAGAGCGACTATTAATGCCCAAATCCAGACACCGGGATACTGTCAGATATGACAGGTCTGACCCTGTGAGTGGCCTTCTTCAGCAACAAAACTGGTACCTGCTACCAGCCCCGTTCAAACGGGGCTGGTACCGCGCGTGCCCCCTCAGTTGCGCAACATCGGGGACAGCAGGGTAAAGGGAAACCAACTGCGCCCCTGATTGAAACTGACCTGCGTCTGCACCCTGAAACGCACATCGTTCTTCAAGCCGAACATGAACGCCTGGGCCACCGCCGCCGACACTCCTTTGGTGACTTGCTCGTCGGTGACAGGTTGCGCATTCACAATGGTCAAGGTTTTCGGCTGGTTGTCCGTACCGGTGCCTGACACGGTGATCGTGATCAGGCAGTGGTTGCTGATGTAGGCCCAGGTACGCTGGAAAACCGGCAACCCCGCTGCGGTAATACCGCTCTTGTACACGGGATCGCTATGAGGTGCAGCCAATTGGGCGCCGGGTAGCCTGGCGGGAGAAAACGCGCTTATCTTCAGGCTCAAGGGCCTCGACGGCAGAGGTGGGCCGTCCTCTAAATGAACCAGATAAGTCACTGGCAGGGTACTGTCCAGGTAGGCTGCGATACATTCCTTGGGAATCAAGACAGTCTTTGCGCCCGCAACAACGGGCACAGTGATGGAGCCGGTTTCGCCTGGCACACCAAACTGTACTTCGAGCCGATCCTCCTTGTAATACACCGCGTCATCGGGGATACGTGCGGTGGCCCCTCTCAGAGTTTTTTCCGGGTCGAGCACACCACTCTCCGAAGGGAAGTCGCCAATCTCAACGAGCCAAGGGTTTGGCAAATAGCGTGGCGGCCGGATGGCCGCCACCAGCAGATCGACTGATAACGACTCGACACTCGGGTTCCCGGCACGGTCTTCAACCCGGTACGTCACCTGACGCTGCCCGTCGCCCATGCTGCGGATGAAGTCGCCGGTGAATGTGACCACGACCGGATCGGTGTAATTGAGATGAGTCAGCGGTGCAGTGCGCAATTGGGCCGAGCTGCCATTGGCAAGATTTTTCCATGTTGCAACGACCACATCCCCCGGTGCCGCCGTTCTATACGCGGGAACGATGGCCAGTACCTGGTCCTTGGGGGTTTGCGCGTCCAGGTAGTCGGCGGTGATCGCTTTGGGGGGGAGAACGTCGGGAGGGAAAATCAGGTCACTGATGGTGTTGAGCAGCGGCTCTTGTTTATCGATGGTAACCGTGTAGGGAAAGGACCGCGCCTTCACACCTTGAAAGTTTTCCATGATGAAACTGATCCGATGCTCGCCCTGGGGTAACTTGTCGGCGCTGATTTCAACGTAATGATCGTCGGCATCCATGGGCAGCGTCCATGTTCTGGAACCGATGACATTCGATTCATTGTTACCCAGAAACACCCATACACTCTCGCTGCCCCCCTCACCGATCGGTAAGTCGTACCACGGCTTGAACTTGACTCTTAGCGGGTTGTCCGGATCGGCCCATGCCGAACGAGGCAACAGGTTGGCTTCTCCTCCCGGCACATCAGGCAGCGGAGCCGGCCGTGTCCACGGCGCGGTCATCGAGGGATCGAGTTGATGGATAGAACTGGATGCTGACATTTCATGTTCTCCGTCACTGAAAATCGGACACGCCATGGCAAGGGCCAGGGTGTCCGCAAATCCTGATGAACATTCAACGCCGTGATGGCCGGCACCGCACTTGCGCCCGATGCCGTTCACCTCATGGGCCAGCGCGCTTACCAGAGATAGCGCACACCCACGTTGGCTCCCCACGGTTGTTCGATCTTGTCGCCGTTGCTGTAATCGAAATCGGCATGCATCGAGACCTTGTCGGTCAGCGATATGGCCACGCCGGCACCCAGTTCCCCACGGGAACCCGAGAGGTCGTTGTTGAAGCGGTTGTCGTTGACCTTCACTTCGTTGTTGTTGGCGAACTCATGCACATACGCGGCGCGAATGTATGGCTGCACCACTTTGTCATCCCACTTGAAGTTGTGACCTGCGGTGGCCCCGGCCTTGGCCAGCAGCGAGCGGGTGCGACTGCCTTCGGCGGACAGGCCGTTGTCCAGATCGTAGTCTTTGCCCTGGATGATCACGCCCGACAGTTGGGTAAAGGGTTCAACGAAATAGTCGTCGGCCAGTTTGATATGACGACCGAACTCCAGGGACGCACCGACGCCATTGCTGTCGTAATTACCCTTGGTTTTATTGCCATCGCTGAGGTGCACATCAGACTCGTTCTGGAAACGGTTGAATTTGAGTACGCCGTCAAAGTAGTAACCACTCGGCTCATCCAGCCAGGTGGTGTAGGCGCCCAGGTAGTAGCTGTCGATGGTGCCGCTGGTGCCACGGCTCAAGTCCAGGTCGGACTTGCTGTAACCGCCCAGCACACCTGCCAGCCATTGTCCGTCACCCACCGGCAGCGGCGCATCGGCACCGAACGACAGGCCTTGCTGGACTTGCTTGTAGGCGACACCCGAACCCGCATCGACGTCGAACTTGTTGCCGTAGGCACGAATCCAGCCGCCAGCCTTGCCGTGGTCCATGCGCACTTCGCCCATGCGACTGCGCAGAGTGCTGAGTTCACCATACCAGGCGGTTGGCGCCGCGTTGAACAGCGCGATCACCGATTGCGTGCCCGGGCTGATGGTACGAGTCAAGGTATTGAGGTACCAGTCGGTGTCGCTGAGTTTGACCAGGTTATAGCGGAATGCCCCCAGATCCACGGCGCCACCGGCCAGGCTGAACGTTGCATTACCGCCACCGATGTGGACCACCGCAATG
The DNA here is from genome assembly GCF_059422645.1 of Pseudomonas sp. GW821-FHT01C01. Lineage (NCBI taxonomy): Bacteria > Pseudomonadati > Pseudomonadota > Gammaproteobacteria > Pseudomonadales > Pseudomonadaceae > Pseudomonas > Pseudomonas sp. GW821-FHT01C01. Next base: position 50,716 of record NZ_JBWKXF010000017.1, on the reverse strand, counting down.
GCACCGGCGCCCACAGGCTCCGTACCACTGGAATCGATCGCCACGGTGTGGTTGCCAGTGGCCGTGCCGGTCACTGTCAGGGTATCGACCTGCCCGCTGGTGAAGTCGGTGTGCATGAAAAACGTACCGCCAGTGCCCGACAGTGTTCCCACGTTCAGCTTGAAGAACTCGCCCGGGTTGCCGAACTGGATGGCACCACCATTCATGGCCAGGTTTTGCACCGTGCCGTCACCGACCATGACCCAACGGGCATTGCTGTTGACGCCCAGGTTCTGCACGTTCTCCAGCCGACCGGTCAAAGTGGCGGAGTCTTCCAGCAGCACGTTGGCCGTGCTGCTGCCGTCCGCGACGATGTCGCCGACCAGCGTGCTGTTGCCAACCCGCAAATTGGCTTCGGCGCCCCGCAGAACGTTCATCAGGATGCCATTGCTGGCCGATAGCGTAGAGCCGTTGAGTACCGCGATGTTCGCCTGGGAAGTTCCGCTACTGCCGGCATCCACGGCGATCGCCGAGCCATTGAGCCCCTGAACTGTCGTCTGGTTCAAGACCAGCGTACTGGCAGTATTGATCGCGTTATCAGCGTTGATGTCGATGCCGTTTCGGCTGCCGATGATGGTGCTGCCATTGGCCTCGGCGGTGCCACCGAACATGCGCAGGCCACCAGCGTTGGGGCCGGTGCCTTTGAGCGTCGATTGATTCAGCGTCAGGCTGCTCAAGGCATTGACCGTCGCACCGTTGGTCACGCCGGTGATCGTGCTGCCACTGACGGTTGCAGTGGAACCTTGCGTGCCCGCCGGATCGCGACTGACCACCAGACCGATCCGGTCGCTTGAAATGTTGCTGCCGGTAATGTTCGCCGTGCCGGTATTCAAATGCACGCCATTGGCTCTGGTCGCCTCTACGGTGGAGCCATTGAGGTTCAGGGTGGAACTGTTGACGGTGATATCACGAGTTGCACTGCCATTGGCATTCAGGGCCGATGCGCCGTTCAATACGTATTTGTCAGGAGCCGTGGTGCCGTCAATGTTCAGGATCTCACCGGGGTTCAACACCCTTGCATAGCCCACCTCACTCATCAGCAAGAAAGGCGTGATCGATAGCAGCGTCAAAGCCCGGGACAGCGGATGCAGCTTGAACAAATGAACCGTGGACATATAGGCACCATGGGCAAGGGGAATAGAAAGCAGCGCAGGCTATAGAAGGTGAATCCAGCGGTATGTAGGACTTATCCGAAGACATCCCGGATAAGAAAGCTGGCTGCCAGAAGAATCCGGGTGCCCGCGCGGCATCCGGACCTTCTGTCATTGCTACTGTTTCGCCTGCTTGCTCAAGGCTTTGGCGGTATCTCGCAGCTCCCTTCGCCTTGCAACAGCCCAACCCGATTGTTGGTGGGATCCGACGCGGCAGGTTTTCCCGTGATGGTGTAGGACACTTCCCCTTTTCCCCACGAAACACCTTTGACGTAGATAGGCTCGATGTGCGTGGCGTAGGGTTCGATCAGCCAGACGATCCCGTTATCGGCCTGTTCCTGGCTGATGTCGGTGAAGGTGCGTTCTTTCTTGAGGGCGGGCATCGCGATTGGCGTCGTATAGTTCTGATAGGCCTCCCACACAACCTTGACATCATCGCCTTTCTTCAAGAGGGCGCTCGGCGGGATCCTGTATTCGAAGCCGTATTCGGTGCCGGCTGCATTCCAGCGCAACGAATTACAGTTGAAGTCCCGTCCGTTGTTATTTTGGGTATGCAGCGCTTCGGCGGTGGGTAACTTCAGGACCAGGAAGTCGATACTGACCTTGGTACGGGGGGCCGGCTCCTGCGGGTTTTGGTGGGCCGGGTTGGTCAGCACGTACCAGACCGGCATGGTTGCGTTTGGGCCTTCGCCGCGGATCACGTCCCAGTCGAGATCAATCTCGATTGTGTCCCCCTCCTTGTCGTTGGCGAGATCAATGACATAAGGAACACCGATGGCTTTTCCATTCCACATGACCTGATATGTATCGCCGTCTTCCAGCGGTGCGACGAGGAGTATTTCGGCGCGAATGGCTTCGTCTTCATCGGTATCGATCAATTCGTTTTTAGTGCCCGACTGGCCGTAAATCGCGACTTCTTTCAGGTTCGGGTTGCCAGGTTCCGGGTCAGGGTTTTCCGGCCCGGCGATGGACAGGTTGCATTTGACAGTTTCAATTGCTGAACCAAAAGGCTCGACGCCGCGAAATACCGTGTAACTAACGGGAGTATCAACAACGCCTTTCGCACTGCCGTACGCCTGCAGAATCATCGCCCATGGCACGAAGATATCGAACCCGGTGGCTGGGTTAGGGCCAACAGGTGTACCGGGCGTGAGCTCCAGGTCTTTCCATTTGACAACAATGGTGTCGGTGGACTTGCCATTGTTTACCTTGTCAACGTGGACGATCACGCCGCCATTGATGATGTCCTCACGAAGAAGTTCGCCACCGGTAGCATCCGCCACGGCGGGTTTGGGCAGCGGCTTGGGCGGTAACGGACCGAGCGCCACTGACATGAGTTCATATAGAGACAGCGCGCTGATGTTGCCCGCCTTGTCGATCAGGACGTAGCCACCGCAACACAGGCCATCGCCCGCCGCGAGGAACTTGTCTTTGGGAATTTTTACCTTGCCGCCCCCGAGGATGGGTTGAGGGCCGATCAGATCGATCTGCCCGGGATCTTCGGGCAACTCTCCTTTGAGCCAACCGAAAGCGATTTGAGTGCCGAGTCCATCGCCGGTCCAGTCGGGAATCGTCGCTTCCAGGAAGTCATCGGTGCCAAAAGATGCTTCCGTGATGGGAGGTGTGACGGAGAACACCATTTTGCCTGGCGGTATTGCGCCATTCGGAGGGATTTTGTCGATAAAGATTTTAACGCGATTGGAGTAGTCAATCGGCCCTTGATGACTTTCATGTTTGTATCTGAGGTCAAAAGCACCTTCGTTTTCCTGAGCCAGAAAGAAGGTCTTGGGAATCTTGAAATCCAGAGGCTCCCAGGTATCACCGCCGGTATAGGACTTCTCTTCAAAATCTGCCCATTCGTCACTGCCTGCACGCGTCACCTGCAGCCAGAAATAATCAGTATCCATGGGGTCGTCCGGAAGCGTGCCGCCCCATATGGTGATCGTGGTTTTTTGATCTGTGTTGAGCTTTGCCTTGGGTATCAACCCGCTTGCATCCCCGGCTATCACAATGTGACTGACATCCGGGTCCTGGACCACCAGCGGCACGACCCCGCCGGATGCGGACTCACCTGCCGCAAGCTGTTGCTGTTTTTTATCTGAACCAGCCATGTTGTCGCTCTCCGTATGCATAACCTGGCGCCATGGAAGCTCCATGGCGCTTGGGTTCGAAAAGCAGACCGAATACTGCGGGCACTACCCAAACGCATCCCGTCGTTCTGCGCGTGGGAGAAGTAAACCGTGTTTTAAGAAAGTGCGTAACTGTCAGAGTTGACAGGTAACCCCGTTTTTTTTTGCGTTGAGGGCGAGCGTTTAGTCAAGGATAAATCAGGCGACTTCAACCTCAAGCCAGCTGAAAAATCAGACCCGGTGCCTCAAGCAGTGCCACACGCAACACGAGGGGCCGTTAACGCAAGCTCGCCCATTAAACATCGCCGCAGAGCGCTTGTTTAAACGGTCTTACGGTTACTTGATGAAAGCTACAAGACCTTGCGGTCCATCAACGGGTGGATCACCTGGACGGCGAAGACCGCAGTGCTCTGCCGGCCATTTCCAACAGCGTGATGCTGGCGGAGATCACGGCCAACCGTGTGCTGGACCAAATCGACCCGCCTGAGTAGATAGTTTATGGCGAGGGAATTTGTTCCCTCGCCACGCCAGTGAACTAGCAGTTCTGCTAGGTTTCGCACTTTGGAAATCCTGTTAGTGTTTTGCCACAACAGCCTAAGTGGCTAAATCGATGCATGACAGGAGCAAGACATGAATTACCTTAAAACGCTCACGAGCGGGCTGATGCTGGGATGCAGCCTGTTGTTATCAACACACTCTTTTGCTGCCGGGCAAATTCTGTTCGGTGATATCGAGGCGGATATAGAGAGAGGGTGTGTTATCCCCGCAGAACCCGGAACTTACCATTTCAGATCTGTAGTTGGCTGCCGATCAGACGACTATAACGCCATGTCATTCAACAACGCTGACTCAGGTCTGACCGTTACAGTATTTGATGCCAGGAATTGTGATGACCACGAAAACAACTGGTCTTTTGCCGTAACTACAGTCAAACAGCCAACCACTATAGGCACGGGCACAGGCGCCGCCTTCGAAGACTGGATCATGTTTAACCAGATCTGGCTGACCGACAATAACAAAGTCATTGTTCCCGGTGTCATGAAAACCGGGCGCTGGAAACGCCCTCCTCCAGATACCATGCCAAACTTGCACAACGAAGCCAGTTGCGTACTGGTTGAGCGTAAATAGATCCAGTCAAACGACTCTGCGCGTTAAATAACAAACCGCACGACCATCGCATTCAAATCCACCGCCAGGCGCGACAGTTCGTGGGCGCTGCCGTTCAACCGGGGCGCCACTGTTGGAATAGGTTTGTGCGCGCGTGTCAGCTGGATCGGCCAGGCTTGAGGATATTTCCTGTAGCAGCTGCCGAAGGCTGCGTTCGAGCGCGAAGCGATCGCCCGGACGGCCTCAAAAAAACACGACTGCTGCGCAGCCGAACGCAGCCTTCGGCAGCTGCTACAGGGATTTCGGTGTTGTCAGGTGCAGGCTGCCATCTGCCAAACCCGAGCGATGTCTGTTGCTCGCTCGCGCAGCAATCGCGGCGCAGCCGTGCACGCCTGAGCGAGCGTCATCGGCCCGCTGGCCAAGGCAAACGCAGCATCGATGCCATGGGCATATAACGCCTGATAGCCCTCGCCCAACGTGCCGGCGATGACGATCACCGGTACGCCATGTTGCTTGGCAATGCGTGCCACGCCAAACGGGGTTTTTCCGCGCAATGTCTGCGCATCAAAACGACCTTCACCGGTGATCACCAGATCGGCGCCTGCAATCGCGCCGGCCAGGCCCACCAGCTCGGCCACCACTTCAACCCCGGCCTTGAATTGCGCCCCGAGAAACGCCTTGGCGGCGAACCCCAGGCCACCTGCCGCGCCACTCCCCGGTTCGTCACGTACATCCTTGCCCAGCGCTTTGGCGCAGTGGTCGGCAAAGTGTCCGAGGGCGCGATCCAGTTGTTCGACCTGCTCGGGCGAGGCGCCCTTTTGCGGACCGAAAATCGCCGACGCGCCGTGTGGGCCGCACAGTGGATTGTTCACATCCGCCGCGATGTCGAAGCGCACTTCACTCAGGCGCGGATCGATGCCATCCAGATCGATGCTCGCCAGTTGCCCGAGCGCCAGACCACCCGGTGCCAGTGACTGGTTCTTGGCATCGAGCAATTTCACCCCCAAGGCCTGCATGGCCCCGGCGCCACCGTCATTGGTGGCGCTGCCGCCAATCGCCAGAATTACCCGTTGCGCGCCGGCGTCCAGTGCGGCGCGGATCAATTCGCCGGTGCCGAAAGTGCTGCTGATGCAGGCATCGCGACGGTCCACCGGGACCAACTGCAAACCACTGGCTTCGGCCATTTCGATGATCGCGGTGTGGCTGTCGGGCAACCAGCCCCACGCCGCATTGACCGTTGCGCCCAATGGCCCGCGCACTTCAGTGCGGCGCAGTTCGCCGTTGCAGGCCGCCAGCACCGATTCGACCGTGCCTTCCCCACCGTCGGCCATCGGGCATTTGAGCAGTTGTGCATCGGGCCAGACCTCCGCCAGACCAAGGGCGATGGCATCGGCCACGCCTTGAGCGCTGAGGCTGTCCTTGAACGAATCGGGGGCAATGACGATTTTCATGGGAATTCTCCAGTTCCAATGTCCACATGCTGCCAGCCACCATGAACAATAACGCCGGTCCGCTGCACAAGCGCCCTTGAGGATTATTGTTCATTTCCACAAAACCTTCTCCCTGCCACCCTCACCCGTAGCAGCTGCCGAGCCCGCGAGGCTGCGTTCGGCGGCGAAGCCGTCGTGAACTCAAACGCTGCGGTACTTTAAGAAAACCGCATGCATAGGATTGACGACGGCTACGCCGCCGAACGCAGCCTCGCGGGCTCGGCAGCTGCTACGGGTTTATGTCGGTTTGTGGGAGCAGTTGTACGCCGAGGTACAGCGCGAGCATGCCGTCCAGGCGTAGGGGATCAACCCCGCTCAGTTCGGCGATGCGCTCCATTCGATAACGCAGGCTGTTGCGATGAATCCCCAGCGCATCGGCGCAGGCCTGGCTCTGGCCGTCGTGTTCACACCAACTGCGCAGGGTCGCCAGCAGCTGACCACTGCTGTCCTTGGCAATGACCTTGCGCAGCGGGTTGAGCAATTCGTCGAGGGCGTCGTCGTTGCGGTGGCGCCAGAGCATCACCGGTAGCCGATAGCGGGTCAGCGTCAGCAATCTGGAACGTGGCAACACATCGCGACCATAGGCCAGCAAGTCACCGACCCGTCGATAGCAGCGGCGCAAACCCGCCAGCCCATCGGCCTGACCACCCACGGCAATGCGCAGGATGTTCCAGCCCAGGCCGTCGAGTTTGTCCAGCAGGCGCTCGTTCTCGACCGTCTGACTGGCCGGCCGGCACCAGAGCAACGAGGTTTTGGCCGAACTGACGCACCAACTGTCGGGGTAACGGCTGGTCAACCAGGCGCTGAGTGCCTCGACGGTTTGCCCCGGAGCGTGCTCCAGGCCCAGTTCGAACAGGTACGGCACTCGAGTCATCTGTGGCTTGAGGCCCAACTGCTGCGCTTCATCGACCAGTCGCGGAGAATCCCCGGCTTCGCTGAGCAGCAGCGCCAGCAAATCATCGCAGCGCTGGCGCCGCCATTGCTGTTCGGCTTGCTGGTTGCGCTGGCCCACCAGCATTTCGGCGGTCATGCGCACCAGTTCGGCGTATGTGCGCAGTTGCTCGGGTTCGCCGGTGATGCCCAGTACGCCGATCAGGCGCTGGTCGAGCATCAGCGGCAGGTTGATCCCCGGTTGCACGCCCTTGAGATGAATCGCCGTCTGCGCATCGATCTCCACCACGCGGCCGTTGGCCAAGACCAGTTGCGCGCCTTCATGCCGGGTGTTGACCCGCTCCGGTTCGCCACTGCCCAGGATCAAGCCCTGGCTGTCCATGACGTTGACGTTGTACGGCAGGATAGCCATCGCCCGGTCGACGATGTCCTGGGCCAGGTCGTGATCGAGTTCGAACATGCGAGTGATCCTTGAAGACGGTGATGGAACGGGTTGTTCACCCGCACAGGCCTTGGTTGCAAACCCTGTGCTCAGGCACAAAGACAGCCGCCATAAGGGTGGTCGAGACTCTCAGGGCGATCAACGTTACCCTTTGCATCGCAAAAAATCATAATAAAGAGAGAGCCGCCATGACACAGAGCGCCGTAGCGTCCGAGGCCATCGCTGACGACAAAAACGCCGTCTACAAGCGCATTACCCTGCGTTTGATCCCCTTCATTTTCATCTGCTATCTGTTCAACTACCTCGACCGGGTAAACGTTGGATTTGCCAAGCTGCAGATGCTCGACGCACTGAAATTCAGCGAAACCGTGTACGGCCTCGGCGCCGGCATCTTCTTTATCGGTTACGTGCTGTGCGGCGTGCCAAGCAACCTGGCCCTGACCAAATTCGGCCCACGGCGCTGGATCGCGCTGATGATGATCGCGTGGGGCACCCTGTCGACCTGCCTGCTGTTCGTCACCACCCCGACCGAGTTCTATACCCTGCGCCTGTTCACCGGTGCGGCCGAGGCCGGGTTCTTTCCGGGCGTGGTGCTGTATCTCTCGCAATGGTTCCCGACCTTCCGCCGTGGCCGCATCATGGCGTTGTTCATGTCGGCGATCCCGGTATCCGGCCTGCTCGGCAGTCCGTTCTCCGGCTGGATTCTCAACCACTTCGGCGCCGGCCAGGGTGGTCTCGCCGGATGGCAGTGGATGTTCCTGCTGCAAGGCATTCCGACCGTGATCCTCGGTGCGCTGGCTTATTTCCTGCTCAGCGACAGTTACGCCAATGCAAAATGGCTGACCCCATTCGAGCGATCGGTGCTGGAAGCCGACCACGCAGAAGACCTGGCCAACAAACCGAAAACCACGACGGATTCGCTGCTGGCGGTATTCAAGAACCCGGCGATCTGGGCCTTCGGCCTGATCTACTTTTGCATCCAGAGCGGTGTGTACGCGATCAACTTCTGGCTGCCATCGATTATCAAGAACCTGGGCTTCAGCGATAACCTGGTGATCGGCTGGCTCAGTGCGATTCCCTACCTGCTGGCGGCAGGGTTCATGCTCATCGTTGGCCGTTCGGCGGACCTGCGTAAAGAACGCCGCTGGCATTTGGTGGTGCCGATGCTGATGGGCGCGCTGGGGTTGCTGATCGCTGTGAACTTCGCCGCCAACCCGGCCATCGCGATTCTCGGCCTGAGCATCGCCACCATGGGCGCCCTCACCGGCCTGCCGATGTTCTGGCCGGTGCCGACCGCCCTGCTCAGTGCGGGCGCCGCTGCGGGTGGTCTGGCGCTGATCAACTCCATGGGGCAGATGGCCGGTTTCCTCAGCCCGTATCTGGTGGGCTGGGTCAAGGACAGCACCGGCTCGACCAATGCGGCGCTGTACCTGCTGGCGGGCGTGATTGTCTGCGGCAGTTTGCTGGCGTTGCGCATGACCCGAACCCTGCGCGCCTGATCACCACCCAACCACTGTAGGAGCTGGCTTGCCAGCGAAGGCGACTTGTCAAACGACATTTGTGTCGACTGATACGCCCTCTTCGCTGGCAAGCCAGCTCCTACAGTTTGTTCCGGGGTGTTTGAGATTTGCGTTTGCTCCCAGCGTTAGTTCTGGTATCTGATTGAGCCTTTCCCACTGGTAAAAGGATTTGCTCATGAGCTATCGCACACTGGGTCATTCGGGTCTGCAGGTGTCCACCCTGACCCTGGGCACCATGATGTTCGGCGAACAGACCAGCACCGAAGATTCCCTGCGAATCATCGACAAGGCCTGGGACCAGGGCATCAATTTCATCGACACCGCCGACGTCTACACCAACGGCCGCTCCGAGGAAATCGTCGGCGAGGCCATCGCCAGCCGCCGCCATGAATGGGTGTTGGCCACCAAGGTCGGCTTCGGCCCCGTGGACGGCGTTCCCAACCGCAGCGGCCTGAGCCGCAAGCACCTGTTCAACGGCATCGATGCCAGCCTGACCCGCCTGGGCACCGACTACCTCGACATCTACTACCTGCACCGCGAAGACCACAATACGCCGCTGGAAGTCACGGTATCCGCCATAGGTGATCTGATTCGCCAGGGCAAAATCCGCTATTGGGGCTTGTCGAACTACCGTGGCTGGCGCATCGCCGAAGTCATTCGCGTGGCTGACAAGCTAGGGGTCGACCGCCCGGTAATCAGCCAGCCGCTGTACAACATCGTCAATCGCCAGGCTGAAACCGAGCAGATCACTGCTGCGCAAAATTATGGTCTCGGCGTGGTGCCCTACAGCCCGCTGGCGCGTGGGGTACTCAGCGGCAAATACGCGCCGGATGTGCAACCGGACGCCAACAGCCGTGCCGGACGCCAGGACAAACGCATCCTGGAAACCGAATGGCGCGTCGAATCCCTGCGTATCGCCCAGCAAATCCAGCAATACACCCAGCAGCGCGGTGTCGGCATCGTCGAGTTCGCGATTGCCTGGGTGCTGAACAACAGCGCAGTTACCTCAGCCATTGTCGGGCCGCGTACCGAAGCACAGTGGGACGCCTACACTAAGGCGCAGGCGGTGAAGATCACGGCTGAAGACGAGGCGTTCATCGATTCGCTGGTGACGTCGGGGCATGCGTCGACACCGGGGTTCAATGATGTGAGCCATTTTGTGTCGGGGCGCAAACCGCGCATTAGCTGACACAACACAAGACAAAATGTGGGAGCGGGCTTGCTCGCGAAAGCGGTTTACCGGCCGACATCAATGTTGAATGTCAGGCAGCCTTCGCGAGCAAGCCCGCTCCCACAATTGGACCGTGTTGATTGATTGGTCAATATTCGGCCCGAAAACCACGTATCCTCCGCCCCCCGTTTCACCTTCAACCTCGCGAGGACAGCTTGTCTAAAGGTATCGCTCTATCGGTTTCAGCCTCGGTGCTGTTTGCCGTCATGTATTACTACACGTCGCTGCTCACCCCGTTGAGCGGCGTGGAAATCTTCGGTTGGCGCATGCTGCTGACCGTGCCCTGCATGACCGTGTTCATGGTGTGGTCCGGGGAATGGAAACGCGTGCTCGAGATTGTGCGGCGCGCCATTGCCACTCCGAAACTGATTGGCGCGCTGATCGCCTCCTCTGCCCTGCTCGGCGTGCAACTGTGGCTGTTCATGTGGGCGCCGCTCAACGGCTACAGCCTCGACGTATCACTCGGCTATTTCCTGTTGCCGCTGACCATGGTCCTGACCGGCCGCCTCGCCTATGGCGATCGCCTGTCCTATCTGCAAAAAATCGCCGTGGTGTTCGCCTGCCTGGGCGTGATCAACGAGGTGTATCAGGTGGGTGGCTTTTCCTGGGCGACCTTGCTGGTCTGCATTGGCTATCCGACCTACTTTGTCCTGCGCAAACGGCTGGCGGCGGACAATCTCGGCGGCTTGTGGCTGGACATGGCATTGACGCTGCCGGTGGCCTTCTGGTTCGTTCAGAGTGGCGCACAAGGTTTCGGTGTGTTTGACCAGCATCCATGGTTGTCGCTGTTGATCCCGATACTCGGCGTGATCAGCGCGTCGGCACTGGTGGTCTACATCATTGCCAGCCGCCTGCTGCCGTTCAGCCTGTTCGGTTTGTTGAGCTACGTCGAACCGGTGCTGCTGCTGGGCGTGGCGTTGCTGCTGGGCGAGAGCATCAAGGCCGGCGAATGGCTGACGTACATCCCGATCTGGATGGCCGTGCTGGTGCTGGTGTTCGAAGGGTTCAAGCACCTGGTGCGACAACGCAGACCTTAAGCACACACAAAACCAATGTGGGAGCGGGCTTGCTCGCGAATGCGGTGTGTCAGCCAGCTTAGTTGGCGACTGACACTCCGCTTTCGCGAGCAAGCCCGCTCCCACAGTTTTTTACAGCGTCTACAGATTAGTCGGTGGAGAGAACACCACGACGAACCTGGTCACGCTCGATGGATTCGAACAGCGCCTTGAAGTTGCCTTCGCCGAAACCGTCGTCGCCCTTGCGCTGGATGAACTCGAAGAACACCGGCCCCATCAGGGTTTCCGAGAAGATCTGCAACAGCAGACGCTTGTCGCCCGACTCGGACGAACCGTCCAGCAAAATGCCCCGCGCTTGCAGTTCGCCGACCGGCTCGCCGTGGTTCGGCAAACGGCCTTCGAGCATTTCGTAGTAGGTGTCCGGCGGCGCGGTCATGAAGCGCATGCCGATGCTTTTAAGGTGATCCCAGGTCTTGAGCAGGTCATCGGACAGGAAAGCAACGTGCTGGATGCCCTCGCCATTGAACTGCATCAGGAACTCTTCGATCTGCCCGGCGCCCTTGGACGATTCTTCGTTCAGCGGGATGCGGATCATGCCATCCGGTGCGGTCATGGCCTTGGAGGTCAGGCCGGTGTACTCGCCCTTGATGTCGAAGTAGCGGATTTCGCGGAAATTGAACAGCTTCTCGTAGAAGTTGGCCCAGTAGGCCATGCGACCGCGATACACGTTGTGGGTCAGGTGATCGATGATCTTCAGGCCGGCACCAACCGGGTGGCGGTCAACGCCTTCGATGAACACGAAGTCGATGTCGTAGATCGAACTGCCTTCACCGAAACGGTCGATCAGGTACAGCGGCGCGCCGCCGATACCTTTGATCGCTGGCAGGTTCAGCTCCATCGGGCCGGTTTCAATGTGGATCGGCTGGGCGCCGAGTTCCAGGGCACGCTTGTAGGCTTTTTGCGAATCCTTGACGCGAAACGCCATGCCGCACACCGACGGACCGTGCTCGGCCGCAAAGTAGGAGGCCACGCTGTGGGGTTCGTTGTTGAGGATCAGGTTGATCGCGCCCTGGCGATACAGGTGCACGTCCTTGGAGCGGTGGGTCGCCACCTTGGTGAAGCCCATGATCTCGAAGATCGGCTCCAGGGTGTTCGGGGTCGGCGATGCGAGCTCGATGAATTCAAAGCCCATCAGGCCCATTGGGTTTTCGTATAAATCTGCCATGGTTGGCGCCTCATCATGCTTTTAGAATTAACAGCTGAAATTAACAAATGTTAGTTGCTAGCAATGCTGAGACCGGTGGGTGGCGCACAGGAGATGCCCCGCACACTGCGGGCGAGAAAATCACCGTAGATCAGTTGAAACCCGAATATCTTCATTGTCGACCCAAGGCTCTTGCGGGCGAGGCTTCTGCTGCCAGAAGACGATTATTATTGTATGCGTAACCGGATTCTACACAGCGTAAATAGGTTTGTCCGCCTTCTGTATCAAATCCCCTTTTTCCTTGCTCGCGCAAGGGGTTTGTTGCAGAGGAAAATCCCCGTCAGGATCAGCCCGCCGCCCAGGCACATTGCCAGCGTCAGTGGCTCATCCAGCAGCAGCGCGCCCAGGATCACCGCCGTCAGCGGGTTCAAGGCAATGAACACCCCGGAACGTGTCGCACCGATTTTGCGAATGCCGTCGTAGTAGCCGATGTAAGCCAGCGCCGAACCCAACACGCCCAGATACAAAAGACTCAACCATTGCGGCGCCCCCAGGTTGGCGATCGCGGCGACACTCACCTCGCCGCGGACAATGCAGGTCAACCAGAGCAGGACGGTGCCCAGCAGAATCGAATAGGTCACCGTTTGCACCGGCCCCAGGGTCTGGTTCAGCTCTCTGGAGCACAGCGAGTAGATACCCCAGCCGAGGACGCAGCCGAAGATCAGCAGATCACCGATCCAGGTATCGGCGCCGCCGGCCAATAATTGCGGGTTGCGACTGACGATCACCATGCTCGCGCCAGCCATGCAGATCGCAATACCGGCGACTTGCACCCGGTTCAATCGCTCCTTGAACAGCAGCCAGGAAGCCAGGCCGATCACAGCGGGATTCAGTGCCACGATCAAGGACGCCCGCGACGCGTTGATGTAATGCAGGCCATAAAAGAAGCACAGGTTGTAAAAAAAGATCCCGAAAAAGCCAAGTAAAAGCAATTGCAACCATTGCCGGGTACTGGGCCGGACCAGCGGTATCCGCACCATGCGTAAAAACAGCAGCAACGCCACGCTGGCCAGTAAAAACCGCAGGCTGGCAGCCAGCAGCGGGCTGAGGCTGTCGGCCAGAAAGCGTCCGGCAACGAAGGTGCCACCCCACACCATGGTGACCGCCGCCAGTTTCAGATACACCGGCAGGTCCGAGGGTTTTGACAGGGTTTGCTCGCAGATCGTCATAAGATTCCAAGGCTGGATGTCGGAGAGATGACGTATCATTCGACTAATACCCAGTCATCGTAAAATGAGCAAACACTCATGACCCTCACTCAACTGGAGATTTTCTCCCTCGTGGCCGAACTCCACGGCTTCACGGCAGCGGCCAATCGCCTGGGCATTTCCCAATCGGCGGTCTCCCATGCCTTGAAGTCCCTGGAGCAGGAGTTGGGTGTCGAGTTGTTGCGCCGGCATCAATCCCGGGTCGAATTGAGCGATATTGGCCAGCAACTGTTGCTACGCGCCCGTGCAATGCTGGGCCTGGCCAACACCCTGCGCCAGGAAGCGGCCGATGCGAGAGGCATGAAACGCGGCACGCTGCGTATCGGCTCCTTCGGCCCGACGTCATCGATCAAGTTGCTGCCGTTGATTCTGCAGCAGTACCGCGCCGCCCATCCCGGCATCGAGGTGCATATCGACGAAGGCCCTGACCGCCAGGTACTCCAGTGGCTGGAAGAACGACGGATCGACATCGGTTTTGTGGTGTTGCCCGAGGAGCGTTTCGACACGGTCGCGCTGATCGAAGACCAGATGGTAGCGTTGCTGCCCTCCGGCCACCCGCTGGCGGCTTACGACAGCCTGAGCCTGGACGATCTGTGCCACGCCCCGTTTGTACTGACCGAGGCCGGTTCATCGGAACTGGTTTCACGTCTGTTTAGCGCGGCCCGACTGACACCCAACATCCGCTATCGCTGCTCGCAGTTGATGAGCACCCTGGATGTCGTCGCTCGCGGCGACGGGGTGACGGTGGTTGCCGAGGGCTCATTACCCCATCAGATTGACAGCCGCTGTGTGAAAAAACCGCTGTCGCCTGCGGTGTCGCGGCAGGTCGGTCTGGCGGTGCTCGATCGACGCCAGGCCTCTCCCGCGACGCTGGCCTTTATCAAGCTGGCCGCAAGTCTCGACCTGCGTTGAACGGCATAACTGCCAAGCGCCAACTATCATGACCCACACCCGAACTCTTCATGGGAGGCGTATTGCCCTGCCAGCGTTTGAGAGCCTTACTTCTTCGTGACAGGATTCGCGAATGCCGTTGAAAGCCAAAACCCGCAGCCGCAGCACAAGAATGGCTGTGACCCTGATCAGTGGATTGCTCCCGGTGCTGCTCGGGGCCGCCATTCTTTACATGCAAGCGGAGCGTGCGCTCAAGCAGGACAGCGAACAAACCGCCGAGGAAGCGATTCGCCAGTTCGACTTGATGCTCGACAACACCGCCCAAGCCGCTCGCGAACTGCTGCCGCTGGCCGGCCAAAGTTGTGGTGACGTCAATCTGGCCCTGCGCGAGCAGGTCACTCGCCGCCCATTCGTGCGATCAACCAGCCTGGTGTGGGACAACAACCTCTATTGCAGTTCTTTGTTCGGCGACTATCAGGAGACGGTCACCCCCGGTGATTACACCCAGGGCGCCTTATGGCTCATGAACGGCAATCCGGTGACGCCCAACACCGCCTTGCTGGTGTACCGCCTGAGCGAAGGAAAAAAAGGTGCGCTGACGACCCTCGACGGTCATCACTTGTGCAATATTCTGCGCCTGATAGGCCGCCAGACCCTGTTGTTGCTGCAAGTTGGCCCGGACTGGATATCCGCCGACGGCAAGGTTCACAGCGGCGCTGCGCCAGACCTGCCCGTTGCGCAAAGTCGATTGACCTCCGGGCGCTATGCCTTTGCAGTGCAAGCCGGCTTCCCCGAAGGCGAAACCTGGCGATACATTAGAAGCGAGTATCCACCGTTGTTCAGCTTGCTGATGTTCTTCGGTGTGATTGCCGGTTCAATTGGTCATTTACTGCAAAAGCGCTCATCGGCACCCACCCAGGAAATGCAACGGGCACTGGAAGCCGCAGAGTTCATTCCGTATTTTCAGCCCGTGGTGCATGGCGACAGTAAAAGCTGGTCCGGCACCGAGGTGCTGATGCGCTGGAAACATCCGAAGGAAGGCCTGGTGCGTCCGGATCTGTTCATCCCGTTTGCCGAGCACTCCGGACTGATCGTGCCGATGACCCGCTCGCTGATGCGACAAACCGCCGCCCTGCTGGCGCCGCAATCCGGCAGATTCAACAAACCGTTTCACATTGGCATCAACATCACCGCCAGTCATTGCCAGGATCTTGAGCTGGTCAAGGATTGCCGCGAATTTCTCGATGCGTTCGAACCGGGCTCGATCTATCTGGTGCTGGAACTGACCGAGCGCGAATTGATCGAGCCCACGGCCATTACCCTGCAACTGTTCGAGCAACTTCGCGAACTGGGCGTGAAAATCGCCATCGACGACTTCGGCACCGGTCACTCAAGCCTTGGCTACCTGCGACAGTTCAACGTGGACTTCCTGAAAATCGACCAGAGTTTTGTCGCCATGATCGGCATCGACACACTCTCCAGCCACATCCTGGACAGCATCATCGAATTGGCGGTCAAGCTCGACCTTGCCCTGGTGGCCGAAGGTGTCGAAACTCGTGAGCAGAGTGATTACCTGAGCGCTCATCAGGTCAACTTCCTGCAAGGTTATCTGTTCGGCAAGCCCATGCCGGGTGCGGAATTCATTAGTGCATTAAGCAACCATTAACTAGCGGATTTAACCGACAAAACTACGATTGCAGGCACCAATTTGAATCAAAACACTACTGTTGTTACATGAAGAAAAAGACAGGATTTACTCTTGGCCAATTAACTACTACAATTTTTCATGCCTGCGCTAAATTGGCAGGCGAGCCACTATCACCGAGTCGCTTCAAGGCTCTTGGCTTATAGCTTTGTTTGCGGTTGGTATCAGCCAAACACACTATTGGAGTAAAGATATTGTCCAGACTCGCTGAATTCCGTGCAGCCGAAAAGGCCCTTCAAGAACAGCTCAAGCAGTTGGAATCCTTGAAGAACGATGCCGGGCTCAAGAAAGAAATCGAATTCGAAGAGAAGCTCCAGGGTTTGATGAAAACCTATGGCAAGAGCCTGCGCGATATCATCGCCATTCTCGATCCGAACCCGGCAAAATCCGGCCTGCAGCAGGCAGCAGCACCTAAAACCCGCCGCGCCCGAGTGGTCAAGGTTTATCAGAACCCGCACACCGGCGAGCTGATTGAAACCAAGGGCGGCAACCACCGCGGCCTGAAAGCCTGGAAAGAACAGTACGGTGCAGCCACCGTCGATTCCTGGCTGCGCGGCTAACTCTCGCAGCGACAAAAAAGCCCTGCTTATGCAGGGCTTTTTCATGGGCCATCTAAATGCCGGAGGGCGGGCGCCGGACAATTACCCAACAGCCAACAACTTTGTGCTTAATCCATTTTGGTATCTAAAATATTCTTCATGCATCGAAAAAGCACTGTCACTTACTAAAGTTTCAAGCTGTTACGGGCAGCGTCTATTTCATCCTGGCTCGTCTTATAAGCCTCGGCCTGCCCTGCGTAGGAAAGAACATAGGCCTTATCTGCATCCACCGCGGCCACCAATGTTTGAGAAAGCACATGTCTCCCGTTTTGCGTGATGGTGCAGGTTGTTTCCAGCGCAGCCAATCGACTCAACGTAGTCGAATGTATTCGCGTGCAGACACTTTGATAGCCGCCCTGAAAGAAGTCTTTTTGTACTGACTTGCGCATCTCCAGCAATACGCCTTCAAGGTTTACCTGATGATCGCTTTGCACCTGACTCACGGTCAGCTCCATCACCATGACCGGCGAACCATTCTGATCATTTTTCACCGCCCGCTGGCGACTGACCCCCAACGTCGATTCAGGCACGACTTCGATCTGCCAGCCTTCCGGCCAGGTCACCATTGGCGCATCGGCACGAGCGGCACCCACCACCGAAAGCACGCTTAGCAGGATGAACAGCAATTTACAGAATCGAATCATTGCAATGGGCACTCACGGATTGAGCCGTAAAGTCTGGGCCCAGGCCGGCTGTCAGGCAATAGCCGACTGTTTGGGTTTGGTGATGTCCGAACCCTTGCGTATCATTGTCGCCATTCGTTAGCCCACATATTTCCCGGAGGGCCCATGAGCCTGCACGAATTGAACACCTTCCCCGGCGTCACCGCCCAACCGGACGCCGCTACACAGAAATTTGTCTTCAACCACACCATGCTACGCGTCAAGGACATCACCAAGTCCCTGGATTTCTACACACGCATTCTGGGCTTTACACTGGTGGAAAAACGCGACTTCCCGGAAGCAGAGTTCAGCCTGTATTTCCTGGCGCTGGTCGACAAAAACCAGATCCCGGCCGATGCCGCCGCGCGCACCGAGTGGATGAAATCGATTCCCGGCATTCTGGAACTGACCCACAACCACGGCACCGAGAACGATGCCGATTTCGCCTACCACAATGGCAACACCGACCCCCGCGGTTTCGGCCACATCTGCATCTCGGTGCCGGATATCGTCGCCGCCTGCGAGCGCTTTGAAGCACTGGGCTGCGACTTCCAGAAACGCTTGAGCGACGGCCGCATGAAGAGCCTGGCATTCATCAAGGACCCGGACGCCTACTGGGTCGAAATCATCCAGCCCGCACCGCTGTAAGATCCACCAGGAATCCCCTGTGGGAGCGGGCTTGCTCGCGAAGGCGCAGTGTCAGTCACTTCAATGTCGAATGATACGACGCCTTCGCGAGCAAGCCCGCTCCCACATTGGTGATGTGTAAGGCACAAAAAAACCCCATGATCGCTCATGGGGTTTTGTGTTTTCAGCGCCGGCAGCCGATGCCCCCTGTAGAAGCGAGCTTGCTCGCGATAAACCGGAGAACGCCGCGGGGCCCCTGCAAACCAGCGTTATCGTTGACGACCATCGCGAGCGAGCTCGCTCCTACAGGTCTTGTGTTTTCAGCGCTGGGTTTTATGCCGGGGCGGAAGTCCGGATCAGGTGATCGAAGGCGCTCAGGGATGCCTTGGCGCCCTCGCCCACTGCAATCACGATCTGCTTGTACGGCACAGTGGTCACGTCGCCGGCGGCAAACACTCCTGGCACCGACGTTTCACCACGAGCGTCGACGATGATCTCGCCACGCGGTGACAGCTCGACCGTGCCCTTGAGCCAGTCGGTGTTTGGCAGCAGACCGATCTGCACAAAGATCCCTTCCAGCTCCACGCTGCGCAATTCGTCGCTCTGACGATCCTTGTAGCGCAGGCCGTTGACCTTCTGACCGTCGCCGGTGACTTCAGTGGTTTGTGCACGGGTGATCACAGTGACGTTCGGCAGGCTGTGCAACTTGCGCTGCAATACCGCATCGGCACGCAACTGCACATCAAACTCCAGCAGCGTGACATGCGACACGATACCGGCCAGGTCGATGGCGGCTTCGACGCCGGAGTTACCGCCGCCAATCACCGCCACACGCTTGCCTTTGAACAGCGGGCCGTCGCAGTGCGGGCAGTACGCCACGCCTTTGTTGCGGTATTCCTGCTCCCCCGGAACATTCATTTCACGCCACCGCGCACCGGTCGCCAGGATCACGGTTCTGGCTTTCAGCGATGCACCGCTGGCGAAATGAATCTGGTGCAGCTCGCCATTTTTGCCGGGCACCAGTTTGTCGGCACGTTGCAGGTTCATGATGTCCACGTCGTATTGCTTGACGTGTTCTTCCAGCGCCACGGCCAGTTTCGGTCCTTCGGTTTCCTGCACCGAGATGAAGTTTTCGATGGCCATGGTGTCCAGCACCTGACCACCAAAACGTTCGGCCGCGACACCGGTGCGAATGCCTTTACGGGCCGCATAGATTGCCGCCGAAGCACCGGCCGGGCCACCGCCGACCACCAGCACATCAAAGGCATCCTTGGCGCTGATTTTCTCGGCCTGGCGCTCGATGCCGCCGGTGTCGATTTTGGCGAGGATTTCTTCCAGGCCCATGCGACCCTGGCCGAAATTCACGCCGTTCAGATAAATGCTTGGCACAGCCATGATCTGGCGATCATCGACTTCGGCCTGGAACAGCGCGCCGTCGATGGCGACGTGGCGAATGTTCGGGTTCAGTACCGCCATCAGGTTCAATGCTTGAACGACGTCCGGGCAGTTCTGGCAGGACAGCGAGAAGTAAGTCTCGAAGCTGAATTCGCCTTTGAGCGAGCGAATCTGTTCGATCACTTCGACACTGGCTTTGGACGGATGACCGCCGACTTGCAGCAAGGCCAGCACCAGCGAAGTGAATTCATGGCCCATCGGGATGCCGGCGAAACGCAGGCTGATATCGGCTCCCGGGCGATTGATCGAGAACGACGGCTTGCGCGCATCATCGCCGTTGTCGAGCAAAGTAATCTGGGTGGAAAGACTGGCAACGTCTTTCAAGAGTTCGAGCATTTCCTGGGATTTCGCACCGTCGTCGAGGGAAGCAACGATCTCGATCGGCTGAGTGACCCGTTCCAGGTACGATTTCAACTGGGCTTTAAGATTGGTGTCCAACATACGGGCGATTTCCTTTTTGCTGTTTCATATAAAGCAGGCATAAAAAAACGCCCGAGCGAATCTCGCCCGGGCGTTTTTATTGGGCGGTGCAACTTACTGAACAGGTGCGGAGTTCCGCCCTGATGAAGCGATCACAGACTTAGATCTTGCCGACCAGATCCAGGGACGGCGCCAGAGTGGCTTCGCCTTCTTTCCACTTGGCAGGGCAAACCTGGCCAGGGTGAGCAGCGACGTACTGGGCAGCCTTGATTTTGCGCAGCAGCTCGGAAGCGTCACGACCTACACCGCCGTCGTTCAGTTCAACGATCTTGATCTGGCCTTCCGGGTTGATCACGAAGGTGCCACGGTCAGCCAGGCCTGCTTCTTCGATCAGCACGTCGAAGTTGCGGGAGATGGTGTGGGTCGGATCGCCGATCATGGTGTACTGGATTTTGCCGATGGCTGGCGAAGTGTTGTGCCAGGCAGCGTGGGCAAAGTGGGTATCGGTGGAAACGCTGTAGATCTCGACGCCCAGCTTCTGGAATGCGTCGTAGTTGTCAGCCAGGTCTTCCAGCTCGGTCGGGCATACGAAGGTGAAGTCGGCCGGGTAGAAGAACACCACAGACCACTTGCCTTTCAGGTCAGCGTCCGAGACTTTTACGAAGTCGCCATTTTTGAATGCGTCAGCTTTGAACGGTTTAACTTGGCTGTTGATGATAGGCATCGTTGACTCTCCGTCAGGGGTTAAGAAGTTGATGGAGAGAACTTTACTCACTCGACGGACGGTTGGCTCATTGGCAAACCTGATGTTGCTGATTGGCTTTCGCTATTAGCCGACTGTATTAATAGAAGAAAACGGTATTCAGGATTTTTTGCAGCAGCTTGCAAAGCCTGCGTTCGGCCGCGCAGCGGTCGTGAAATCAGAACTCGCGGCGTATCAGGCAGGCCATGCAAGCCAGGTTTACGACCGCTGCGCGGCCGGACGCAGGCTTCGCCAGCTGCTACGGATCGCATTGCAACGTGGTTGTGCGGGAGAGATCCATGGCGCCATGGGCCTTTCCTCGACTCGCGCGCTAGAAAACGCTCTGTGTAGCAGCTGGCGAAGCCTGCGTTCGGCCGCGCAGCGGTCGTGAAATCAGAACTCGCGGCGTATCAGGCAGGCCATGCAAGCCGGGTTTACGACCGCTGCGCGGCCGAACGCAGGCTTCGCCAGCTGCTACGGATCGCGTGGATCCACGGCGATGTGAGTCATGCCGAGAAACGGACTGGCCTCGATGTAGCGCATGGCTGACTTCATGTCTTTCCAGCCGACATAGCTCATCAACGACTTCAAGTCCCAGCCCGTCTGATGCGCCCACGAGGCGAAACCGCGGCGCAAGGAATGACTGGTGTAGTGCTCGGCCGCGATGCCAGCGCGCTCCAGTGCCTGACGCAACAACGGGATGATGCTATTGGCATGCAGGCCCTCCTCACCCAGATGCCCCCAACGGTCGATACCACGGAACACCGGCCCACGCACCAGTGCCGCCTCGGTGATCCAGTCAATATAAGCCTGCACCGGACACAAGCGTTGCAAGGCCGGCGTCTGATACGTCTTGCCGAGGTTATCGCGATCACTCTTGCTGCGCGGCAGATAGAGGCTGATGCCGGAACCGGCACTTGCCTGCACATGCTCAACCTGAAGCCGACACAACTCGTCACTGCGAAAGCCGCGCCAGAAGCCCAGCAGGATCAGCGCCATGTCGCGCCTGGCCCGCAGCAATCCCGGTCGGTCACCTTCGGCCCTGGCGGTTTGCACTTCCAGTTCCAGACAACTGACCACCTGTTCCAGATGCTGAAGCTGTAAGGGTTCAGCTTGTTTTTCCTGGGCCGGGTGCAACGCGCGAATCCCCTTGAACACCTTGCGCACCACAGGCGCCTTGGTGGGATCGGCAAAGCCCTGGCTGTTGTGCCACTGCGCCAATGCCGACAAGCGCAGTTTCAGCGTATTGATCGACAACACGCCAGCATGGGCCACCAGGTAGCGCGCCACGCTGTCGCCGGTTGCCGGCAGAAAACCGCCCCACGTGACTTCGAAGTGTTCGATGGCTGCCCTATAGCTGCGACGTGTGTTGTCGCGAGTCGCAGCTTGCAGATAGCGATCCAGATCGCTCATAGGAAATGAACCTGTTTTGACCGACTGTAGGAGCGAGCTCGCGATGATCGTTAACGATGACGCTGGTTGGCAGGTGCCCCGCTTATCGCGAGCAAGCTCGCTCCTACAAGGGTTTGTGTACGGAAATAGCACGAGGAGAACCTCGAAACTGCGATCACACGGGGTAATACCAGTATATCCCGTGTTAATTACATTCAGTATTTAACTTTATTTAATGAATGGTACAATGTGTATTTACGTGGTACGTACCACATCACAGAAACACGGGAGAACTCATGGCACGCGGCGGTGTAAATAGAGCGGTGGTACAAGCCGCCCGGTTGGCGATCCTCGCCCGTGGCGAAAACCCCAGCATCGATGCCGTACGGATCGAGATGGGTAATACCGGCTCGAAAACCACGATTCATCGCTATCTCAAGGAGCTCGATGACAGGGTCGAACCTGTCGAAGCACCGACGGAACCGATAGACGACGAGTTGATGGCGCTAGTGGCGCGGCTCGCGCAAAGACTCAAGGAACAGGCACAAGAACCCATCGACCAGGCGCGCGCGCAATACGAAGAACAACGCAAGGCGCTGGAAAGCCAGCTCGTCGAAGCACAGGAGGCCAACAGCGAACTGCACCAGCAATACGAATTTCAAAGCCTGGCGCTGACCCAGGAGTCCGAGACCCTGCAAGAAACCAGCGCCCTGTTGCAAACGGAGCAAACCCGCAACGCCGGGCTGAACCAGGCGCTGGCGGATTTCGAATTGCGCTTGAAAGACAAGGACGAGCAGATTCGCTCCCTGGAAGAAAAACACCTGCACACTCGCGACGCACTGGAGCACTACCGCAATGCGGTCAAGGAACAGCGCGAACAGGAATTGAGTCGCCATGAAGGCCAGGTGCAACAAATACAGATGGAACTGCGTCAGGCACAACAAAGTGCGCTGGTACGCCAGGATGAAATCACCCAGTTGCACCGTGACAATGAACGCTTGCTGACTGAAAACCGCGGCACGCTGCGAGAACTGAGCCTGCTGCAAGAACAACTCAAGCAAAGCAACACCCGTCAGGATCAGTTGCTGGAACAGGCCACTCGCGTTGACAGCGAACGCACCCTCCTCCAGGAACGCCTGCGCGTCGCCCTGCTGGAAAGTCAGGCACTCAAACAGAACGTCGATGAGCAGTCGCAGATCAACAGGTCACTGGAAATTGATTTAGCCAAGACCCGGACGGATCTGGAAGAGCGCGTACGTCTGGCCGCGACCATTACGGCAGCGGCAGACGCAGCGAAGGACGATTAACCGGCGACCGGCGTACGCATGGTGACGAACTCTTCGGCGGCCGTCGGGTGCACGCCGATGGTTTCGTCGAAGTGACGCTTGGTGGCGCCGGCCTTCAAGGCAATCGCCAGGCCCTGGACGATTTCACCGGCATCCGGGCCGACCATATGACAACCCAGCACCTTGTCGGTCCTGGCATCCACTACCAGCTTCATCAGCGTGCGCTCCTGACATTCCGTCAGGGTCAACTTCATCGGCCGGAAGCGGCTTTCGTAGATCACCACCTCGTGCCCGGCGTCGCGCGCTTCATCTTCGGTCAAACCGACGGTACCAATGTTGGGCAGGCTGAACACCGCCGTCGGGATCATCTTGTAATCCACCGGACGATACTGCTCCGGCTTGAACAGGCGCCGCGCCACTGCCATGCCTTCAGCCAGGGCCACCGGCGTCAGTTGCACGCGACCGATCACATCCCCCAGAGCCAGGATCGACGGCTCGGCGGTCTGGTACTGCTCATCCACCTCAACGAAGCCTTTCTTGTCGAGCTTGACCCCGGTGTTTTCCAGCCCGAGGTTATCCAGCATCGGGCGGCGGCCGGTGGCGTAGAACACGCAATCGGCTTCCAACTGGCGACCATCCTTGAGCGTGACGTTCAGGCTGCCGTCGGCCTGCTTGTCGATACGCTCGATGTCTGCATTGAATTGCAGGTCCATGCCGCGCCTGGTCAACTCTTCCTGCAAATGCTTGCGCACCGAACCGTCAAAGCCGCGCAGGAACAGTTCGCCGCGGTACAGCAGCGTGGTCTCGGCGCCCAGACCGTGGAAAATCCCGGCGAACTCGACCGCGATGTAACCGCCGCCGACGACCAGCACACGCTTGGGCAACTCTTTGAGGAAGAACGCCTGGTTGGAACTGATGGCGTGCTCATGCCCCGGAATCTCCGGAATCTGCGGCCAGCCGCCGGTAGCGATCAGGATATTTTTGGCGGTATAGCGCTCGCCATTGATCTCGACCTGATGCGGATCGACGATCTTCGCGTGACCTTCATGCAAGGTCACGCCGCTGTTGACCAGCAGGTTGCGATAAATGCCATTGAGGCGATTGATCTCACGGTCCTTGTTGGCGATCAATGTCGCCCAGTCGAACTGCGCTTCATCCAGGCTCCAGCCAAAACCGGAAGCCTGCTCGAAGTCTTCGGCGAAGTGCGCACCGTAGACCAGCAATTTTTTCGGCACGCAGCCGACGTTCACACAGGTCCCGCCCAGGTAGCGGCTTTCGGCCACGGCCACTTTCGCGCCGAACCCGGCGGCAAACCGCGCAGCCCGCACACCGCCAGAACCGGCACCAATCACATAAAGGTCAAAATCGTAGGCCATTTTCAATCTCCTCGGCAGGCCACCAGCATACCCGCAGACATTTGTGGAGCAAGCGCTGCAAACGATATGGGGCCGGAAAATGAAAAAGCCACCCGAAGGTGGCTTTTCGATACAAACCGGTCGCTGGCTATCAGTAAGCCTTGCCAGTCTTGTAGAAGTTTTCGAAGCAGAAGTTGGTCGCTTCGATGTAGCCTTCGGCGCCACCGCAGTCGAAACGTTTGCCCTTGAACTTGTACGCCATGACGCAGCCATTCTGGGCCTGCTTCATCAGGGCGTCGGTGATCTGGATTTCACCGCCCTTGCCTGGTTCGGTCTGTTCGATCAGGTCGAAGATGTCCGGAGTCAGGATGTAGCGGCCGATGATGGCCAGGTTCGACGGTGCGTCTTCCGGCTTTGGTTTTTCAACCATGCTGTGCACGCGGTAGATGTCGTCGCGGATCATCTCGCCGGCGATGACGCCGTACTTGTTGGTCTCTGCCGGATCGACTTCCTGGATGGCCACGATCGAGCAGCGGAACTGCTTGTACAGCTTGACCATCTGGGTCAGTACGCCGTCGCCTTCGAGGTTGACGCACAGGTCGTCCGCCAGTACCACGGCGAACGGTTCGTCACCGATCAGTGGACGGCCGGTGAGGATCGCGTGGCCCAGGCCTTTCATTTCGGTCTGACGGGTGTAGGAGAACGAGCACTCGTCGAGCAGCTTGCGGATGCCGACCAGGTATTTTTCCTTGTCGGTGCCCTTGATCTGGTTTTCCAGCTCGTAGCTGATGTCGAAGTGGTCTTCCAGGGCGCGCTTGCCGCGACCGGTGACGATGGAGATTTCGGTCAAACCGGCATCCAGTGCTTCTTCGACGCCGTACTGGATCAGTGGCTTGTTCACCACCGGCAGCATTTCTTTGGGCATGGCTTTAGTCGCTGGCAGGAAGCGAGTACCGTAACCGGCTGCTGGGAACAAGCATTTCTTGATCATATAAGTCCTTGAAAGGGCTGTGTGTACGAGTTTCGGCGCAGTCTAATCAGGCGGCGTGCACCTTACAATGCCCCGCGCTGGCTAACCGATGCCAACATAGAGAAATATTCTTGGCGATAGTTCCCTGCGCGAGTGCACAGGTCACTGCGCAACCTCTTATGCATAGCAGAGACTTGCGCAGTTGCACGGCATTCAATGGCCCGGAACCACCCACCATACGCCCATCGGCACCCGTTGAGTGCATTTGGCGGTATCATGGCGCGATTGAACCAGACAACGAGGCAAATAGATGTCGGCAGTAAAAAGCGTCAATGGATTCCTGATCAATCAGGAGAAAGACGGTCAATGGTGGGTGGCCAGTGTCGCCGGTGAAAATATCGCCGGGCCTTTCCCCTCAGAAGCCCTGGCAATCGAAGTGGCATCGGTGCTGGAACTTGAGCACCCGGAACCCAAGCGACGCGGCAAGGACAAGAGCTGACCGACGCCCCTCTCGAATAGCCCTGCCATGGCGCAGGGCTTTTTTATGGTGCTTTCACTGGTTTGAAGGTCACTCCGTTTTCGACGCAAACGCTGTCTCCTGTGGGAGCTGGCTTGCCAGCGATGGTCGTTAACGATAACGCGTGTGAACCGGATAAACGCGGCGCACTCGAGTCCATCGCCAGCAAGCTGGCTCCTACAGTTTCAGCGTGGGCATGACCCCTTGCGGGAGCTGGCTTGCCAGCGATGGTCGTTAACGATAACGCGTGTGAACCGGATAAACGCGGCGCACTCGAGTCCATCGC
>NZ_JBWKXF010000017.1:0-24222 GCF_059422645.1 Pseudomonas sp. GW821-FHT01C01 | reverse complement strand
CCAGCAAGCTGGCTCCTACAGTTTCAGCGTGGGCATGACCCCTTGTAGGAGCTGGCTTGCCAGCGATGGTCGTGAACGATAACGCGTGTGAACTGGATAAACGCGGTGCACTTGGGTCCATCGCCAGCAAGCTGGCTCCTACAGTTTCCCGGGAATGTGTGAAGGACCTTTCTTATGAACACCGAAAAAGAAGTGGCCTTTGGCTATAACCTTTTGAGTCCGGCGCTGTCTCAGCCTTAGCCCCCCCTGACGATGATCAAACCATGAATAAAATTTTGCCTTTGCTAGCGGTATTGGCCCTGAGTGGCTGCGCAACGTCGGAAGAAACCTACCTGGGCAGCGGAGAGCAAGCTCTATCCATTAACTGCTCCGGGGAAGCCAATTCCTGGGCTACGTGCTACGAAAAGGCCGACGCGTCCTGTGCAGGCACCGGCTACAGAATTGTCGGAACCGATGGCACGCCCTCGCTCAAGGAGAGCGACAAGACACTCGGCGCCGACATCGGTAACTACAAGAGCCGCAGCGTCGTGGTGATCTGTAAGTAAGGCGCCGCGCCCTACAAATGGATTTCGGCGAATTTGATTCCAAGTCCGCGTACGGTATCGATCAGATCATCAAGGCGACTGAAGGACTCGACTTCATCATTGTCATCCACCAGGAAATAGCTGCGCCCTGCGCTTTTCTTGAAAAACACGATCCATTCGCCCCGCTCCGCCGGATTCTGAATCACATGAGTGGCGCAGATGAGCCCCTCTGCATGGCGCTCCCGGACCTGCTCTCGCTTCATATTCGACTCCAGAAATAACGATGCCGCCAAAGCAAGGCTTTGGCGGCATCGGTGCTGATCGTCGATAGTCTATCAGCCGGAAATGCACTCGTTGGCAGCATTCTGTACGTCCATTGGACGCACCGGGACATTGGACATGCTCTCGTGCAGCTTGATGCTGCTGCCGCCCGAGCGTTCATCAATGTCGAATACGGCAGACGGGCCCGAGGAATACTTGAGTGGCACGATCACACGCAATCCATCCTTGTGCGGCTCGATCTGCAAGGCGCCACGGCTTTCGGCGAGTTTTTCGCTCAGACATTGCGCGTACTCATGGGGCTTCTTGCCAGAAATCACGTTCATCGTCGGCAGGGACTCGTTGATTTCCGAGACGTTCGCACAACCACTCATCGTCAATGCCATCGGCAACAACCACAAACCCCACTTCATACAAATCCTCCGATAAAGAGGCTCGGACAGCGCAGATGCGTTTTTTCTCCGAGACAAACTGCTTTATCGCTCATCAAACGTGAAATAAGCGTTTTTTATTGTCAAAGCGGCCGGATAATCAGGCGTTCGGGCTGATAAACTGCGCCAATCGCCCATGCTATCGTTTTGATTTTGTAGAAAAAGCCCTTCTGGAGGCGCCTCATGAAATTTATCCATCAGCGCGAGCACCTCAATGAAGACGACATTGTCGTCATTCAATGCTCCCAAATGTGCAACATTCGTTTGATGAACGACGCCAACTTCCGCAGCTTTAAAAATGGCGGCCGTCACACCTATCACGGCGGTGCATTCGACACGTTTCCGGCCCGCATCACCGCACCCAGCACCGGTTTCTGGAACATCACGATCGATACCGTCAACCGCCGCGCTATCAGCGTGACGCGCAAGCCCACCCTGACGCACTCGATCAAAATCATTCGCCGTTCCAGCACGAAACTGAGCTGATCAGCACACCCGAAACACAAGACAGGCAGATACGACCGTGGCCCAAACGACCAAGTACGTCATCAAATACAAACTCAACGGCGAGCGTCGCTTCGAGTTTGCCCAGCTTGAAAACGGTACCGCAGAAGAAGCCAAAGCGGCGCTGGATGCCATTCATGGACAGGACGACGTCATCAGCGAAATCAGCGTCAGTAAAGCGCTGTAACGCGATCCGGAGCGACAATGGACGTCGGCTCCCACTTGCAATTCGACCGCAAGCGCCGGAGTGCCTGTTTTATTGTTGCTTTCTAGACTGGCCACCTCAATAACCAGAGGTCCGGCAATGAGCGAGCAATTTATGGACAGGCTGGACTGGCCCCGGCTGGAGCAGCAACTTGATCAGGACGGCTACGCCGTCATCCCGTCACTGCTGAGCCACAAGGCTTGCGAGCAAGTCAGCGCCTTGTACCCCCGAGCCGAGCCCTTTCGCTCGCACGTGGTGATGGCTCGCCACGGGTTCGGCCGAGGCGAGTACAAGTATTTCAGCTACCCATTGCCGGAACTTGTGGCCCGCTTGCGCAACGCGCTCTACCCACGACTGGTGCCCATCGCCAATCGCTGGCATGAGCAAATGGGTTTGCCCATTGTTTTTCCTGAGTCTCATCAAGCCTTCCTCGAACGCTGTCATGCCGCTGGTCAGAACCGTCCGACACCGTTATTGCTGCAGTATGGTCCGCAGGACTACAACTGCTTGCACCAGGATTTGTACGGTGAACACGTTTTCCCGCTGCAAGTGGCGATTCTGCTGTCAGACCCGGATAAAGACTTCACGGGCGGCGAATTTGTCCTGACAG
Source organism: Pseudomonas sp. GW821-FHT01C01 (assembly GCF_059422645.1). Classification (NCBI taxonomy): domain Bacteria; kingdom Pseudomonadati; phylum Pseudomonadota; class Gammaproteobacteria; order Pseudomonadales; family Pseudomonadaceae; genus Pseudomonas; species Pseudomonas sp. GW821-FHT01C01. Next base: position 21,669 of record NZ_JBWKXF010000017.1, on the reverse strand, counting down.
AACAGCGCCCGCGAATGCAGTCACGCCCGATGGTCATCGGCCTGAAGAAAGGTGACGGATTGATTTTTGCGGTCAACCAACGGCCGGTCAAAGGGACTCGCGGTTACTACCGCGTGACCCTGCGCCACGGCGTGAGTCGCCTGCACAGCGGTAAACGGCATACCCTTGGAATCATCTTTCACGATGCGCTATGAGCCCATGAATCCGCTGACTTTCGATCTGTTTGCCGATGCAGAGCCCGAGCAACAGCCCAGGCGCGAGCAGATCGGCGAACAGTCATACGTGCTGCGAGGCTTCGCCCTACCCTGGCTGGAGCGCTTGCTGCCCGCCCTGGAGGCGGTGCTGGCGGCCGCGCCGTTTCGGCAGATGGTCACGCCCGGCGGCTTCACCATGTCGGTAGCCCTGAGCAGTTGTGGCACATTCGGCTGGACCACTGACCGCAGCGGTTATCGATACACCCTTGATGATCCACAAACCGGTCAGCCCTGGCCAATGATGCCCGAAGTGTTTCTCCAACTGGCACAAGCGGCGGCACTGGCAGCAGGGTTCACCGATTTTGCGCCGGACTCCTGCCTGATCAACCGCTACATCCCCGGGGCAAAAATGTCATTGCATCAAGATAAAGACGAATATTCCTACGCCGCCCCCATCGTTTCGGTATCGCTGGGCTTGCCGGCGATGTTCCTGTTCGGCGGTTTTAAACGCAGCGACGAAAGTCAACGCGTTCCCCTGCTGCATGGCGACATCGTGGTCTGGGGTGGGGTGGATCGCCTGCGTTATCACGGTGTGTTGCCGATCAAGGATGGCCATCACCCGAGACTCGGCGGGCAACGCATCAATTTCACGTTCCGTACCGCCGGATAAAGGCTTCGAATTTGACCGCAAGCGCCGGAGTGCGTGGGTATTGCCCCGTGATTAAGGTGTAGTCAACCACTCAAAGGACATGACGCCATGACAACCCAATCGACCAAGATCACCATTGAAAACGATCCGCGCTGGGCCGCCGTTGTCGCGCGTGATCCCAAGGCTGACGGGCAGTTTGTTTATGCCGTGAAGACGACAGGCATCTACTGCAATCCCAGCAGCCTTGCGCGCTTGCCCAAACCACACAATGTCGAATTCTTCGATAGCGCCGAACAGGCCCAGGCCGCGGGGTATCGTCCCAGCAAGCGCGCGACAAAAGATCAGAGCGAACTCGCCGCACAACATGCCGCGACGGTGGCCGCCGCTTGCCGCCAGATCGAAACCGCGGAATCGCTGCCGGCCCTGGGCGAATTGGCCGATGCGGCAGGGTTGAGCAGCTTCCACTTCCATCGCGTGTTCAAAGCCGTCACCGGCCTGACGCCCAAGGGCTACGCCGACGCTCACCGCTCACGCAAGGTTCGCGAGCGGCTGGCGAACGGCGGCTCGGTGACCGATGCCCTGTATGACGCCGGTTTCAACTCCAACAGCCGTTTTTATGAAGCGGCAGACCAACTGCTCGGGATGAAACCCGGGGACTACCGCGCGGCCGGTCAAAATAACGATATTCGTTTTGCCGTCGGCCAGTGTTCTCTGGGGGCGATTCTGGTGGCGCAGAGTGAACGCGGGGTATGCGCGATCCTGCTCGGCGATGATCCGCACCAATTGGTCTGTGATCTGCAAGACAAATTCCGGCGCGCCAATTTGATTGGCGCCGATCAGGAGTTCGAAACGTTGATTGCCAGGGTCGTCGGCTTTATTGAAGCCCCGGCGATTGGCCTGGATCTGCCATTGGACGTGCGCGGCACCGCGTTTCAGGAACGGGTCTGGCAAGCGCTGCGGGAGATTCCTGTCGGCAGCACGGCGAGCTACGCCGATGTCGCGCTACGCATCGGTTCGCCGAAAGCCGTTCGCGCCGTGGCTCAAGCCTGCGGCGCAAACAGCCTGGCAGTCGCGATCCCGTGCCATCGCGTGGTGCGCAGCGACGGCAATCTGTCGGGCTATCGCTGGGGTGTCGAGCGCAAACGCCAGTTGCTGGAGCGCGAGTCGCAGTAATCAGCGATTCACATCCACCACCACGCGCCCGCGCAACTGCCCGGCAAGCAAGCGCGGCGCGGCTTCGATGGCTTCGCTCAAGCCGATTTCGTGACTGATCAGCGGCAACAGGTTGAAGTCCAGGTCCTTGGCCAGTCGACTCCAGGCCTCCACACGTTTGGCTTTGGGCTGGGTCACGCTGTTGATCCCGGCCAGAGTCACACCGCGCAGAATGAACGGTGCAACGGACGCCGGAAAGTCCATGCCTTGCGCCAAACCGCATGCCGCGACGGTGCCATTGGCCTTGGTGCTGGCGCACGCATTGGCCAGGGTATGGCTACCGACCGAATCGATGACTGCCGCCCAGCGCTCCTTGGCCAATGGCTTGCCTGGTTCGGACAACGTGGCACGGTCGATGATTTCGCCAGCGCCCAGTTGCTTCAGGTAGTCGTGCTCCGAGGTGCGTCCGGTGGACGCGACCACCCGGTAGCCGAGCTTGCTCAGCAATGCGATGGCGAAACTGCCGACGCCACCGTTGGCGCCGGTGACCAGGATTTCGCCCTGCTCAGGCGTCACACCGTTATGCTCCAGAGCCAGGATGCACAGCATGGCCGTGTAGCCCGCCGTGCCGATGGCCATCGCCTGGGCGGCGCTGAATGCCTTGGGCAACGGAATCAGCCAGTCACCGTTCAGGCGAGCCTTTTGCGCCAAGCCACCCCAATGCCCTTCACCCACGCCCCAGCCATTGAGCAGGACTGCGTCACCGACCTTGTAGTCCGGATGCCCGCTGACTTCGACGACACCGGCCAGGTCGATGCCCGGCACCATCGGGAATTTGCGCACCACCGGACTGCTGCCGGTGATTGCCAGGCCATCCTTGAAGTTCAGCGTGCTGTAGGCAACACGCACCGTGACATCGCCCTCGGGTAACTGATCGTCCTGGATCTCTTGCAGTGTGGCCCGGTAACCGCTGTCGTCTTTGTCGATCAAAATACCTTTGAACATTACGGCCTCTCAATGGAATCAGTCTGGTGGTGGTGCATTTGAAATAACACATGGCAACAAATTGTCGTACTCGACTTTAAGCCAATCAGCCATCCCATCGAGCGCTGAAGAAAGCCCGGCGAACTGAAATGACGACTGGCCTTGCGCCAATCGTTGCGTTACAAATCCTGTTCTAGCGTCCCTGCCCGGATTCAACGTCGGAGAACACAGCACATGAACCAATGGCCAGATACCCGCATTCTTGACCTGCTCGGGATCGAACTGCCGATCATTCAGGGGCCGATGGCCGGAGCCAACAACTCGGCCATGGTGATTGCAGCCTGCAATGCGGGTGGCCTGGGCTCGATGCCAGCGGCGATGCTCAGCACGGATCAACTGCGCGAAGAGCTGAAAACGATCCGCCAACACACCCAGCGCCCGATCAACGTCAATTTTTTCTGTCATCAAACTCCAGCTCCTGATGAGCAACGCGCGCAGGACTGGAAAAACCTGCTGCAACCCTACTACCAGGAACTTGGCGCCGATTTCGATGCGCCAACACCGGTGTCCAATCGGGCACCGTTCGATAACGCGGCCTGTGAAGTGGTCGAAGCGTTTCGCCCTGAAGTGGTGAGCTTTCACTTTGGCCTGCCGGAAAAATCCCTGCTCGACCGGGTGAAAGCCACCGGTGCGAAAGTGTTGTCCTCGGCCACCACCGTCGAAGAAGCCCTGTGGCTGGAGCAGCATGGCTGCGATGCAATCATTGCCATGGGTTTTGAGGCCGGAGGCCATCGCGGGATGTTTCTCAGCGATAACCTGAGCAGTCAGGTGGGGACTTTCGCCCTGGTGCCGCAAGTCGTCGATGCGGTAAAAGTGCCCGTGATTGCCGCCGGCGGCATCGCTGACGCACGAGGTGTCGCCGCCGCCTTCATGCTCGGCGCTTCGGCGGTACAGGTGGGAACGGCGTACCTGTTCACGCCAGAGGCCAAGGTCAGCCCGTCCCATCACAAAGCCTTGCGCACCGCCAAGGAAAGCGAGACGGCCGTCACCAACGTGTTCACCGGTCGCCCGGCCCGGGGCATCCTTAATCGGGTGATGCGTGAACTGGGCCCCATGAGCGCCAAGGCCCCGGCCTTCCCCCTTGCCGGTGGCGCGCTGATGCCTCTGCGGGCCAAAGGTGAAGCAGACTTCAGCAACCTTTGGGCCGGTCAGGCCTTTACCCTCGGGGTCGAATTGACCACCGAGGCACTGACTAGAAAACTGGCTGAAGAAGGATTAGCGAGACTGCTAGGTCGCCTCTGAGCATCACTTTCCTTAAAGTTGTATACAATTTCATGACAACACATTCCGTTCAAAGGCAATTCGCTATATATTTATGTACATAACGATTTACCCCTGCCGCAATTGCCTTTAACGGAGCCGTTTCATGACCATTCGTGCCTCACGTTTTGCCCCTGCCTGCCTCGCGAGCCTTATCGCCGTATTCGCCTTCGGCTCAGCCCAGGCGGACGAAGTCCAGGTTGCCGTAGCTGCCAACTTCACCGCGCCCATCCAGGCCATCGCCGCTGATTTTGAAAAAGACACCGGGCATAAACTGGTCACCTCTTTTGGCGCCACCGGCCAGTTCTACACCCAGATCAAAAACGGCGCGCCGTTCGAAGTGTTCCTCTCGGCAGACGACAGCACACCGAAAAAACTTGAAGCCGAAGGCGACACCCTCAAGGGTTCACGCTTTACCTACGCAGTCGGCACCCTGGCGCTGTGGTCGGCCAAAGAAGGTTATGTCGATGCCAAGGGCGATGTACTGAAAAAGAACCAATACCAGCACCTGTCCATCGCCAATCCGAAGGCCGCGCCTTATGGCCTGGCAGCTACCCAGGTATTGGCCAAGGAAGGTCTGACCGACAAGGTCAAAGACAAGATCGTTGAAGGCCAGAACATTACCCAGGCCTACCAATTCGTCTCCACCGGCAACGCCGAGCTGGGTTTTGTCGCCCTGTCGCAGATCTACAAGGACGGCAAGATCACCAGCGGTTCGGCCTGGATCGTTCCGGCCAGCCTGCACGACCCGATCAAACAGGACGCCGTGATTCTCAACAAGGGCAAGGACAACCCGGCCGCCAAGGCACTGGTTGACTACCTCAAAGGGCCGAAAGCGGCAGCTGTCATCAAGTCCTACGGTTACGAAATCTAAATGTCGCTATCGAGTGCCGACTTTTCCGCTATTTGGCTGACCCTGAAACTGGCGTCACTGACGACCGTCATCCTGCTGATTGTCGGTACTCCGATTGCGTTATGGCTGTCGCGCACCCGCTCCTGGTTGCGCGGCCCGGTCGGGGCGATTGTCGCCCTGCCCCTGGTACTGCCGCCGACGGTGATTGGTTTTTATCTGTTGCTGGCGCTCGGCCCTCACGGGTTCATTGGCCAGTTCACCCAATCACTCGGCCTTGGCACCCTCACTTTCAGTTTTGCAGGGCTGGTCATCGGTTCGGTGTTGTATTCGATGCCGTTTGTCGTTCAACCGCTGCAAAACGCTTTTTCCGCAATCGGCACGCGCCCTCTCGAAGTGGCCGCGACGCTGCGGGCCAATCCCTGGGACAGCTTTTTCAGCGTGACGCTGCCCCTGGCCCGCCCCGGTTTCATTACCGCGGCCATTCTCGGCTTCGCCCACACCGTCGGCGAGTTCGGCGTGGTACTGATGATCGGTGGCAACATTCCCGAGAAGACCCGCGTGGTCTCGGTACAGATCTACGATCACGTCGAAGCCATGGAGTACGCCCAGGCCCATTGGCTGGCCGGGGCGATGCTGGTGTTCTCGTTTGCCGTCTTGCTGGCGCTGTATTCCAGCCGCAAAACCAAAGCGGGCTGGAGCTGACCGATGATTCAAATGCGTCTGAAACTGGGTTACTCGGGCTTCGCCCTGGACGTCGACCTGCAGCTGCCGGGTCGTGGCGTCACTGCGCTTTACGGCCACTCCGGCTCGGGCAAGACCACTTGCCTGCGTTGCATCGCCGGCCTGGAACGGGCTGATCGAGGCTTTATCCAGGTCAACGATGAAGTCTGGCAAGACAGCGAAAAAAAGATTTTCGTCGCGCCGCACAAACGTGCGCTGGGCTACGTGTTCCAGGAAGCCAGTCTGTTCCCCCATCTGTCGGTACTGGCCAACCTGGAGTTCGGCCTCAAGCGCATCCCGAAGCCGCAGCGTCGGGTCGACATGGCCCACGCTACCGAATTGCTGGGCATCCGCCATTTGCTGGACCGGCACCCTCAACACCTTTCAGGCGGCGAGCGACAGCGCGTCGGCATCGCCCGCGCCTTGCTCACCAGCCCGAAACTGTTGTTGATGGACGAGCCACTGGCCGCGCTGGATGCCCAACGCAAAAGTGAAATCCTGCCCTACCTGCAACGCCTGCACGACGAACTCGACATCCCGGTGCTGTATGTCAGCCACTCCCAGGATGAGGTCGCGCGGCTGGCCGACCATATCGTGTTGCTCAGCAACGGCAAGGCATTGGCCAGCGGTCCGATCGGCCAAACCCTGGCGCGCCTCGACTTGCCTTTGGCCATGGGGGACGACGCCGGTGTGGTCATCGAAGGTCGCGTCAGCGCCTATGATGCCGACTATCAACTGCTGAGCCTGCAATTGCCCAACACCACCCTCAACATCCGTGTGCCGCATACGCCGCTGGAGGTGGGCCAGGCACTGCGCTGCAAAGTCCAGGCGCGGGATGTGAGCCTGAGCCTGCACAGTACCGAGCAAAGCAGCATTCTCAATCGTCTGCCGGTCACGGTGGTCAGTGAAATGAGCGCCGATAACGCCGCTCACGTGCTGATTCGCCTGGACGCCGCAGGCACGCCGTTGCTCGCGCGAATCACGCGATATTCTCGCGATCAACTGAACGTCCACCCTGGCCAGCAACTCTGGGCGCAAATAAAAGCGGTAGCGGTGCTGGCGTAAATCCGCCGACACGCCTGAACCGACGAATTAACTTGCCTATTTTTTGCACGATCACCAATGGCTTCTATAGTTGAACTGACCACGAATCCGCTGCGGAGACGCCATGGAAGACATTTTCGTTGTGAGGCGTTGCAACAAGATCATCATCCATGGCCGCCGTGCCGGTGAAAATGACCACCTGCCACCGGAAGCCGCGGTCTGGTATCGCATCGCCGATACCCGCACCCAAGGCTTTATCGGAGATGGCTACGATGTTGAAGAAGACGCCGTGCGTGTTTGCCGCCAGTTGAACGCTAAATCACAAGTGACAGCCCGACAAAGTTGACGGCCGTCACCATTTTTTAACGGGTCTATACTGAAATGGCTGAAGGATCAGTAACCCTTCCGGCAGAAAGCTCGCCCCAGGCGGGCTTTTTGCTGCCATGACCAGGTTTCTTGAACGGAGGTGTTTCCCATGTCCGAAAAAGAGTCCATCACCACCCTGCTCACCTTGCTGGACTCGCGTCAGGCCCGCTTGGCCGCGGCTTGCAAGGAAATCGCCGACTGGGTCGATCATCAAGGCGGGCACCCCACCGCCCTCAGAATTCGTGATCGCCTGAACGACATCGAGAAGGACACGCCGCTGATTCGGCACACGCTGTCATCACTCAAACCTGTCGACCGGCCTCTGCCTCGGTTCAGATGATCCGTCACGGATTTTCGCTGCGAGGACAAGGCCTGATTGGCCGCATGATCGGTGACGTTGACGTCTCCGAGCGTCCGGCTGCCTGATTGACTTTCACCCTCTCCCACGACCCGGCCTGATGCTGGGTTTTTTGTTGTCCAAAACCAATCGAACGTCACTGCTCACGTGGGGTCAACCAATCACACGTCACGAAGGAGACGTTCCAATGGTCACTCATTTCAAAGTCAGCGGGCACCTGGCCTGCGGTCACAACGGCAACAACCTCGTATCCACCCGCGAACTCAATCGCGTGAAATGCAGGAGCTGCCGAAACACTGACGCATACAAAGAAGCACGCAAGACCGAACGCAACGCTGCCCGCCGCGCAGCACGCAAAGCCAAGGCCGTGCACACCGCCAATAACTGGCGTTCAGCCTGGATCGAGCGACTGACCGCGATGGCCGGCCCGCAACGACTACCGCGTGGCTTTGCCGGCCAACCTTTTGTTTAGGGAATTGAAATAGCCGCACAGCTTTTACTTACTGCGATTAGATGTCCCTGCACGCTGGCTCCATGATTTCGCGCAGGGACATACGCTTGAACGCCTCAACCAGTGCGCCCCCCTCCTCTGGCATACAAGTGACAGCCAACCGCATGGTTGCCTCGCCCAGGTGCCAAATCAAAAACGCGGATTCCTGAACCTGTTGCTCATCGCTTTGCGGGAATACGCGAAGCATGGCCTGGGCCAGTAGCGCCCCGGCAACCCGGCTTTCTTCCAGCTCCAGCTGCAATAGCTGCTTGTCGGCTTGCATGCCGGACCAGATGTCACGCATCACCGGCGTCGCCATCACGATCTCGTAATACTGATCGAGCAACTGCGAATAGGCGGCATGCAAGCCCTGGGCATCCTCGACAGCTTCCATTGCCTCGGTAATGCAACGACGGCTCTCAGCGTTGTAGCGTTCGGCCAGCATCCGGATGACGGCACTCTTGTCGGGGAAATACTGATAAAGGGAACCGATCGAGATCTCGGAGCGCTCGGCGATTTCACTCATCTTGAGTTGATCGCTACCCTTGTCAGCAATCAATTGGGTGGCGATAGCCAGAATCCGCTCCTGACGCTCGCGGCTACGTTGTTGTGTGGGATTACGCCGAACAGCTTCTGTAGCAGGCTGTTCGAGGGTTTCAGAGGGCTTTTTGCGCACGAGGGAATTTCCCGATCAATAACGTGACATGTACTCACCTTAGCATCGCCATTCCCCACGCCCAATAATAGATGCCCACACGTCGGGGAATTCGGTCTGATGGGTTGACGGCAAAACATGAGCATCTATCATCTTTTAAACGTGAGCATCACTCACATTAACCGATGGAGATGTACGCGATGAAAACCGATCAACCAATCATGCTGGTCCTCGGCGCCACCGGCAAAACCGGACGGCGCATCACACAACGACTCGAAGCGGCCGGCCTGCCCGTCCGCCGGGGTTCCCGCGACGCCAATCCCCCCTTCGACTGGGAAGATCGATCAACCTGGGACGCCGTGGTTGAGGGTGTTGATGCGGCCTACATTTGCTTTCAACCTGATCTTGCCGTTCCGGGCGCCCTTGAAACCGTCCAGGCTTTCACCGACCTGGCGGTGAAAAGCGGAATCCGCAAATTAGTATTGTTATCCGGGCGCGGCGAAATAGAAGCGGAACAGGCCGAACGTGTCATACAGAATAGCGGGATTGACTGGACGATTCTGCGGGCCAGTTGGTTCTGCCAGAACTTCAGTGAGGCGCACTTTCTTGAGTCTATCCTGCAAGGCGAACTCGCTCTCCCCGTCGGCCAGGTCGCCGAGCCCTTCGTCGATGCAGAAGACATCGCCGAGTGTGCCGTCGCAGCACTGACCCAACCCGGACACACAGACCGGCTCTATGAATTGACCGGCCCCCGGGCACTGACGTTTGCCGAAGCCGTGACCGAGATTGCCCGTTCCACCCGTCGCAAGATCGATTTCGTGGCCGTACCACCGGACGCCTATCGACAGGCAATGGAACAGGAACAACTCCCACCGCAACTGATCGATCTGGTGTTGTATCTCTTCACGACTGTGCTCGACGGCCGCAACACGCCCGTGGCCGATGGCGTACAGCGGGCACTGGGTCGGCCGGCGCGCGACTTTAGCGACTACGTTAAGCGCACGGCGGCTGCGGGCGTCTGGGAAAATGGAAGTCCGACGTAAAGCATTGGCGAGAACAGGCTTCGTCGACTAGGGTTTTTGGCGTATCGAACTGCGGCACCTTAATTGGCAGGAGCCTGATCAAGGAGGAACCCATGTCACCTAATCGTAGTGCCGAACAAACCTATCGCCAGTGGTCCAGCCCGATCCTGTTGGAGCTCAAGGAACGCGAGCATCAACTGAACCCGTCAGACCGCCAGGCCTTGGAAAACGTATTGCTGGAAAGAAGACTGATCGATACCGGTAACCCAACCGGCAACGATCGCCGCAAGGCAGACCCGGAGTCCTGAGCAGCATCAGACAACCACGATCAAGACAGAAGTAATGCAGCAGAAACAAACAAGGGTTTGCATCAGCGTTCGCTCGCAAACCCTTGACCTTGTCATTTCACCAACCGGATACCACCCTCCATCACGAACCCTGTTCCCTGGTTGGATGCGGCGACTCCGAGCATTCGTGCAGTCACCTCGTCGACTTGCGCCGTTCCCAGGCCTTTGGTGCACTGCTCATAGGGGTACCAGAGGACCAGGTCTCTCTCGCGTACTCTCGTTCGGCGGCGATTTATGCCACGGATAGCCCTTCGCGCTGAGTTGAAAAGCGTAATCGAATAAACGCCTCATGTACTCGCCATCGAATTTCTGATTGTGCGGAAAGTAGAAGTCGGAGCCAATGTACGCAAGATTGAAATCCGCTCCGTCCTGCTGCGCCATACGGTAAATTCGCTCCAGGTCGCTGATCCCCTGAGTTTGAATCAATGCACTGATGGCTCGACCGCCGATGCTCAATGTACGGCGTTTCGTCCCGGACCACTGCGGCTCCAGTGTCCCATTACGAATGACATAGAAATGACGTTCGAGTCGCAAAGGTGCTCCGGTGGCCCTGTTCAACGCCATCTTGGTGCCAGGCGGATAAAGGAACACCTGAGTGATTACCCCTCCGTCCACGTGCATTTCCTGAAACTGTTTGCCGTCAACGTCTACATCGATCATGACGGGTGAGACTGCGCCGGGAATACTCATCGACGCGATCATGATGTTGCGGAAGAGGTCGAGCGCTCCCGGTGCTTTGCTAGAGGCAATAGTGCCCATGTTCCAGGTGACTGGCCGCCCTGAATCAAGGTCGGTTGTGCCGATCAGCAGGATTCGTCCTTTGGCGTACTCCGCTGCAATCGCCGCAAGAATCTCCGCAGTGACGTACTTTGTAATGAGCCGCGCCAGTGGCTTGCTGTCCGCTATACCGTCGCTGGCAAGACGGGTTAGCACGTTTCGCGAACGAAAAACGTCTTTTGGACCGATGGCGTTGGCGATATACCGAATGACCTCGTCGTACGCGGATCCCAGGTAGGCGAACGGGGCGACCAGGGCGCCCGCGCTAATGCCCGTGACGACCTTGAACATGGGGCGAGTCCCATGCTTGGTCCACCCCGTAATGAGTCCCGCTGCGAATGTGCCGGCGTCACCGCCTCCCGAAACGGCCAGCATACTTGCCAGCGGCAGGATGTTGTTCGGTTTCCCAGCCCTGTTGAGAGCCTCGCTCTCGCGTTTGTTGCCCTCAATTGCATCCTGAATGAACAGCGACAGGTCGTTGTCCAGCCAGTAGCGAGCATTGGGAATGCCCGGGATGACCGCTTTTTCCGTTAACGTTTGCGGTACAGCATCACGGCGTGGCAAGCCCCCTTGCAGGAACATGTTCAGAGTTGAGGCGCCTGGTCTGAGCGGGAATGGTTTCAAAACGCCTCCTCCGGCCCCTGCAGTTGACAGCAAGTGCGCTCATCGCACCCGGGAAAGTCCTTACCCATGGTGCCCGAGATGACTACACGCCAGCCGACTGCGACATGTCATTCGAACGCCAGGCAGTTCATATTGCGCCCCTTTACATGATAAAAAAACTCATTGGCCGCGTGCTTCAGGTTCAATACGAAAGCCCTTGAAATCTCCAGGTTAAGGGGTGATTCAATCCAGGGCTTCAAGCGAGGCTCAATTTTCCTGCAATGCAATTGTTTTGCTGGAGTGATAGCCACCACCCAGCGCCTTGATCAGGGCAACTTCGCTTTCCAGCCGCTGCCCCTGCAACAAGGCAAGGCCGCTGTGCTCGGCCAGCAGCGGCAGATTCGACTCAAGCGCTGTAACCCTGTCGAGCAGACCGCGCTGGTAGTGCGCCGTGGCACTGTCGCGATTGAAACGCATATTGCCGATGCGCGTTTGTTGCAACTGCTCCTGCGTTTCCAATGCCTGCTGCTTGCTACCGGCCACGGCGACATCGCGCACGGCATCCAGTACGGCCTGGTTGTACTGATACACCAGGCCATTGCTCAAGCTGCGGGCATTGGCCAGTTCGGCATTGAGGCGACCTCCGTCGAAAACAGGCAGGGTCAGCCCCGGTATCAGGTTGATCTGCCGGCTGCCATGGGCCCACAAATCGCCCATGTGCAGGGCGTCGGCGCCGAAGAAGGCTTTGATATCGAAACTTGGATAGAAGGCCGCCTTGGCCGCGTCTATGTTCGAATAGGAAGCTTGCACCAGCCATCGCAAGGCCTGCAGGTCCGGTCGCCTTGCCAACAGTTCGTAACCCAGGCTATCGGGTACCCCATAAACATGCTCCGGTAACGCGCGCGGTGCCAGCGGCAAGGTGACGTCGGCTCCCACGCCGAGTAGCGCTCGCATGGCCTCGCGCAGTTGCCATACCTGACTGCGCAAGGAGACAACCTGGCGATCGATCAGCGCCTGATTGCTCAACGCCTGCTGTTTCAGTGGCTGCGACTCCAGGCCACGTTCGATACGCGCCTGGTGCGCGGCCACTACTTCCGCAGTAATGGCCGACATATGCTGCAAGTCGTCGAGTAGCTGCTGTGCCGTCTGGATCTGGAAATACAGCATGGCCACATTGCTGGATACCTCCAGTTCGACCCATGCCTCTTCGGCCTGACGCGCATTATGCACGCCCAAGGCAGCGTCTACCTGGGCTCGTTGACGCCCCCAGAGATCCACTTGGTAGACACCGCCGAGGCCCACCACGCCCTCGGTGTACCAAGGGCCGGTGAGCCCGAGGGCGGGTTCGTTCTGGGCGAACGGCCCCAAAAAGCCATTGGCGGAGACGTGCTGGCGATTGACCAGCGCGATCAACTGGACTTGCACGCCAGTCAAGGATTTCACGGTGTCGGCCTGGGCACGAGCCTGGTCGATATGACTGCGGGCAATCGCGATGCCGGGAGCCTGGGTGAAGGCCATTTCAATCAGTTGGTTCAGTTGGGGATCTTCGTATCGCATCCACCAACGCGCCTCGGGCCAGCCGTCGCGGGCCAGGTGCAGGTCGTCAGCCAGACGAAGTTCAGCCGGGTCCCGTTGCGGTGCCAGGCTGCCTTCTTCCTGGATCAATGCACAGCCGCCCAGTACCAGGTACAGGCCAAGCAGCCATGCACAATGCAGTTGTCTACTCATGGGCTCGGCTCCGGGAGGGCACCTGGCTCAACGTGTTGCCAGTCCGGCAGCGAGTCCAGCAGGTGGTGCAGCGTTCGCAGGTCATGTGCCAGGGCTTCGGCGTTCGCATCACTCCCAGTCATCATAATGCCGAGTGCCGGCAAGACCTCCAACGCTGTGCCCCGGGTTTGCAGATGTGCGGCATAGCGCTCCAGCCAGTCGCCCATTTGTTGTTGCTGCTCGTCCAGCCAGCGCTGCGTTGGAGCGTGGAGCTGCGCATTGAGCGCTATCCGATTGCGCTGCAACTGTCCGGTCAGCAGAAGGATTTCCCGTGATTTGGCCAGTAGCGTCTGGGTGAACAGTGTCAGCTCCTCATGCTCCCCCTGATGCCAGCCGGGCTCCAGGGCCACCCGTGCCAGCATGGCCTCGCACTCGGCGAGCTGGCTCCAGCTGCGCAGGCTCTGTCCGTGCAGGCGGTCGGACGGTTCTCCAGGTTCCAGCGCCGGCGAACGCAATAGCGCGGCAATCCCGTGCAGGACTTCGGCCAGACGCCGGCGCAGGCCGTCGCCTTCGCTTTCCGGCCAGAGCACGCCGTGCACCAGGGTGCTGACCAACACGCCCAACAGGATACCCACCAGCCGGTCGCGGATTTCCGTAAGGTCGATGCTCGGGCCAAACTGTTCGAGCAAGGCCAGAGCGAAACAAAACATGATCTGCAGACCGGCGTAGCTGATGCGTTCGGAGCCTGCGGCCACCCATGCACCGAGTGCAATCACCGGCAGGCTCATGGCTAGCAGGCCGACCAGCGTCTCGATGTGCGGGACAACGAAGACGATACACAACAGCGTCAGTGCGCTGCCCACCAGGCAGCCTCCGATCCGCAGCAGGCCCTTTTGGGTCGAGGCGCCGAGACTGGGCAAGGCAACGATGACGCAAGTCAGCATCACCGTGTGGATACCCGGCCAGTCCACGCCGTTGTAGAACACGTAGCAAATCAGCGTGGCCAGCCAGGTCTTGAAGGCGAAGAGCAGGTAATTGGGGTTGCTGAAAGCATCGCGTACCAGCAAGGGCTCCTTGGCTGTCGGAGCACTGGATGGCGTGGCATGTTCGGTAACGGCCAAGGCGCGCAAGGCATCGCGCATTTCTTCCAGCGCAGGGGGGGCCAGCAAGCGCTGCAAGGCTCCACTGTGCAGGACTCGTGGCTGCAACAAGGTGTCGTTATCGATGGCTGCGGCCAGGGCCGCGCAATCCTGACGCAACGCAACAAGGGCCTCAGTGTCATTGCCGTTGGACACCAGCGCGGCAGCCGCCGCATACAAACGAGAAACGCAGGTGATCAACGCCAGTTGGTCGATCTCGCGGGGGCCTTTCACTGAGCCGCGCATGCTGGCGTACTTCAATAGTTTGTGCAGGCTGAGCAACCCCTGCTGGACTTCTACCGCGCTGATCCGCGTCGTATCCGGATGCCCCTCCCCTAACGCGGCCAGGCGTATTTCGACCTGCGCCAGTTGCCTGCGCATCGTCTCGCGCAATTGCCGCTGAGGCTCCTTCGGCAACAACAAGGTGTTAACCAGCAAGGTCACCAGGATCGGGTAGACCACCGCCATCCACACCCACAGGCAGGCCCGCAGTAGCAACTCCGGTTGGGTATTGAGGTCCACCAGGCTCTGCACATAAATCGTGACGATGGCCACCACGAAGAACAGTGGGCCGAGGCGCGTTGCGCGCATGGCGAACATGCTGATGAGGAACACCACGCTCGCACAGAGGATGCGCAGCAACGGGTAGCCGTAGGTGAACTTGAGCAAGAGGATGGCAATACCGACGGCAATGGTTGCACTGACCATGAACAGGATGCCGACCATGCGCGTGAGCATCAGGTTACTTTGACTGACGAAAAACACGATAATCAGCGACAGCGCCAGCAGCGGCACTTCCAGGCTCATGGAGAGGATGATCACCAGAGCGCAGGCCAGCACGTTGCGCAACAGTGCGTTGCCCCGCCCCGGAAAGGGCGAAAGCTGCGCGTCGAGGAAGCGCCAGAAGCGTCGCTCCCATGTTGGCGCAACGCTCATTGCGGCGAATCCCCATCCTGACCGGCATGGATCAGCGCCACGGCCGATGCGCCAATGCGAAACAGGTTCGGATCGGGTTGATTGACGCGAATGCGCACTGGAAAGCGTTGTGCCACCCGCACCCAATTGATGGTCCGCGCGACCTTCGGCAGCCCTGCAGCCTGGGCGCCGCCGTCATCGGGGAACACGCCGAAACCAATGGAATCGACAGTGCCACTGAACGACTGGCGGCTGTCGCCCATCAGGTAAAGGGTGGCGCGGCTGCCAATGTGGATCTTGTCCAGTTCGGTTTCGCGGAAGTTTGCCACCACATACCAGCGACGTGTATCGATCAGGCTGAAGAGGGGATGACCCGCAGCGGCGAATTGACCATTGGAAGTGGTCAGGCCGACGATGAGCCCGTCAAAGGGCGCGCGGACCACACTGTGTTCCAGGTCCAGCTCGGCACGGGCTATCTCTGCCTGTATCACCGCACGCTTGCTCACCAGTGCATCGACCCCGCTGACCGCAGCGGCCGCTTGTTTGACCTGTAGCAGCGCCGCGTTCAATTCGGCACGAGCGCTCTTGGCGGCGGTACGGGCCTGGTCCACTTGCTCCTCGGAGACATAGCCAGGTTTCAGCAAGGGTTCCATGCGCCGCAATGTGTCGGCGCTCTGTGCGGCGGCGGCCTTGGCACGTTCGACACTGGCTTTCACCGCTTCGGAGTTGAACTGTTGGGCATCAACCTGACGCTGGCTCAGAATGATTTCCTTGTTCAGCGCTTGCAGCGAGGCTTGAGCCTGGTCCAGCACGTCCTGATACACCCGTGCGTCGATGCGCAGGAGTACGTCCCCCTGTTTCACTTGTTGGTTCTCGCGCACGGGCAGTTCTTCGATGCTGCCGCTCACCTCGGGAGTGACGTTTATGGTGTCGGCATAAACGTAGGCGTCATCGGTACGCGGGGTGGTTTCCAACCGCCAGACCACCCACAGCAGCATCACCAGCGTCAAGGCGAGCAATGCGAGAACGATCAAACGCCGAGGCAGTTTGTTCACAGCGATATCGCCCATGATGCAAGTCCCCGGTCAATTCTGGAAAAGCAGCAGCCAAGTGCTCATCGCCAGCAACGCGGTCAAAACAGGATAAGTCAGAACTGACGGCTGCAGCCAGGCTGCGTAGCCTGACCGTGTTAGCAATATCTGGAGTAGAAAGGCCAGCAGCATGCCAGCGAGGATGCAGAACAGCCAGTCGGGGAAATAGGCACCCAAAACGGGTATCGAGGGAGCATTGGAACAGCCCGATAGCGGAACAATCAGCCATAGTGCCAACACGTCGTGTTTACGGCTCATTTGAGCTTCCACCCCCATTGCTACGCAGCATTTGGCAAATGCTATCTACATTGGCCTCGTGGAAATGTAGCTAATTTTTGGCCAGCCACATCGGCTGGACCCAGGCCCCCAAGTGTTGCACCTGATCTGAAGTTGATAGTAGTACCTGGATCGCTCAAGCGATTCAAACAGACCCGACAGACCTTGTCACACCGAAAGCCGGAAAAAACTGATCCGCGCTCTCCAGGCCCAATGAAGTAAAAAAGCATCATTCAGGCAGAGTGGCGACCATCCATCGATGGTCACCTCCCCAACCTCTACAGCAAACACCCGATGCGCAGGATGTATTCACCGTCAGGACGGTTATTTATTTGCCTTAACCGGTCCCTGATAGTAAGGCAGGCTGTCGATTCGCGGTTTATAGACGCCGGTGCGGACACTACGCTGAACATGCGCCGCGATCTCATCCATAGGTGCAAACCAGACATCGCCTTTTACCATCATGTATTCGATCAATTTCGAAACTTCATGCCATCGTGACAAACGACCGGAAAGGAAAGGATGCCAGACGGGTATGAAAAGGCCGCCATACTCCCATGCTGCATCAAACTCGGCCTTGAAAACCTCTACGGCGCGTTGCGGCGACTGAATCGGCATCTGAAAATCAAGGTCGATACTGTGCATGTACTGTGGCCAGTCATCCAGTGCCCAGCTGGAGGGCAACTCCACCAGCTCTCCAGCACCTGTGCGCAACAGATAAGGAACATCATCCCCCATCAATGAGGCGTCATAGCTGAAACCTCGCTCGATCAGCAAGTCAGCCGAGTGCTCTGACATATTGTAGAGGGGAGCCCGCCAGCCTCGCGGTGCCTGGCCCGTGAAGCGCTTGATGGTGTCGCAACCACGATCGAGCCAATAAGCTTCTTCTTCTCGAGTCAGCTCGTTTGGATGTTCGTGTATGTAACCATGGTGAGCAATTTCGTGCCCATGTTCGACGATCGCTTCAATGGCCTTGGGGTATTGCTCGATGCACCAGGCCGGGATGAAGAACGTTTGTTTAATCTCGAAACGTCGATAGGTTTCCAGGATCCTTGGGATCGCCACCTTCGGTCCGTAATGCAGCATTGAAATACTGGCAACTCGCGTTGCTGAATCCTTGGGGTGTGCCACATGCAAAATGCTGTCGGCATCCATATCAAAGGTAAAGGAGACGGCACAGCGTGCGCCATTTGGCCAGACAATAGGGTTTTCAATCATGCTTAATCACCGATGGCTGCTGAATATCATTGATTCACCAAGAACAGCGAGCAATCCCGATATCAATACTCGTGATCGCGCAGCCAATCGGAGTAATGCGTCAATCCTTTTTCCAGCGACCATTGCGCTCGATACCCCAACTCCCGCTCCGCAGCACTCAGGTCCCATTCCCCATGCCGATCGAGATGCCAGTAGCCATCGCCGATTTCGATGCGGGCATCAGGCATTATTTTCCTGATCAATTCGACGGACTCATGCAGCGTCCAGGAGCGATCACCGGCAATATTAAATATGCCGCCCTTCGTATCTCTGGATTCAGCCGCAATCAGTACGGCACGCACTACATCTTCCACATGAATATAATGGAACCGATGGTCGCCGCCGGTAGGCAAGACAAATTTTTCACCCCGATGAACCGTTTTAAGTATATCCCTGAGAACCTGCGGCATTTTATTTTCAGGGCCATACACTTCCGCAATTCGCAGCGAGGTCACTTCCATACCATAGAGATCATTGTAGACTCGGCCAAAATGCTCGGTGGCAACTTTGGTTACACCATAGGGTGTGGTTGGATTAGTCGGTGTTTGTTCATTGATCACACCCTCGAAATGCCCGTACACCGTTTCAGAAGAAAAATTGATAAGCCTTTTAATACCCGCCAGGCGCATTGCCTCAAGCAAATGAATGGTGCCATCGATATTTGCTGCTACTGTCGTAATCGGCAAATCTATGGACAAGTCGGGATGTGACATCGCCGCCGTATGAATAATACGATCAACGCCAAAGTCCTGGATGGTTCTGACGATCCTGGGAATATCGTACAACTCACCCTGTACAGGGGTCATGAACTCCGACTTGGCTTCTGAATAGTCACGATTGTAACTAACCACCTTAATGCCCTGCTCGCTGAGCTTTTTAGTCAGGTACCTGCCAACATAGCCCAAACCACCGGTAATCATCACAGCGCTCATTTTGTACCCTTCTTGTTATTAGAAAAATCAGAGCCACTTATTTGACTGGGAAACTCATGACTCAGTGAAGTTTAATTGCACGACACTCAACTAGATCGCGGCCCCGCCATTGGGGCTGACTACTTGTCCAACCATATAATCTCCCGCGGGCCCGGCCAGAGCTTCGACCATGGCCGCAATTTCGTCCGGCTTTCCGAAGCGTTTCAATGGAATTGTCGCGCGCGTCTCGTCGTTGTATTCAATGGTGTCGTTGATCAGCATGTCCGTTTCAATCGGCCCCGGTGCCACCGAATTCACCAATACGCCTTGAGGGGCAACTTCCTTCGCAACCGCTTTTGTCAGCGCGATCACCCCGCCCTTGGAGGCGCAGTACGCGGCGTAGGTCGGAAAGCCAATCAACCCCAGCTCGGAACTGATATTGATAATCCGCCCCTGACCGCGTGCCAGCATGCCCGGCAACACAGCCTGCATGCAGGCCCAGGTCCCGCCGAGATTGGTGCTGATCATCTGTTCCCACTGTGCCCAGGTCGTCTGCGCGACTGTCGCCGAAACCAGCCTGCCGGCATTGTTGACAAGAATATCGACCCGCCCAAAGCGGTTCTCCGCCTCGCGGATGATTCCGGCTGCCGCTTCGGGATGACTGACATCAGCTTGAACAGTGATCCCATCGCCACCGTTGTCCTGGGCAATACGTATCACTGCGTCCAGTTGATCCTTGACGTCGAAGTAGTTGAGTACCAAATGATCGCCACTTGCAGCAAAACGCTTGGCAATTGCCAGCCCAATGCCCCTTCCTGCCCCTGTAATTACGACAACACGCTTCATAAGTTCACCCATGGTTTTAAATGAACATCGCACGCAGGCGCCAATATCCGGTTAACGCAGGCTGCAACATTGACCGCATGCGTTAACTTCGCAATCAAGACTCTTGCATTGGAGTGAGTACGGCTTGCCTGGAAACTCGCGACTGCCAAAGCAGAATCAGCGCGCCAGAAAGGATGGTCAGCGCGCCAAGGTACCAGGCGGTGTATTGATCCTCGGGCGAAACCGGATTGGCCCCGGCGGTATAACCGATGTATCCCAGCACGAGGATTGCCAGCGCAGCCGGGATCGACAGTGCCAATGCCATACCGAAACGTTGACGGCGAAAAGTCATGACAATAAATGCTGCGATAGCGGCCATGTAGGACATCACCAGGGTGATGGTCACGACATCGTAGTACCACGAGATCTTGTCCAGTGGCTTCCACCAGAGCAGTGAAATAGCGAGGGTCGAGACGATAACGCTGGCCAGCCATGGCGATCTCGTTTTATTGACTGAGCGAAGCGCTTTTGGCAGATGCCCTTCCTCACTCATTCGATAGAGCGTACGCGCCGCCGCACTCGAAGAAATTTGCAATCCGGCACATGCCGAAGTGATCACGACGAATAAAGCGATCCAGGCCATGGCGGGTGGCAAGTAGACATTTGCCACAGCGGCGATCGGCCCACCGTTGCCGTCTTCGATAATGGCCGCCAATTTCTCTACAGGCACTGCGTACTGCCAGCCAATCGCCGCCAGACTGTAAATGACAAATGCCGAAGTCAGAACGAGTAGCATGGAGCGTTGTACAGTCCGAACCGGAACACGCGACTCCTCGATATAGTTGATCGCCGAATCGAAGTTGGCGAGCATCCATACACCGAACAGCACCCCCGGCCCGATCGCGGACCAACTACCAGCCCCTTCCAGCGTGTACATGGAAATAACTGACAAGTCTGGAACCTGAGGGTTGATGATCCCCATCAACCCGAGCCCGGCTACAACGCTGATCTCGAAAATCAGAAATATGCTGGCTACTTTGGCTGTGGCATTGACGCCGTTGCAGGAAATGGCCAGGAAGATCAGAACCATCCCCGTCCCGATCAGTTTTGCGTTAAGTGGGCCCGCCAACACCGGGAACAGCGCCTGTATATATTCGGTTCCGATGATTGCACACATGGCCATCACTGCCATGCAGGCAACGGAGTACGCCCAACCGAGAATGGTCCCTACACGGGTATGCAGAAATCGCGAGGTGAATGTGAAGACGCCACCCGCCGACGGTGCCTGGCGAGTGAGTGAGATCATGCAGAACGCCATGACCAGCATTGGAAAGAAGTAAGCAATCAAAATGGCCAGTGGTGCGCGGTGGCCGGATATTGAGTAAAGAATCGACATCGAAGAGGCCGCGATCCAGCCAGGCGCATTGAAGCCCAGCGCCGAAAACGTCACATCCCTGGTAGTTAGAGTTCCCTTGTTTAGCGCCGTATCCAGATCACGAACAGTTCCGTCACGGTCATAGCCGATGATTTCATAGAAGTTCATTTTTCAGGCTCTGATTAATAGCTATAGAAGATGTTCTAGCGTCAAACCAACCGAGTTGATTTGAGCGCCGTTCTTATTATTCAACTAAGCAAAATGCAGATACTCAAAACCCGAACAAGCCAAACACCAGCAGCTTATTCAGATTTGACTTACAGCTTTCTTGTTCTTTATCGCCCTCCAGGAAAACCCTCCAGTCGGGAATTATTTTTTCAGCCGCCAGCAGTCACTTCAACTGCGTAGCCATGTGCGCGACCCGTTGTAATGCTTAAACCTCTGAATGGGGGTGGGAGGCCAGTATAGGAACAGCCAAAAAATACCTACCATCAGAAATTTCCGATGTTTGAATCTGAATTAGCGAAGTAAGTCCCGGTCAAGAACGGCTCATTCGTTTTGGCTAATGCCAGTCAGTTAAGCAATTTCAGCCGCGACACCCTTTGTAGCAGCTGCCGAGCCCGCGAGGCTGCGTTCGGC
>NZ_JBWKXF010000016.1:0-100868 GCF_059422645.1 Pseudomonas sp. GW821-FHT01C01 | reverse complement strand
TGCCTGACGTACCGCAATGACCGATTTTACGACTGCTTCGCAGCCGAACGCAGCCTCGCGGGCTCGGCAGCTGCTACAAAGGGTGTCGCGGCTGAAATTGCTTAACTGACTGGCATTAGGCGGCGCGGTTCTCCAGGCAGCGCGCGCCATCATTCACGTCCTTCGCGGGCAAGCCCGCTCCTGCAGAGATGGCGCATAATAGCGTGCCATGGCGTTGTGTCAGGGGAATCGTCGGGAGATGCAGTATTTGTTGATCAGGTGGCGGAGCATTTTCTTTGTACTGTTCGGCATGTTGGCGGCCTGCGGCAACAGCGACACTCTCGAAACCTTCGGCGGCCCGACCATGGGCAGCACTTATTCGATCAAGTATGTGCGCCATTCCGGCCTTCCGGCGCCGGACGAAGTTCGTGTCCAGGTTGAGCAGATCCTCGCTGACGTCGATCGGCAAATGTCGACTTACCGCAGCGACTCGGACATCGAGCGTTTCAATGCATTGCCGGCCAACCGCTGTCAGGCAATGCCGGCGTCGATCCTCGAATTGGTCCGCGTGGGCGAACAGCTGTCAGTGCAAAGTGAGGGCTCCTACGATTTGACGGTGGAGCCGTTACTGAACCTCTGGGGATTTGGTCCGCAGGCCCGTGAGGAAAAAGTCCCGGTTGCCGAAGCGCTCGCCGAAGTCCGCCAGCGCGTCGGTCACCAGCACTTGCGCATTGATGGCGACCGGTTGTGCAAGGATGCCGCCGTCGAGGTCGACTTCAACAGCATCGCCGCCGGCTATGCTGTGGACACGATTGCCGCAAGACTCGAGGCGATGGGCGTTCGCGACTTTCTCGCCGAAGCCACGGGCGAGATCAAGGCGTCCGGCAAGAAGGCCGACGGTTCGCCATGGCGCATCGCACTGGAAGAGCCGCGGGATGATCAACAGGTGGCCGAGCGCGTCATTGTTGTCGACGGCTATGGCCTGTCCACCTCCGGCGACTACCGGAATTATTTCGAGCAGGGCGGACAACGTTTTTCCCACACCTTTGATGCGCGCACCGGTGCGCCGGTCTCACATGCCTTGGCGTCCGTCACGGTGATTCATCCTTCGGCGTTGATGGCCGATGGCTTATCGACGCTGCTGCTGATTCTCGGGCCGGAACGCGGTTGGGACTACGCAGAAAAACACGATATCGGTGCATTTTTTGTGATTCGCGCCGATACAGGTTTCGTCACACGCAGCAGTCACGCTTTTGAGCGCCTCAGTGGCCAAAAAACCGAGTGATTGCGGCAATTTGAGCATTGAAAACTGGCGTTGTAGCGCAGGCAAAAGTAGCCTACGACGCGACCAAGGGTTAATGTGCCCGGCGTTGACGCTTCTATAGACTGTGTCCGGGTTCTGCACTGGCCCCAAATTGTTCCTTCATGCCACATATTGGCGTGATTTAGCCGCAGGTGCCGAGGGTGCCGCGGCCTGTTCTGAGGAGTACGCATGGCTGTCTACAACTACGACGTGGTGGTGTTGGGTTCCGGCCCGGCGGGGGAAGGCGCGGCAATGAACGCCGCCAAGGCAGGGCGCAAGGTGGCGATGGTCGATAGTCGTCGCCAGGTCGGCGGCAACTGCACTCACTTGGGCACCATCCCGTCCAAGGCACTGCGTCACTCGGTGCGGCAGATCATGCAGTTCAACACCAACCCGATGTTCCGGGCCATCGGTGAGCCGCGCTGGTTCTCGTTCCCTGACGTGTTGAAAAGCGCCGAAAAAGTCATTTCCAAGCAAGTTGCTTCGCGTACCGGCTACTACGCCCGTAACCGCGTCGATGTGTTCTTCGGCACCGGCAGCTTCGCCGACGAGCAAACCATCGAAGTGGTCTGCGCCAACGGCGTGGTCGAAAAACTGGTGGCCAAGCACATCATCATTGCCACCGGATCGCGTCCTTATCGCCCGGCGGACATCGATTTCCACCACCCGCGTATCTACGATAGCGACACCATCCTCAGCCTCGGCCACACCCCGCGCAAACTCATCGTTTATGGCGCCGGCGTGATCGGTTGCGAATACGCCTCGATCTTCAGTGGTCTGGGTGTATTGGTTGAGCTGGTGGACAACCGTGGCCAACTGCTGAGCTTCCTCGACTCGGAAATTTCCCAGGCGTTGAGCTATCACTTCAGCAACAACAACATCACGGTTCGCCACAATGAAGACTTTGACCGCGTCGAAGGCGTGGACAATGGCGTGATCCTGCACCTCAAGTCCGGCAAGAAGATCAAGGCCGACGCCTTGCTCTGGTGCAACGGCCGTACCGGCAACACCGATCAGCTGGGCCTGGAAAACATCGGCGTGAAAGTCAACAGCCGTGGCCAGATCGAAGTCGACGAGGCGTACCGCACTTGCGTGCCGAATATCTATGGCGCCGGTGATGTGATCGGCTGGCCGAGCCTGGCCAGTGCCGCCCACGACCAGGGCCGTTCGGCCGCTGGCAGCATCGTGGATAACGGTAGCTGGCGTTTCGTGAATGACGTGCCGACCGGCATCTACACCATTCCGGAGATCAGCTCGATCGGCAAGAACGAGCAGGAACTGACCCAGGCCAAGGTGCCGTATGAAGTGGGCAAGGCGTTCTTCAAGAGCATGGCGCGGGCGCAGATCGCCGGTGAGCCGCAAGGCATGCTGAAGATCCTGTTCCACCGTGAAACCCTGGAAGTGCTGGGTGTTCACTGCTTCGGTTATCAGGCGTCGGAGATCGTGCACATCGGTCAGGCGATCATGAACCAGCCGGGCGAGCTGAACACGCTGAAGTACTTCGTTAACACCACGTTCAACTACCCGACCATGGCCGAAGCCTATCGGGTAGCGGCGTACGACGGCCTCAACCGGCTTTTTTGAGCGGCTCCGGCCGGTGGCCTGAGCCGGCCGGGGAGACCGATTTCAGCAATTCTCGAGCGTGGCGGTGGCCAAACCGGGAAAGTCTGTAATCAGGCTGTCAACGCCGAAGTCGGCGAGCCTGCGCATCAGCGCAGGCTCGTTGACGGTCCACACTGACACATGCAGCCCCTGACGCTGTGCCCTTTGCAGGCGTTCCGGCGTGCACAGGGTCCAGTTCAACGCCAGAATCTCACAGCCATAGCTGGCCGCGACCTTAAGCGGATCGAGCCAGGCATACTCGGCCACCAGTCCGCGGGACACATCCGGCACCAGTTCCAGCGCGGCCTTGAGCACTTCACGCGAGCTCGAGGTGATCGTCACCTTGTCCATCAGGCCATGACGCTGGACCATTTCGCGAATCGCCAGCACGGTGGTCGCAGCACGCATCCGTGATGCGCTTTTGACTTCCAGCTGCCAGTGATCGAAGTCGCACTTCTCGAACAGTTCTTCCAGCGTCGGAATCGGGCACGGCTTGATCCAGCCCGGGCCGCCCTTGCGTGCGTCATACGTCACAAGCTCAGCCGCCGTGTGTTCGACGACCTTGCCGCGACGGTCGGTGGTGCGTTTGAGGGTCGGGTCGTGGATGACCATCAGCTCGCCGTCCATGGACAGGTGCAAATCCAGTTCGCAGCGACGCACGCCGTGCTTGAGACATTCCTGGAAGCTGGTCAGGGTGTTTTCCGGTGCTTCGCCCTTGGCGCCGCGATGGCCGTAGATGAGGGTCACGGTTCTTCCTTAAATTAATTGCCTGATTCGAGTTGTTCGCGGGCCTGGCGTCGTTCCTGGGCCTGCTTTTGCAAGATGTGGCGGGCCAACAGTTGGCGCTGGGCGTCGGTCAGGTGTTCGAACTCGGTGCCGACGTCATACCCATCGCCCTTGCGGTCGCAATGGGTGACGCGAGCGCGCAACAGCAGGCCCAGGGCTTGCGGCATCAACACCAGCTTGACCGACAGGCGTGTGCCTGCGGCGACGGGCGACGGGTGCTGAAAGTCGATACCGCCTTCGGAGATGATCACCGGCTGCGGTGCGCCGATCTGCCCGAGCACGGTGATAGCGATCACCTGGCTCAGCAAATCGATGCGTTTGTTCTGGGATTTGAGGAACGCCGCGATGGTACGGTCGCGTTCGCTGATCTGGCGCAACAGGTGTTGCGACTCGAATTCGCTCAGGTGCAGTTCGCTGAGCAAGTTGAAGAGTGGGGAAGCATCCTGCAACACTTCCTGGCCTGCGGCTTCGGAAGCGGACAGGGGCCGAATTTCCAGTGCGATCGTGTCCTCGATACGGTAGTATTCGCGGCGATCTTCTTCATCTAATGTCGACATGGCGAACCCATGGTAGCGGCGGTGGTCTGAGTGTAAAGCTGGTTATCGACCCCCGCCACAAGGACGTTCCTTTTCCCTCCGAACAAGCCCCGACATGTTCAGACCTCTCTTCGTATTTATCGGCACGCGTTACACCCGTGCAAAGCGTCGCAATCATTTTGTGTCATTCATTTCCCTGACTTCGATGATCGGGCTCGCCCTTGGCGTGGTCGTGATGATCGTGGTGCTGTCGGTCATGAATGGCTTCGATCATGAGATGCGCACCCGCGTGCTGGGCATGGTGCCTCACGCGACCATTGAGTCCGGCGAGCCGATCAGCGATTGGCAAAGCCTGGCCAGCAAGGTCAAGCAGAACCCGCAAGTGACGGCCGTTGCGCCGTTTACGCAAATGCAGGGTTTGCTGACCAACAACGGCAAGGTCTCGAAAGTCCTGCTCAATGCCATCGACCCGGAGCAAGAGCGCCAGGTGTCGATCATTGATCACTTCATGACGCAGGGCAAACTCGACGATCTGGTCCCGGGTGAGTTCGGCATCGTCATCGGTGACAAGGCCGCGGCCAAGCTCGGTGCCGCGATTGGCGACAAGCTGACCTTCGTCGCCCCGGAAGTCACCGTGACCCCGGCCGGGATGTTCCCGCGCATGAAGCGCTTTACCGTGGTCGGGATTTTCCACGTCGGTGCCGGCGAGCTCGATGGCTACCTCGGCGTCACCAACCTTCAGGATCTGGCCCGGTTACATCGCTGGAAACCGGATCAGGTCCAGGGCTTGCGCCTCAAATTCGATGACTTGTTCCAGGCGCCGCGCATGGCGTGGAGCATCGCCCGCGACCTGGGCGAAGACCGCTACTACGCCCGCGACTGGACCCGCACCCATGGCAACCTGTACCAGGCGATCCGCATGGAAAAAGCCATGATCGGCCTGTTGCTGCTGCTGATCGTTGCCGTCGCGGCATTCAACATCATTTCCACACTGGTGATGGTGGTGAACGACAAGAAGGGCGACATCGCGATCCTGCGCACACTGGGCGCCACGCCGGGCACGATCATGCGCACGTTCATGGTGCAGGGTACGGTGATTGGTGTGGTCGGCACGGCCATTGGCGCCGTGGTCGGCATCTTCGCCGCATTGAACGTCAGTGCCGCGATCTCGGCCCTCGAAGGCCTGATCGGCCACAAATTCCTCAACGCCGACGTGTACTTCATCGATTACCTGCCGTCGCAAGTGCAGAGCCAGGACGTCGTCATGGTCTGCGCCGCCGCGTTGGTCCTGAGTTTCCTCGCCACCCTGTATCCAGCCTGGCGTGCCGCGCGCACCCAGCCGGCGGAGGCGCTACGTTATGAGTGAGTCGGGCATGAGTGATAAAGCAATCTTGAGCTGCCGCAACCTGGGCAAATCCTACGAGGAAGGTCCGGAGTCGGTAGAGGTCCTGGCCGGGCTGCAACTGGAAATGCATCCGGGCGAGCGTGTGGCGATCGTCGGCAAGTCGGGCTCGGGTAAAAGTACCTTGCTCAATCTGCTGGGCGGCCTCGATACACCAAGCAAGGGCAGTGTCTGGCTCGACGGCGAAGAGCTGTCGGCACTGAGCGAGAAGAAACGCGGCCTGCTGCGTAATCGCGCCCTCGGTTTCGTTTACCAGTTCCACCACCTGCTGCCGGAATTCACCGCCCTGGAAAACGTCTGCATGCCGCTGCTGATCGGCAAGACTGCGATCCCCGAGGCGCGCCAGCGTGCCACGGCGTTGCTGGAGCGGGTAGGACTGGGCCATCGCCTGGAACACAAACCGGCCGAATTGTCCGGTGGTGAGCGTCAGCGCGTGGCCATCGCCCGCGCCCTGGTGAACAAACCGGGCCTGGTGATGCTCGATGAGCCGACCGGCAACCTCGACTCTCACACTGCCCAGGGCATTCAGGACTTGATGCTGGAACTCAGCACCTCGATGCGCACGGCGTTCCTGGTGGTGACCCACGACATGAACCTGGCCCGCCAGATGGATCGCGTCCTGCACTTGCAGGAAGGTTGCCTGACTCCCATCTAACGGATTGAAACCCGACGTCTGAAAAGACGCCGGGTCTTTTATTTTTATACGGTGCCCCAGCGAATGTTCAGACCGTTATCGATCTTTATCGGCACGCGCTATACCCGCGCCAAGCGCCGCAATCGCTTTGTTTCCTTCATTTCGATGACCTCGATGATCGGCCTCGCCCTCGGCGTGCTGGCGATGATCGTGGTGCTGTCGGTGATGAACGGGTTTCAGCGCGAAATGAGCTCGCGCATCCTCGGCATGGTCCCGCACGCGACCATCGTCGGCGTCAACCCGATTGACGATTGGCAGCCCGTCGCAGCGGCCGCCATGAAAAACCCGGAAGTGACGGCGGCGGTGCCGTTCACCGAGATGGAAGGCATGCTGTCCTACAAGGGCACGATGCAGCCAATCCAGGTCAGCGGTGTCGATCCGGCGCTGGAAGGCCAGGTGTCGATCGTTGCCAAGCACATCGTTCAGGGGAGCCTCGAAGCCCTGAAGCCGGGCGAATTCGGCGTGGTGATCGGCGAGATCACCGCGCGTCGCTTCCGCTTGAACGTCGGCGACAAGATCACCCTGATCGTGCCGGAAGTCAGCAACGCGCCGGGCGGCATTACCCCGCGCATGCAACGGCTGAATGTGGTTGGCGTGTTCAAGGTCGGTGCGGAGCTGGACGGCACCATGGCGCTGATCCACATGGCCGATGCCGCGCAAATGCAGCACTGGGAACCGAATCAGGTGCAGAGCGTGCGCCTGGCGGTGAAGGACCTGTATGCCGCGCCGCAAGTGTCGAGCGACATCGCCACGGGGCTGGGCGCCGCCTACAAGGCTGACGACTGGACCCACACTCAGGGCAGCCTGTTCAGTGCGATGAAGATGGAAAAAACCATGATCGGCCTGCTGTTGCTGATGATCGTCGCGGTGGCGGCGTTCAACATCATCGCGACCCTGATCATGGTGGTGAACGACAAGGGTGCGGACATCGCGATCCTGCGTACCATCGGCGCCACGCCACGGCAGATCATGGCGATCTTCATCGTGCAGGGCACGGTGATCGGGATTGTCGGCACCTTGATTGGCGGTGTGTTGGGCGTGATCGCCGCGCTGAACGTCAGCGAGATGGTGGGCTGGATCGAGCGGGTCAGCGGGCAGCACATTTTCAGTTCCGACGTGTATTTCGTCAGCAACCTGCCGTCGGAGCTGCAAGGCGGGGATGTGGCGTTGATCTGCACGGCAGGCTTTGTCCTGAGCTTCCTGGCCACCGTTTACCCGGCATGGCGGGCGGCGAAGATCGAGCCCGCGCACGCACTGCGCTATTCGTAAGCCGTTACACCGCTTTCGCGAGCAAGCCCGCTCCCACATTTGGAATGCATTTCCCCTGTGGGAGCGGGCTTGCCCGCGAAGGGGCCGGTACTACTGGCCTCAATCTCGCCTAGGCAACTCAATCACAAACCGCGTCAATCCGTTCTCCGATTCGCAACGAATCTGCCCGCCATGGGCGCGGATGATCGACTGGGTGATCGCCAATCCCAATCCCGCATGTTCACTGCTGCCTTCGCGGCGAGCCGGGTCGGCCCGGTAAAAACGGTCAAACAAACGCGGCAGCAGTTGCGGATCAATGCCGTCTCCCGAGTTCTCCACTTGCAGGCTCAGGCCATTGGGTTGCTCATCAATCGTGACCTGCACCTTGCCCTCGGCCGGGGTGAAACGCAGCGCGTTGTCCAGCAGGTTGGATAGCGCCCGCCGCAACATGCTGCGGTCACCTTCCAGGCGGCCAGACCCTTCGCGGGTGAGCGTGACCCTGGCGTCTTCGGCCAGCGGCGCAAAAAACTCCAGTAACAGATCCGCTTCCCGTCCCAGTTCCAATGGTTCGCGTTTGGGGATCAACAATCCATGATCAGCCTTGGCCAAATAGAGCATGTCGTTGACCAGTTGTGCCATCCATTGCAGTTCTTCAAGGTTGCTGTGCAGGGCTTCACGGTAGTCCTCAATGGGGCGAGGGCGTGTGAGGGTGACCTGGGTGTGGGTCAGCAGATTCGACAATGGCGTGCGCAGTTCATGGGCGATGTCGGCGGAGAACGCGGACAGGCGCTGAAACGAGTCGTCGAGGCGTCCGAGCATGGCGTTGAAGTTGTGGGCCATTTCCGCCAGCTCCGGCGGCATGTTTTCTTCAGGCAACCGCGCGTTCAGCGATTGCGCGGAAACACCGCTGGCCACCGCACTGATCCGCCGCAACGGGCGCAAGCCGCTGCGTGCCGCCCAGGCGCCCAGTAGTGCGGTGGCCAGGGCTGACAGGCCGACGGTCAACCAGATCAAATGCTGCATGCGTTGCAGAAAGTGCTGGTGGTGGGTGATGTCCAGCAGCAAGGTCAATTGCGGTGAATCGGCTTTGTCCGCGAAAAGCGGCGTATTCAGCACGCGGTAATCCGTGCCTTCATGGCTCACCGTCGACAATCCGGGCTGACGCGGCAATGCCTGCGGAATGGTTGTCGAGCTGTCATACCAGCGCTGGCCGTCGCTGGTGGTGATGCGCAGGGACAGATCAGCCTGCCGGCTCAATTCCTCGGCCAGTTTCACTTCGCTGTCACTCGACTGAAAATCGTGCAGGGCCCGGCGCAAGCCAATCAGCTTGCCATCCAGCAGTTGCTGGTCGAGCTCAATGAAGTGCGCTTCGCTGGCGCGGCTGAACAGCACGCCGGCAAACAACGACACCACGGCGGTGCAGGCGGCAAACAGCAATGCCAGGCGGCTGCTCAAGGACAGCTGGCGCATCAGGCGGGACGCTCTTCAAGGACGTAACCCATGCCGCGCACGGTGTGGATCAGTTTGTTGGGGAATTCATCGTCGATCTTCAGGCGCAGACGACGGATCGCTACCTCGATGACATTAGTGTCGCTGTCGAAATTCATGTCCCAGACCTGGGACGCAATCAGCGACTTGGGCAGGACTTCGCCCTGACGGCGCAGGAGCATTTCCAGCAGGGCGAATTCCTTGGCGGTCAGGTCGATGCGCTGCCCGCCGCGTTCGACCCGGCGACGGATCAGGTCCAGGCGCAAATCGGCCAGTTGCAAACTGGTTTCCTGAGGCGTGGCACTGCCGCGACGCAACAGGCTGCGGACCCGGGCCAGCAGTTCGGAGAAAGCAAACGGTTTGACCAGATAGTCGTCGGCGCCAAGTTCGAGGCCGTGAACCCTGTCCTCCACGGCGTCACGCGCGGTCAGAAAAAGTACCGGTGTGTCCAGGCCAGCGCTGCGCACCGCTTGAAGAATTTGCCAGCCATCACGACCGGGCAGCATCACATCGAGAATCAGCAGGGCATATTCGCCGCTGAGGGCCAATTGCTGGCCGGCGCTACCGTCCGCCACCAGCTCCGCGTTGAACCCGGCCTCGGCCAGGCCTTGGCGCAGGTAGTGGCCGGTTTTCGGTTGGTCTTCGACGATCAGCAGTTTCATGGGCGACTCATGGCAAATGGAACGAACGCTTTATACCGTGGGGAGCATTCGCACAGGGCAACCTGACAAAGTTGTAATCTGGCTGTCAGGTTACGGGCAGTGGCAGCAGTTTAGAGTTTTCCGCACGTTGAGCCTTATCTTGTTGGAGTATGACGATGTTTTTACGCAAATCCGTGGCGCAAATCGTTTGTTTGCTGGCGCTGAGTTCACCGGTGTGGGCGGACGCCGGGCATACCTACGATTTCGGTCAACCGGCCCCGGCGGCCAAGGCGACCCGCAGCGTCGAGGTGGTCATGGGTGACATGTCCTTCACGCCGAAGGCCATCGACATCAAGGCCGGGGAAACCGTGCGCTTCGTGCTGGTCAATAAAGGCCAGTTGTTGCATGAATTCAATCTGGGTGATGCGGCGATGCACGCCAGACACCAGCAGGAAATGTTGCAGATGCAACAGAGCGGCATGCTGACGCCAACCGGCATGAAGACAATGGATCACGGCAACATGGCTGGCATGGATCACAGCAAAATGGACCAGGGCATGAAGCATGACGACCCGAACAGTGTGCTGGTGGAGCCGGGCAAGACTGCCGAGCTGACCTGGACCTTCAGCAAGGCCACTAATCTTGAGTTTGCCTGCAATATCCCCGGTCATTACCAGGCTGGCATGGTCGGCAAACTGACTGTCAGTCAGTAAGCACTCAAAGGCGGGAGCAAAGGCTGATAGAATCCGCTGATTCTTCAGTCAGGTTTCCGCCATGCATCCCGCAGCCGAACATTCGCCGCTGGGCAAGTCCAGCGAATACATCGCCACCTACACGCCGTCCTTGCTGTTCCCGATCCCGCGCACCGCTAAGTGGGCGGAACTGGGCCTGACGGCCGAAACCCTGCCGTATAAAGGCGTGGACTTCTGGAACTGCTTCGAACTGTCCTGGCTGCTTCCGTCGGGCAAGCCCGTGGTCGCGATCGGCGAATTCAGCATTCCGGCGGATTCGCCGAACATCATCGAATCGAAGTCGTTCAAGCTGTACCTCAACTCCCTGAACCAGACGCCGTTTGCCGATACCGCGAGCCTTGAGGCGACGCTGGCCAAGGACTTGTCGGCTGCTGCCGGCAAGCCGGTGGGCGTGCGCATCCGCAGTCTCAAGGATGTCGAGAGCGAAGGCGTCGTGGCGTTGCCGGGCGTGTGCATCGATGAGCTGGATATCCGCGTCAGCAACTACGAACATCCGCGTCCGGAACTGCTGCGTTGCGATGATTCGCGGATAGTGGAGGAGAGCGTGCACAGCCATTTGCTCAAGTCCAACTGCCCGGTCACCAGTCAGCCGGACTGGGGCAGCGTGGCGGTGGAGTACCGTGGTGCGGCGCTGGATCATGCGAGTCTGCTCGAGTACATCGTCAGCTTCCGTCAGCACTCGGATTTCCATGAGCAGTGTGTAGAGCGAATCTTCCTCGACCTGCAGCGGTTGTTGAAGCCGGAGAAACTGACGGTGTATGCGCGTTATGTGCGCCGTGGCGGGCTGGATATCAACCCGTATCGCAGCACTGAAAACGTACAACTGCCGAACTATCGCCTGGTCCGTCAGTAACATCAAACTGTAGGAGCTGGCTTGCCAGCGAAAGCGGCGGTTCAGTCGATCTATCAAGCGACTGGTAGATTGTCTTCGCTGGCAAGCCAGCTCCTACAGGGTTCAAGCGTTATTCCGGTCAAAAAAAGCCCTGCTATTGCTAGCAGGGCTTTTTTGCAACAGTTCAGATCCCCATGTTGGCCAAGGCCTGCCCGATGTTGCGCAGGGTGCCGGCAAGGGTAGGGTGTTCGAGCTCGAAGCGTTCCACGGCCAGGTTGACGCCATCGGCGAGGCTGGAATCCTGGGTTTTGGTTTCGAGCTCAAGCTTCAACTCGATCTGTTGCATCAGTTCGTGCAGCTCGGCGCGTTCGGCTTCGGACAGTGGAGGATTCTGTTCCAATTGCTCGCGCAGGGCATTGAGCTGTTCTTGCAGTTCGCGGGCAGGCATGGCGTTCTTCCTTCTATCGATAGGCACTGGCATAGACCACGGCAGCACGCCAAAGGTCGATGGCTGACCTTTAGATTAATCCACTCGCGCATAACGTGCATGATCTCTGTCAGGGCTTTTCGCCCTTGAGTCGACGCAGGCTGATATCGGCCAGACAGGTGTCGAGTTCACCGAGGTGGTCGATCACCGAATGCACGCCCAGGCCAAACAGTTGCATCGTGGCCTTGGCGCGTTTGATGTCGCGTTCCTGCTGGGTCAATGCTTGCCATTCCTGGGGCGTCAACCCGCACAGCGAGCCGCAGGACGCCAGGCCGATGGTCCACAACCCGGCATTGAGTCCCGATTGCAGCAAGCGGGGTTCGCCGCTCACCAGCACACAGCCGTCGAGTCGGTCGACGTTCAGGGTCATCAAGGCTTGCCAGCAGGCATTCGGGGCGGGCCATGGATTGTTTGTTGCTGGATGTTGCGTGGGTTTGATCCATTCCGGCAGCGCAGCGGCCAGGGATTGGCTGAGGGCTGGGGGAAGTTCATCGAGCCAGGCGCAAGGAATTTGCTGGCGCTGCAAGCTGCGCAGGCTATCCAGTGCGCCGGGTGTAGCCTCGGCGTGTTCGCTCGAGTGGCTACCGTGCCGGTGCGTGTGTGCGCCGAAATCCACCAGGCAGCCACTGAGCCCGAACAATACGGCGGTCAGGCTGGGTGCGGTTTGGGGCAAGGTTTCGACGAGTGGCATGTGGACGTCCCTGAAATAGCCTGAAGGCTAGCGGGCGACGGTGACAGTTGAGTGACATGGATGTGAATCGCTGACAATTGGCTCGATTCCTTCGGTTTGGATTTCGTGCAAAGTGCCTTAAATGGTGTTTACGTCTTATACTTGCCAACTTATTGCCTGGGCCAAGTGCCTGAGCCAGTACAAACCAAGGAGTTTTTTTCTATGCGCTGGAGCAATCATCTAGCCAGGATTTGTGTATGCGCCAGTGTGATGCTGGTTCCGTTCGTTGCTCAGGCAGCGACGGAAGAGGATCCTTGGGAAAGCGTCAACCGCCCGATCTACAAGTTCAACGATGTAATCGACACCTACGCGCTGAAACCTTTGGCCCAGGGCTATCAGTACGTGACGCCGCAGTTTGTCGAAGACGGCGTACACAATTTCTTCCGGAACATCGGTGATGTGCGCAACCTGGCCAACGATATCCTGCAGGCCAAACCTCGCGCCGCAGGCGTTGATACTGCGCGAATCATTTTCAACACCACCTTCGGTTTGCTGGGCGTGATTGATGTCGGCACCAAAATGGGCCTGCAACGCAATGACGAAGACTTCGGTCAGACACTGGGTTACTGGGGTGTCGGCAGCGGCCCATACGTGATGCTGCCGTTCCTGGGTCCAAGCACTTTGCGTGATGCACCGTCCAAGTACGTCGACAGCTACACTGGCGCTTATCGTTACGTAAACGACATTCCTGTGCGTAATTCGTTCTTCGCTCTGGACATCATCGATACCCGTGCCAACCTGCTGTCGAGCGAGAAACTGATCACCGGCGACAAGTACACCTTCATCCGCAATGCGTACTTGCAGAACCGTGAATTCAAAGTGAAAGACGGTCAGGTCGAAGACGATTTTTAACGTCGACCGGTAAATTGAGAAGGCGGCCAGCAAGGCCGCCTTTTTTATTTGCGAAGATCCGCATGCGGATGAAATCGCGCTTTTCACGGTAGTCCCGACCGGATTGACTCATGGGTTCGATCCTTCCATTGGGTTACGGATTTGCCTGTTCTTATAACTCTCGGTGATTTGACAAATAAAGACGTCAAGCGACCATCGGCGTGAGCTTGAAACGCCCGGCGGATGGGAGTACCGTCTGCGCCTTAGAAGGGCACCTCTGGTGTACATGTGTGTAGGGCAAATGCCCGAAAGCGGTGCGACAGAGAGGCTAGAAAGCGAATCCAGTAGTCAGCGCCGGGCCAAAACCCCCGCCTGCTACGCCAACCTAATTCTGGCGCCGTTTGCCCACATGCCAAAAACCAGTGCCACGCTGCTGATAATCGATGATGACGAAGTAGTGCGCGCGAGCCTCGCCGCCTATTTGGAAGACAGTGGTTTCAGCGTCTTGCAGGCCAGCAATGGTCAGCAGGGTCTTCAGGTATTCGAGCAAGACAAGCCCGACTTGGTCATCTGCGATCTGCGCATGCCGCAGATGGGCGGACTCGAACTCATCCGCCAGGTGACCGAGCTGTCGCCGCAAACGCCGGTGATTGTGGTTTCGGGTGCGGGCGTGATGAACGACGCGGTCGAAGCCCTGCGCCTGGGCGCTGCGGACTACCTGATCAAGCCTCTCGAAGATCTGGCCGTGCTCGAGCACTCTGTGCGCCGGGCCCTGGATCGCGCGCGCCTGCTGCTGGAGAACCAGCGCTACCGCGAGAAGCTGGAAAAGGCCAACCGCGAGCTTGCCGCCAGCCTGAACCTGCTCCAGGAGGACCAGAACGCCGGTCGCCAGGTGCAGATGAACATGCTGCCGGTCAGCCCCTGGACCATCGACGAGTTCAAATTTGCTCACCAGATCATCCCGTCGCTGTACCTGTCGGGTGATTTCGTCGACTACTTCCGGGTCGACGAGCGCCGGGTAGCGTTCTACCTGGCGGACGTTTCCGGTCATGGCGCCTCTTCAGCCTTCGTTACCGTGCTGTTGAAGTTCATGACCACGCGCTTGCTGTTCGAGTCCAAGCGCAGCGGCACCTTGCCGGAATTCAAGCCTTCAGAGGTCCTTGGTCATATCAACCGGGGCCTGATCAGTTGTAAGCTGGGTAAACACGTCACAATGGTCGGTGGAGTCATCGACGAGGAGACCGGTTTGTTGACCTATAGCATCGGCGGTCATTTGCCGTTGCCTGTGTTGTACACGCCAGACAGTGTTCGTTATCTGGATGGGCGTGGTCTGCCAGTGGGCCTCTTCAACGAAGCCACCTACGAAGATCACGTACTGGAACTGCCGCGGACGTTCAGCCTGACGCTGATGTCCGATGGCATTCTGGACCTTTTGCCAGAACCCACACTCAAAGAGAAAGAAGCAGCATTGCCTCAACGGGTCAAGGCTGCGGGCGGCACCCTGGATGGGTTGCGGCAGGTTTTTGGATTGGCCACGCTAGGGGAGATGCCGGATGATATCGCCCTGTTGGTGTTGAGCAGGAATCTTTAATGAGTACCGGTAGAATCCAGTTCGCCGAGCAGGACGGCACCTTCGTCCTGAAGTTCGTCGGGGAAGTTCGCCTGACCCTGTGTTCGGCGTTGGATGCGACTATTGAGCGGATCTTCAGCGCGTTGAATTTCAACACGATCGTGATCGATCTGACCGAAACCCGCAGCATCGACAGCACCACACTCGGCCTGCTGGCCAAGCTGTCGATCCTGTCGCGGCAGAAAGTCGGCCTGCTGCCGACCGTCGTCACCACCCACGAAGACATCACGCGTCTGCTGCAGTCCATGGGCTTCGAGCAGGTGTTCAATATCGTTGACCAGCCAGTGCCGTGCCCGGAATGCCTGGACGACCTGCCAGACCAGGATCAGTCCGAAGAAGTGGTGCGGATCAAAGTGCTTGAAGCGCACAAAATCCTCATGGGCCTGAACGACACCAATCGCGAAGCCTTTCATGACCTGGTGAATGCGCTCGAGCGCCACTGATTGAGATAAACCTGTGGCGAGGGAGCTTGCTCCCGCTGGGCTGCGAAGCGGCCCCAAGGCTATTCACCTCATCCAAGCTTTTCGGCTGCTGCGCATCCGGACGGGAGCAAGCTCCCTCGCCACAATTGATCATTAGCCACCAATGAATTGGCAAAAAAAGGGCGAACCTGTGAGGGTTCGCCCTTTTTGCGTTACAACCAACTCAGATCACAGCTTGGCTTGCAACAACGCCTCAAGCTTCTCCTGATCCCGTGCGAACTGACGAATGCCTTCAGCCAGCTTCTCGGTCGCCATTGCATCTTCGTTGGACTGCCAACGGAATTGCGACTCGTTGAGGCTCAGGCGCGCTTCACCGGCATGGCCCGGCACCAGTTTGCGCTCCAGCTTGCCAGTATCCGCGGCCAGCTTATCGATCAGATCCGGGCTGATGGTCAGGCGGTCACAGCCGGCCAGTTGCTCGATCTGGCCCAGATTGCGGAAGCTCGCCCCCATGACCACGGTCTTGTAGTCATTGGCCTTGTAGTAGTTGTAGATGCGCGTCACCGACTGCACGCCCGGATCATCCGCGCCGGTGTAGTCGTTGCCGTTGGCTTTCTTGTACCAGTCGTAGATACGGCCCACGAACGGCGAAATCAGGAACACCCCGGCGTCGGCACACGCGGCCGCCTGAGCGAAGGAGAACAGCAGGGTCAGGTTGGTCTGGATGCCTTCCTTTTCCAGGATCTCGGCAGCACGGATGCCTTCCCAGGTGGACGCGATCTTGATCAGCACGCGGTCGCGGCCGATACCGGCCTTGTCGTACAGCTCGATCAGACGATGCGCACGCTTCAACATGGCGTCAGTGTCGAACGACAGGCGTGCATCTACTTCGGTGGAAATACGGCCCGGGATCACTTTCAGGATTTCTTGCCCCACGGCCACGCCAAAACGGTCGCTGGCCAGGCCCACATCGCCCTTGCAGTCGTTGACGCTGGCGTTCAGCAACTCGGCATAAGCCGGAATGGCCGCGGCCTTGAGCAGCAGGGAAGGGTTGGTGGTAGCGTCCACGGGTTTAACGCGAGCGATAGCTTCGAAGTCGCCGGTGTCGGCAACCACGGTCGTCATTTGTTTGAGTTGTTCCAGCTTGGAAGTCATGGGCGTGCTCTGTCCTATGGATCTGTTGACATTACCCGAGCGCTGACAGCCACTCAAGGGCGTGTGCGTGTATCAATGCCCCCTGTGGCAACAACCCGAAAACGGGTGTTTGAAAGGTGGGGCGCGGTATCGATAAATAGGATGCCAAACGAGCTCACAGGTTCAATGCAATAGACGGTTAGCGCCTTGCAACCAAATCATTCAATGCCTGACTTCTCTGTTAATACTCGCGGCACCTTAGCTTAATACCGATATTGTTGAAGTCTATAGGGCTTGATAATTGTTATAAAAAGTCAATCAGCGCTTTGCGAGTCTGTGCATTAACAGATGTTATCTAACGAAGGTGTGATCGTTAGAATACGTCCAATACATATAAAGAATAAGGAGTAATGTAATAACCGCGAAAATGTGCTTGATGGGAATAACTTCACAAAGTGAAGAGGTATATGTTTTTGGATGCGTTTGATGATTTGATGCTTGGCTACGCACTAAAAAAGTTGACCGGCGTGTTTGAAGAAGTCATGGCGGTTTCGAACAACGCCTCTTCGGATGTGGCAACGGGCGTGCTGGATATCAGAAAAACCAAAACAGCAAAAAAAATCCCCATGTGGCTGGGACGCCTGAGAGTCAACACCCCTTATCAAGTCACGCATGTATTGATCGATCAGATGCACGCCGCTCGAAAGCTCAACCAGGACCAGCGCTTCGCGGCACAAGTAGCCTTGCTGGATGCATTGGTGGAGGACGGGTTGGCGATGCACGTTGCGAGTTACACAGTCGCTGTCGTAGAGAGTCGTCTGAAGTGTTTTTACTGAGCATGCGTTGAACACCGGGGTACAAGAAAACCGCAGGAAGGACTCCTGGCCCTTCATCGCAATGGCAGGACTCTTTTGAGGAAGTAGATTGGAGTCAAAACTGTACATCGCTGAGTACGCGGGCATCACCGTCATGCTTCCAGCGGCCATAGTCGTCGCTGGTTGGTTATGGTGCATGGCATCAAGAAAACTCGCCCTCTTATGGCTAGGCGTACTGTCCGTAGCCTATTTCGTCGTGGGTATTAGTAAAGTGCTTTTCAAGGGCTGGGGAATCGGCCTGGAAAGCCTGGATATCGCGGTCATCAGCGGCCACGCGATGAATGCCTGCCTGGTATCGACCGTTGTCCTGAGTTTGCTATTGCGCCAACTGGATCATCGCCTTCGATGGCTGGCACTGGGTGCGGGGCTGCTGTCGACCTGGTGGTTCAGCGTCCAGTATGTCGGGCAGACGATTCATCCTCTGCCGGAAGCCATTGCCGGGGCGATTGTGGGGACTGCGGCTGCATGTGTGTTTCTTTTCAGGCTAGAGAAAAAGCAAATCCGCAAAATTCCGCTGCCGGCCCTGGCGCTGGGGCTTGCAGTTATCACGTTGAGTACGGGGATTCCGAAGTACACCGCTGAGGGGGTCTTGAACTCGCTAGCAGTGACTCTGTCGGGGGCGGAAAAGGCGTTTATGCAGCCTCACTGGCGCACTTCTGGTGCGTCGTCACAGTTATAGTCCCGGTTTGATGGCGGGTTTTGGCCAGAAAACGAAGCTAGAACTCACTACTGTTTTTCTCGTCAATCCGAGCCAACAGTTCTGCAGTTTTCAACTGCATCAGGGCTACATCGCCACGACTCTCAACGGTTAGCAGGATTTCCGATTCAGTCTCCGAAAGGCGGATTTTGAAACGCCATTCAGCGAACGTCATGCTTAGGCCGTCGCTCTCGTCTGCGTCCAGCGCTTTACTGGCATACAACGACCGAAGATGCGCCAGTACAGCAGTCGGATTACGGACTGCACATCCAATTTCCCCGGAGGAGGGGAAGAGCCCAATGCGTTCCACCAGCAACCTGGGTTGAGTGGCGTTAGAGGAGGGTGCTCTTTCGTATGTCCGCAACCAGGCCATCAATCCACTGTTGCCCTCGGTGAGCTTCTGCCCCAAAACCATATTGCCAGGTGCAAAAGAGTCCAGCGATGTATAGGCAGAGTCGATCGGTGATCTGGAAGCGTTCATAGTGGTCTACCTTGCAAAAGGTTTATGGCCGCTCAAAATACGCGGCACCCAAGAGCTAAAAATTACCGTTTACAGGCCTTTCTTATACAAATTCTCATAACAGAAATTGGTCGCGTCGATATAACCTTCGGCGCCGCCGCAGTCAAAGCGGTGACCTTCGAACTTGTAAGCCAATACACATCCACTTTGTGCCTGCTTCATCAATGCATCTGTGATCTGGATTTCACCGCCCTTGCCAGGCTCGGTATCGGCAATCAAATCAAAGATATCGGCCGTCAGAATGTAGCGACCAATAATGGCCAGATTGGACGGAGCATCTTCCGGTTTAGGCTTTTCAACCATACTGTTGACCCGATAAATGCCTTCACGAATCTGCTCGCCCGCGATGACGCCGTACTTGTGCGTCTGGTCGTTGGGTACTTCCTGAATAGCCACGATCGAGCAGCGGAACTGCTTATAGAGCGCGATCATCTGCGACAGCACGCCGTCGCCCCCCAGGTTCAAACACAGGTCGTCAGCCAACACCACCGCAAACGGCTCGTCACCAATCAACGGCCGGCCAGAAAGAATGGCGTGCCCAAGCCCCTTCATCTCCACCTGACGGGTGTAAGAGAAGGTGCAAGTCTCCATCAGCTCACGAGTGCCCGAGAGGAACTTCTCCTTCTCGCTGCCGCGAATCTGATGTTCCAGCTCATAGCTGATATCGAAGTGATCTTCCAAAGCCCGCTTGCCACGACCGGTAACGATCGCCATGTGCTGAAGGCCAGCGTCCCGGGCTTCCTCTACGCCGTACTGGATCAGAGGCTTATTCACAACGGGCAGCATTTCTTTGGGCATGGCCTTTGTAGCAGGCAGAAAGCGAGTGCCATAGCCAGCTGCGGGGAATAGGCATTTACGGATCATATAGGCGTCCTGTTATATATATGATAGAAATGTTAATAACAAAAAAGCGAACTTGAACTGTTGTTAGAGTTGTCTTGCTGGTAGTCGTACTCCGTTAAATAACAACGGAATCATTCAGTGATTTTCTCAAAGTTCTTATAGAACGCATCTTTGTCGCGGCTATTAGTCATGGTGTACAGCGAATATTGGCGGTTAAGACGCGCACCACCATCCCGGGTCAGCGGAGCCCAGACCAGGTTGGCACGACGCATTGTGGAAACGCTCATCAACTCGTCGAAAGGGACCGAGATATAGATACCTTTGTCGAAGCTACCCTCGCCGAACTCCTCTGTCGAAGCCGTGGTGCGGGTGACCCAACCACCGAACTTCACGCCGTTACTGAACTCATGCGACAGATCGAACGTGGCACCCCAATCGCGCGCCAGGTAGCGTCCGACACTGACCGCCGCCTGCAAATCGAACGGCAGTTCGGTATAGGTGGTGATGTGACCGGTCACGGTCTTGTAATCGCGCAGACCAAAACCCTGGTCAAAGTCACGCTGGCGTACATAGTTCAAGTCTGCACCCACGGCCCAGCGCTCGCCCATGGGGCGGTACAGCAATTCACCGCCGACCCCGGCAAACATTGACTCCAGGTAACCGCCGTACACCATGCCAAACAAGTCTTGATCCAGTTGCTTGGCATGGTTGAGCTGAAATGTCGGCATTGTTACATCAGAGGTGATGACGTACTTGCGCAAATCGGTCCGCACTCGGGGCAGGTTGCTCGGCGCGTCGTACTTGAACTTATCAAAGTTGTTCAGCAGATTGGTGCTGATGACCCCGCTCGTCCACGTGCTGCGGGTAAAGCGGTATTCTGCGTCCACATCAGCAGTCAACTGGTACAACAAACCGTCAGGACCACCAATGTTTTGCTTGTAACCCAAGCCAATACCATAGGTGAAACGCTCGAGGGCCTGGGTGTACAGCGTGTTTTCAATGTGCGGCGTGGCCCGATTCAATTCGGTGGTGCGGTGCAGGTCTGTAAGGTCTTGTTGGTTGTTCACCACGGCTCGGAAGGTTTCGCGCGGCACACTGGTTTCTTCCACCGGCATGTCGTAACGCTTGTTCACCATCGTGAACCAGTCG
Source organism: Pseudomonas sp. GW821-FHT01C01 (assembly GCF_059422645.1). Classification (NCBI taxonomy): domain Bacteria; kingdom Pseudomonadati; phylum Pseudomonadota; class Gammaproteobacteria; order Pseudomonadales; family Pseudomonadaceae; genus Pseudomonas; species Pseudomonas sp. GW821-FHT01C01. The sequence goes on along the minus strand of NZ_JBWKXF010000016.1, from coordinate 80,287 downwards.
ATGTCGTCATTCGCGCTGTTGTCCAGAATCCGGCTGGCCCGGCCCACGCCTTTGGCGGAGTAGAAATAGCGCGACTGCTCGCCATACACAATCAGCTCGGAATCGCGCTGAGCAATACGTTCGACCTTATAACCTGCGTTGTTTTCCAGTCGTTTGGAAACCCCAGCCCAGTCGACCTGATCGAGCGGCGTGGTGGGTGCGTGTGCCGGCAGCGCTTCGACAGCGGGGTCGTAGCGCTTGGTCGGCGCCTTGCGGCTGGCGAAATTGGTATGAAAGGTGATGCCGAACAACGCGGTGTTGCCGCGCTCCCAACCGGCGGTCAAATCGACTGAGTCAGTTAGCTTGAAGACCGCCCCGATGTTTATGGGCGAGTCCTGCTTCAGGCTATTGTCCAGCGGCTCGTGCTTGTAGTCGTTACCGTCGAACTCGAGTTTCAAGCTCAAGGGCGACCAGGGCGTCTGATAGGCTACGCCGCCAAACAACGCGGGCGAGCCTCGAAAATATGAGTTGGTATTGACGTCACCCGCGGTCGAGTTTACCGGGCGTGTATCAAAGCGCTCATCGAGGTACCCCAGCGGGTTCTCGAAATCCCCGCGGTTACCGATGTAGCCCCAAGCAATGCCCAGGCTGAAATCCAGATCGTAGTAACGTTTGTTTGCCACAAAGTATTCGCTGGAAAACAGGCCGGTGCCCCCGACATCCCGAAAGCCGAGTGCGACCTCGGGCAACCAGTGGCTTTCTTGCCAGAGGCGGGCTTTGACATCGACCGCCTTGTCTTTATAGCTCTGGTCGCCGCTTAATGACTCGGGCCCGTATTTACGGTTGCTGATAGCGGTATAACGAAAACTGCCTTCCAGCCAATCAAGGGGCTGTATTGAAATGCTATAGCGAGAATAAGGGTCGGTCCGGTTGGCGTTCAGGCTGAATTCGCCGGCGGGTGCCATCCGTGCGGTGGGGGTTTGCAACAAACCCACGCCACCGAAATCATTCTGGGTAAAACGCGGCTCAGCATGAGCCAGGCTGTAGGGCAACAACACTACGGCGGCGAAACGTAACTTCAAGGGGCCACCTCGGGCAGCGGTTGGGTGGCGAGAAACTGGGCAAGCTGCTCGTTCAAGTCGGGGGTGGGCAAATCCGGATCATCGTTGCGCACGGGCACCAGAATTGTGCTGCCTGCGGCGGCAAACACCCCGTCTTCGCGGTTCCAGGCGGCGTTGCCGACTCGCTTGACCTGGCCATCGGGCTGAATCAACCACAAGTAATCGGCATCTGCGCCGGTCACCGGCAGACAACTTTTGAGATATTCATGGGCTTGTTGCGAGGCGCGATAAGGCAGCGTGCAGGACTTTTCCACTGCACCCAGGACGGTGACCGTAGTCGGGCGTCGGGGGTAGATCAGCCGGTCGCCGTCATTGAGCGAATAATTGAGGGCGAACGCGACCTCCAATGCCACGGGGTCGAGCACCGCGACTTTTCGGCCGGTAACGGGTAGTCGGCTGACCTCTTCAAGCAGGCGCGCAGCCAGAGTTGCAAGGCTGCTGTTCTCTTCCAGCAAGGCGCCCCGTTGAAGCAATTTCAGATCGAACAGTACGCCGGCTTTAAGGCGGGTTTGCTGCTCCATCAATGGCTGGTGCAGCCAGGCGGCGGCCAGCCAGTAACTTTCGGCGTTCGGGCGTCCCTGGCTGACGGCGTCGAGCAAGCGTGTGCCTGGCACGAACGCGAAAGATCCGGCGTTTAGTACGTCACCCGTGACCGTGACGGCGGCCTGAGTCATCGCAGAACTTGCCAGCAACAGGCAAGCCGACAGCGTTTTCGAATATCTCACCGAGCCGTCTCCCGGTCAGGGCGCAATTGCACAATCTTCAAGAAAAGTTCCGGCGTGAGATGTTGTTCGCTTTGCAGGATCAAACCATCGTCAGGCCTGACCCAAAAACGGTTGGTGGCCTTGAATCCCAACTCGGGTATGTCGATGCGTTCGTCTATGCGCTGCAACGCATAGTCCTTGTCCAGGATGGTGACGGTTTCGATGGCCTCTCGACTGAAACGACTGTTAACCGCCAGTCCGACCCGCGGACCCTGATAGGTATCTATCCAGCGGGTACTGTTGTAACCATCGGGCAATCGCTGCAAGCCAAGCTTGAACGGCGACTCACCGTCGAAGCGCGTGCCATCGAGATTGATGCCCAGGCCGACAGTGCGCACAACCAGACCATCGCGCATCAACAACACTTGCTTGCCGGAGGCGACCCAGAACTCCAGGTCGTCCTGCTGACGAAGCTTGGCCAACACACCTTCGCTGGCGTCCGTAGTGACCTTGATCTGCGCATAGGGCACGGCCTCCACTTGCGCCGCAGTCACTTCCAGCGGCTGGACGCCCAGTGTGGAGGCTTTAAAGGTATCCAGGGACGCCTGCATCAAGGGATTACAGCCACACAGCAGTAATCCCACCGCCAGGTATGAGCTGTTACGCAAAGTTTTCAAAGCGGCTCAAACCTTATCGACTGCTGGCTTCACTGAGATTGTTTTGAGCCGCTGCTCCGGTACCCAAGATAAGAGCCGAGGGCAGCAACTGGCTGATCAAGCGGTTCCAGCGGGTCACGCCTGCAGGGCCGACGTAGACAATGTCCTGGGGTTGCAGATCGAAGCGGCTGGCGAGAGCAAACGCGGTAGGCGATTCGGCGTCCAGCTGAAAGACTTTTGCCGGCTCGGTTTCAAGGTTTTCGGCACCTCGGATGACATACAGCGCATTGCCATTGGAGGTGGTCTGGTTCAGTCCACCGACCGTTCCGACCGCATCCGCCAGATTCATCCGATTGATTTTGTACGTGAGCGCCCGAGGCTGGTTGACCTCGCCCATGACGTAGATCTTTTTCCGGTCGTTGTAGGGCAGGTACAACTGATCGCCGTCTTTCAAATAGACGTTATGCAGTACCGAGCCTTTGCTGTTAAGCGAGTCCAGGTCGAGCGGATACTCACGTCCGTCCCGGGTCAGTGTCAGGCCGGCAAGGTCAGCATTCAATGGATCGACAGTAGCAGTGCCCATGGCTTCGACGACACTGAGCGGCGAAGTGGTAATGGGTTGTTGGCCGGCTTTTAAAATAGCACCGGAAATAACGACTTTTTGACTGGCAAACCGCAACACACTCAAGTCAACCTGGGGGCTGTCGACGAATTGAGTCAGGCGCTCGGCAATAAAACCGCGTAGCTCCTCGATGGTTTTGCCTTCGGCATGAATGTTGCCGATATAGGGGTAAAACATGGTGCCGTCCGGGCGTACCAGGCGACCGTTCGCATCAATTTGCTGTTGCGCACCCGATGGTGCAGTCAACTCAGGGTGGTCCCACACGGTGATGTACAACACATCATTGGCGCCAATCCGGTAAGCCCCCGGCTTGAACGCCAACAACTCGGCGGGCACCGAGGCTTGCACTTTTGTCGCCGCGTTCTGGGCAATCAGTTTGGGCGTTATCGGAATCAACTCGATCCGACTGCTTTCCGGTGAGCCATCACGGCCGGCCTGGCTGGTATCCAGGTGTTGACCGGGTGAGAACATACAGCCTTGCAGGGTAATACCTGCAAGCACAGCGAGCGACAAACTACGAATCATGATTGAGGACACTTGTGGAGGGAACACATCAGAACGGAACCACCCGGATTGCTCCGGGTGGTAGAAGGCTATCGACCTCGCGGTGCGCTTAGCGTGTACCGGTGGTGCCAGTGGTGCCGGTAGTGCCGCCGTCATTGTTGCTTCCGCCACCACTGGATGACAGCGCAGCGGCTCCGGCTATAACCGCTGCGCCGATGCCGAGAGCAGTCCCTGTGGTCAGGCTGCCCACGAGAGGGGTGTTCAGACTCAAAGGTGCGTTTGCTGCGGGTTTTGCAGGTGTGCCTGGAGCAGAAGACGCTGCGGGAGGATCAGCGGCCAAGGCAGAGATGCTGAAAGCAAGCATTAGTGCGGAAGCAAATAATTTGGTCATAGGAAATTCCTTTTGATAGATCGTCTGTATTGGCGGCACACTTGGGCGCGTAAGTGCATGGTTACGAACTTCGTGCATTCGGTATGCTTTAAGCATCGTGATGGCGTCGAGCGCGACGTACTTGACACTCCAGCCATCTCATTGCCTGCATTCAGCGTTGCACTATCACAGGTAGAGTACTGCGCAGGGCGCCTGATGTTTTCGACGTTTTTTAACGCTACCGGTTTCTAACGTCCTCACTGCCAGCTGTGATTATTGAGGGTGTAGTGAAGGTCTGATGACTCGCCTAAGCTTTATTAGGGTTTAGAGTGGCAATTGTAAAAGGCAAGGATTGGGTGCGAATGTTAGAAAGCGTCAGAATGGCTAGCATTAATTATATTTTGTCGGCTGCGGGTTGTAGTGCTGTCTTTAGTGTTTGTGTTACTAATGTTCACGGTGTTGTCGGGCCCTTACTCTAGGTCTTTAGAATGCAGTGTAGTAGATAAGAGGGATATGGCTACTTCACTACGAATACAAATCTGAACCCGTATGACAGTTGTGCGGAATGATCATAGCCTGGTAGCGCGCATGAAAAAATTTACTCGTGGTGCATCCGCCAGAGAATCAATGCTGATAAAGTTTTTTATCGTCCTATGTGTTCGATCACTCGGGGCGCTTTCGATCTTTGGGCTTAATTTTCTTGTCGTCAGGCAACTGGTTCCTGGAGAGGCAGGTGTATTTTTATGGATGTATTCCGCGCTAATGATTGGTGTGCAGTTTGCAATTATGGGGTTTCATGATGTTTCACTAAAATACATTGCGCAGAAAAGAGGCGTTGATGACTGGGCGAGTATTAACTGCATTTCTAGAAAAATTCTTCGCTGGGTATTTTTGCTGAGTGGCATCACCTCTTTGTTGTTCTATGGTGCTGCGGATCCCATGGCACAGTGGTTTTTTCCAGGGCAAGTGGGCGCAAAATCGGTGTTTCAAGCGATGTCGCCAAGCGTGCTGTTTCTTGGCTTGGCAACGGTACTTTCTTATCAACTGCAGGCCATACATCACCCCCTGAAGTCAGTATTTGTTCTGTCTATTGGCGCTCAGCTGTTTTTCTGTATTTTGTTTCTATCGATGGGTGTTACGTCTCCAGTAGAAGCGGGTTGGGTTTATACAGGAAGTTGTCTTTTGAACCTGAGCGTTGCTGTGCTTTGGTGGTTTAGGCAGGCGCCTCGAGCGGAGTACGCGAATTTTGAAAGCCGACAGTTGTGGCAAATGGCGATGCCGATGTGGGGGATTGCAATCATGTCAGTCACTGTTAATTGGGGAGGGCAATTTCTATCAGCGCTCTGGATCCCCGCGGACCAGGTTGCCAGTTACGCTGTGGCCTTGAGAATTGCCGCGCTGATCAATTTTCTGCTGATTGCCATGAATTTCATTGTGGCTCCCAAAATCGCTCAACTGCATGCCAATCAGCAGCAAGCGGAACTGCAACATTTGGTCACTCAGACCATGAGAACGCTTTATATTATGGCCACGCCTATCGTAATTGGCGTCGTTGTATTTGCAGGTGAGTTGATGTCCGTGTTCGGTAGCCAGTTTTCGTCGGGTAAGCAGATTCTGGTGATCTTGGCATTGGGACAGTTGATTAATGTGGCGACCGGCCCCGTCGGGTACTTGCTCACTATGACAGGACATGAAACAGCAATGCGAAATATGTATGTGTTGTCTGGGGTGGCTTGTATTTCTTTGGTCTGTGTGTTGACCCCGTTGTACGGCGTTGTCGGTGCTGCATGGGCAACAGCCATCAGTATGGGGCTGCAAAATATTGGTGCAGCTTTACTGACCGCATCAAAGCTTAAAATATCCGTCTCTCCCTTTGGGAAACACAATGCAATCGTGACATGACTTAAGCATTGTGTCACAACGGTTTGTTTCTAAGCAGCTATATAGGGAGGCTTCAGGATGGGTAAGGTAAGTAGAATTCTGTGGTTTGTTTCGACGCCTGAAGATCTCAGGTTTTTGAAGGTATTTGCAGCACATGCTAATGTGGCTATTGATATCTTTCATATTAATTTTATCACCCGGACTTTGGCGGCCGGTATGCCAGGGGAGCAATTGTTGCCACGCTTTACTCATCAGATCTCTCGATTGGGGTTGGAAAGTTGCTTCAATGTTATTTCCAAGCGCTTGAGTCTCGAAGCCGCGCAGAAAGCCTACTCGGCGACCTACGAAACAGTCGAGCGGTATGTTAAACGATCTTCTGAGTCGTTGCTCTTTGTCATCCCCAGTGGTCGCTTGGTGCATCATCTCGCGGTTGCCGATCTAAATGAAAAATATTCGGCTAAGAGTTTGTATATAAACTACTCAAACTTTCCCGGTTACACGTTTTTTGACAGAAAGGGCACAGACTGCCTTTCTGCTGTTTATGAAGACCCTCTGTTGTTAGAGAAGGTCGAAGGCTTCGTCGAATCGCCAGAAATTGTTAAGTCGACGTTTGCGCATTTCAGGAGGCTTAAAGCAGAGCAGGTAAAAATTCCTCAAAGTAAATCTGGAAAGATCACTACCTTCGTCAAAGAGTTGGCGTTCTTGGGTGATACCCTGGCCCAGTACATAATGAATGTGTACGGTGATCGGCGGGTTAAGTTCAGGGCTGTACGAAAATCAAAAAAAATCGAAGCTGTTTGTCCAATAGAGCAAGTAGGTTCATTCCCCGACAAGTTTGTGTTTTTTCCGTTACAAGTTTCCACCGATCAACAAGTGCTAGTAAATTATCACGGCCATTCCATATTCAAGGCATTGGATGAAGCCATTGCCTATGCTCAGGCGAAGTCTATTCCCTTAGTGACCAGGGAGCACCCGGCGGAATCGAGGGGTGAAGAGGTGCGCGCGTACATTGAACGCCGCCGGGCAGAGGGCAGTGATATCCAGATCAGCAATCGTCCGGTTTACGAGTTGATTCGTCTCGCTGAGGAAGTAGTTACGATCAATTCAACAGTTGGGCTAGAAGCGATTCTAAATGAGAAATCAGTGCATTTTTTAGGGGAATCTCTATATGCGAAATTGACTCATGCGCAACTGGCATCGTACTTAAATAACTACCTGATCAAAGTCGACTATCACTCTGGCGGTGGGATGACTCCCTATCTGGCTGCTCAGATTTTGGCCAGGGCTGAGCATGAAAATTCTCAATCATGAAAATGCCTAGCATCAAGTTTATTTCAAAATTCAACAAGTATGGTGGCCTTGGAGTTCTTGCGTTGCTGGTGTTGAGTATTCCTCAGATCCGCAGTGCATTGTTTGGTGAAAAAGCGAAAATCCTCGATATTTTTTCTGGAGAGGTGACCGACACCGGCGTAGTCATGAATACATTGGGTCAGTTGACATTACTGATTCCCTATTATAGTCAGAAATATATTTTCTCATATTTTGATGTGGGTGAGATAAACATACTGACCATGGTGTTGATGATTCCGTTGGTTTATCAGTATTTTTCAAATGCGCGGGGGGCCAGAAGTTTTTGTATTTTAGGCTTCTTTTTTTTACCGGCACCATTGTTGTTCTTGTCTACGTTCAACAAGGAAATCTTCCTTGTCTTATGTCTGTATTTTGTATATGTGAAATCGTTTCCTGTTACTTTTAAAAAGCAAGCTGTGTTCTTTTTTTATGCGGTGAGCATGAGGCCTTATCTTGCTTGGATTCCTTTTGTGATGGGCGTTAACAAGGTTCGACAGCTATATTTACGGGTATTGACGATATTAGGTTTGGCAATGATGACGTCAACCGGACGCGATATCCTGTACACGCTGTTTAATCGACGCTTGGCAGAGAAAGGTTATGACGCTAACTCAGAAATAAAACAGTCTACCTATGTGGCAAGCTTGCCGGATATTGCGAGTGTTATTGTAGAGGTAGTGCCTCAGATATTTTTTCCTGTATTTGTTTCGCCTTCAATTAAAAGTCTTTTCTTTCAATGCTATATCTGGGGTGTTTTGCTGGTGGCATTGAAGTCGCGTAATCGTTATGGAGGCGTGCTGCTGGTTGCAATGTTTTTGTACACCATGCTGGATCCTGACTTGGGTGCATTTCTTAGACATATTTCCACATTTTTTATCCTGGTACCTCTGGCCTTGAAGTACGACCGTCAAGCGCGTCAGGTTTATCGGACCCCGTTGGTGTTACGTCCTATTTCCCTGCGAGCGGGTTGAATCATGGCATTGAATAATCAAGTCCGTACTGAAGTTGCCGGAACTGCTGCGAGATTAGATCAGATACAAGCATTGCGTGGTATAGCTGCCATTCTTGTAGTGGCATCACATATTCACTTTTTTGGCAGAGGCGCGTTTGGTGTAGATATCTTTTTTTGCATCAGCGGCTTTATTATGATGCACGTCACTCGTAAGGATGCACGGTCATTTTTAGCGAAGCGGGTGATTCGTGTAGTTCCTCTGTACTGGCTGTTGACTCTGGTTTTATTTTGTATTGTTTCGGTAAAGCCACAGTTATTTAATAGTGCTGAGGCGAGTTATGAGTTTCTGGTCAAGTCGTTGTTGTTCATCCCGTTTGACCGTAACGGCTATGTTGAGCCACTACTGGGTCCTGGATGGACTTTAAATTATGAAATGTTCTTTTATGTGCTGTTCTATATCAGCTTCAGGATTTCTCACGAAAAAAGAATGTTGATTTGCACGCTGCTTATCACGTGGTTGGTAGTGATGGGGGTTGTTTATCAGCCCACTGAGACGCTATTGAAATTTTACACAAGTCCTATGTTGTTTGAATTCTGCTTTGGTATGCTGGCCTATCATATTTACAGCCGCTTGGAACACGTTTCCTGGTCAGGTGTCGAGCGAAGCTTGGCAGGCATTGCAATCGTTATGCTGGGGGGGTGGCTGTTTTATTCTAGCATTGAGGGGCGTCAGTACTACCGTTATTTGATATGGGGTGTGCCTTCGTTGTTAGTCTTTGTACTCACTGTCCTAGCGCTGCGAGATGTTCCTATCTGGCACGGGGTGAAGAAATTGGGTGACATTAGTTATTCCCTCTATTTGACTCATATTTTTATTGTGTTGGGGTTTGATCGTCTGGTGGTCAGTTTTAACGAATTTAATGTGTTGGCGCTGGGAGTGGCGGGCGTCGCGCTGTTAACTTGCCTGGTCGTGGCTTTCTTTACCTGGCGTCTGTTTGAAGTAAAACTTGGGCACTTGCTGAGTGCTCGATTTCTGCCGAGTTACTCAAATCATAAGGTTGCCGCCTGAAGTATTTTGCGATGCGCTAATTACGTTTCGCAATAGGCAGGATCAGCTAAGGATTGAGCTCTATCGTGTTGGTAGAGATTCAGTTCACGGGTCCTTGTTGCCAATGAAAATATATTTTTATTAAAGCATGGGTACGGGTCATGATTAAGGTTTTGCATATAACAGAGTCGTTTGGCGGCGGCGTTACATCGGCGATTAACTCTTATGTCAAACACTCTCAGCAGTTCGAGCACTTTCTTTTCGCCTGTACGCGTCCCGGGGATGCGACGGGCGAGGAGAACCAAGGATATTTCAAACAGATTAAATTGGTGCCGCGCACATTTTTCATCCCGTTGCAGTTGAAGCGTTATATTGACGAAATCAAGCCAGACGCTATCCATCTGCACAGCACCTACGCCGGTGCATTATGCCGGATGATGCCGTTTATCGATGCGCGAAAGGTCATTTATACCCCGCATGGTTTCGCATTCTTGCGTGATGATCATCCTATCGCGTTGAAGTTATATTACTTTCTTGAAAGCCTGTTGGCGCGGCGTACCGCAGTAATCGCCGGGTGCGGGCGCGATGAGCAACGCATCGCAGGGAAACTTATTAAACAATCGAAAACCGTAGAGTTAATCAATGTCTGCGACGATCTGCCGGAAGTGGCGGTTAATCGTAGCGAAGATACTCGACTGGTTGTTGGCATGGTGGGCCGTATCACCGCGCAAAAAGGCTTCGCCTATTTTCAAGAATTGGCGGCGCTGTGTGGCAACACTGTTAAATTCAAGTGGATTGGTGGGGGGGATCCCTTGGCGGTTGCGAGTTTAGAAGCTTTAGATGTAGAGGTTACGGGGTGGCTGACTCGCCCGGAAGTTATCTCGCACATGAAAGGCCTTGATCTCTATTTTCATTCGGCGGCGTGGGATGGATTTCCGATTTCGGTATTGGAGGCGAGTAAGCTGGATTTGCCGATATTGCTTCGTGAAATTGGCCCATTTTTCTCGGAAGGCCTCCACACAATTGCTTCTGTTGAAGAGGCCAGGGATGAGATTCTTGCGTTCTCCGACCGAGCGCATCCGGTACATAAACGTGCAAACGAAAATACAGTGAAGGTGCAGAAGTATCACTCGACACACAGGTTGCAGTCGGTACTTTCTCAACTGTACTCATCTTTCAGAAAGCACAATACCGCTGCCTGATAAATTTTTCCCAAAAAGGGCCTGTCCGTGCCCATCGTTTAACTGTAACAAGGAGTGTGCAAGTGCAGCAGAAAGTACTTGGTTATATAGGTAATGACTTGCCGTTTACCCTGTTCGGCGGGATCAATGTCCTAGAAGACCTGGACTCGACTTTGACGGCGTGCGAGCGTTATGTCGAGGTGACCCAGGCACTCGAAATCCCGTTTGTATTCAAAGCCTCTTTTGACAAGGCCAATCGCTCTTCGATGCACTCTTACCGGGGCGTCGGCCTGGAAGAGGGATTGCGTATTCTTGAAGCGGTGAAGAAGACATTTGGCGTACAGCTGATTACTGATGTACACGAAATTGATCAGGTTTCCGCCGTCGCCGAAGTCGTTGATATTTTGCAAATCCCAGCTTTTCTCGCTAGGCAAACAGATTTGGTGGTTGCTATTGCGCGCAGTGGGAGAGCGGTAAATATAAAGAAGCCACAGTTCATGAGTCCCTCCCAAGTTGGCAATATCGTCAACAAATGCCAGGAAGCCGGCAACAATCAAGTGATCTTGTGTGAGCGCGGCAGTTCATTTGGCTATGACAATCTGGTGGTCGATATGCTCGGTTTCAGCCAAATGAAGGATGTCAGTGGCGGGAGCCCTGTTATCTTCGATGTGACGCACAGCTTGCAATGCCGGGATCCATTGGGCAAGGCTTCTGGCGGCCGGCGCCGACAGGTGCTTGAGCTCGCTCGCGCCGGCATGGCTGTCGGTTTGGCTGGGCTCTTTTTGGAGGCTCATCCCGATCCTGATAACGCACGTTGCGATGGCCCAAGTGCGTTACCGCTGGACCTTCTTGAGCCATTCCTGACTCAGATCAAAATCATCGACGATGTGGTCAAGAACCTGCCGACACTGGAGGTTCGTTAATGTCCCAAGCCTATCGAGGCCCCGTGCGCCTCGTCATGTTCGACGTGGACGGTGTGCTCACCGATGGCTCGCTGCACATGGGTGCCGACGGAGAGGTTTATAAAACGTTCAGCGCAAGAGACGGCGTAGCGTTTGCCCTATTGCGTGCCCATGGCATGTTCAGTGCAATCATCTCTGGAAAGTCCAGCAAAGCGCTCGATTACCGTGGACAAGAGTTACGTATCGATCGTGTCGTCACGGGTTGCTGTGACAAATTGAAGGCTTACAACGAACTTAAGCGTGAACTGGACCTTGAAGATGAACAGGTTGTATTTGTTGGCGACGACGTGATTGATCTTCCGGTCATGCGTCTTGTCGGCAGCAGTTACGCGCCCAATGATGCCCACCCGTTAGCGTCACAAAGTGCAACTTATGTCACGCGGGCGTTCGGTGGAAGGGGAGTTGCTCGGGAAGTAGTTGAGCATGTCCTGTTGTTGGGTGGCATTGGCCTGGAGCAGGCACATCACCCGTTGCTGGCAGCAGAGGGGGCACTTCATGTCCAGCAATGAAGCCAACCGGCTAAGGGTGGTCATTCCTGCTCGGTACGGTTCAAGTCGTCTCCCTGCCAAACCGCTGCTTGACTTGGCGGGGCTGCCGATGATCGTCCATGTATTCAATCGTGTGCAATCTGCTCTCCCCGATACGGACGTAGTGGTCGCTACGGATCATCAACGAATTGTACAAGTCCTGAATGAACACTCAATTCCTTACGTATTGACTGCGGTTGATCACCCCAGTGGTACCGATCGAATTGCCGAAGTGGCACGACTTCAGGGTTGGTCTGATGAGGACATCATTATCAATGTGCAGGGTGATGAACCGTTGGTTCCCTTGGACCTGTTGCACGCTTTTTCGGCTTTGTGCCTCACGACGGACAATTTGCAGATGGCGAGCATCGTCGCGCCAGTGACCGCGCACGAGGAAATTATCAATCCCAACATCGTCAAAGTGGTGCTTGATCAGTTCGACCGAGCGATTTTCTTTTCCCGTTCGGCCATCCCGTTTTGTCGTGAATTGCCGAAAGACGAATGGCCTCTAGGGTCCTATCACCGGCACATCGGCATCTATGCGTATCGCTGTTCCGTACTCAAGTCGTTGACTGAAGCTGAGGTTTGCGACTTGGAAGAACAGGAGAAACTGGAGCAACTCAGGGCTATCTGGCTAGGCTTCTCCATTCGTATGTTGAAGTGGCCAGCCGCCGTTCCTCACGGTGTTGATACACCTGAGGATGCTGAAAGAGTGCGCCAGATCATTACAGGAGGTTGGGAATGAACGAGATGAACTATCTGGATATCGCCAGGCAGGTGTTCGATGTAGAAGCGCAGGCTATCCGGCATATGAGCGGCAAATTGGACGGTGCTTTCAGTCAAGCTGTTCAACAGGTGCTGATCTCCAAGGGGCGCGTTGTTATCTGCGGGATGGGCAAGTCGGGGATTATAGGTAAAAAAATTGCCGCCACTCTCGCGAGTACCGGAACCCCTAGCTTTTTCATGCATCCTGGCGAGGCCTATCACGGTGATCTGGGCATGGTCACTGCAGATGACGTGTTCGTCGCTATTTCCAATTCCGGTGAGACTGATGAGGTGATCAAGCTCATTCCGTTTCTCAAATGTAACGGAAACTATCTGATTGCGTTGACGGGCAACCCCAATTCGACACTCGGTAAAGCCGCACACAGCCATCTTGACGTCGGTGTCGTGGAAGAAGCCTGTCCCTTGCAGTTGGCGCCCACATCTTCAACCACGGCGAGTCTAGCCATGGGCGATGCCTTGGCGGTGACACTGATGCGGGCTAGAGGATTCCAGCCCGAAAATTTTGCGCGTTTTCACCCGGGCGGTTCGCTGGGCAGGCGTTTGCTGCGTCGTGTAGAAGACGAAATGATCAAAGACAACCTGCCCTGGATTGATGAGCACGCCAGTGTGCTTGATGTGATTGGCGCGATGAGCCGCGACAGCCTGGGTTTGGCCATTGTTCCTCGAGGTGACGGATGGGGAGTTGTGACGGACGGTGATATACGGCGTGCGATCAACCGCTACAGCGATGGCGTATTTGCCAAGTGTGCTGCTGATTTCATGACCCCCAATGCCAGTACCGTATCCATCGGCACACAGGTTGAAGAAGCATTGTTACTGATGGATAAGCGATGCATCACTTCGCTTTTGGTGACCGATGCAGGCGAAGTCGTTGGCATTTTCAAGAAGTAATTAATCAACAATAACGCGCCTACATTCTTTGTTATTTGGTGCTTCACTCGTTAGCGATGGATTGTTCAATGAACGTACTGGTTACAGGTGGAGCCGGCTATATCGGCTCGCACGCGACAGTGGCGCTACTTGACGCTGGTGTTGATGTCGTGGTGCTGGATAATTTCAGCAATAGCTCACGTGCCTCAATGAGTGCGGTGAGATCTATCTGTGGAAAGGCGCCGGTATTGATTGAGGGCGATATACGGGACCGACAAATGCTGGATGATATTTTCCAGCGTTACTCAATTGATGCGGTATTGCATTTTGCTGGTCTCAAGGCGGTGGGAGAAAGTGTCCAGAAACCACTGGATTATTACGAGTCGAATGTATCAGGCACGATCATTTTGTGTCAGGCGATGGTAGCTGCAGGGGTTTTTCGTCTGGTGTTCAGCTCGTCGGCAACGGTCTATGGTGCGCCTGAGCAAATGCCGATCAATGAAGACTCCCCAACGGGTACACCGACCAATCCTTATGGTCAGTCGAAGTTGATTATTGAGAATATTCTTCGAGATACCAGTTCGGCTGATCCACGTTGGAGTATTGCCTTGTTGCGCTATTTTAACCCAGTGGGTGCACACGCGAGCGGGAAAATGGGCGAGGATCCATTAGGCATTCCGAACAATCTGGTGCCTTACATCAGCCAGGTGGCAGTCGGTAGTCTTGCAGAACTGTCGGTGTACGGCGATGACTACCCGACGGTCGACGGCACTGGCGTGCGTGATTACATCCATGTGGTTGATCTGGCGGAAGGGCACTTGAAGGCGCTTCAGGCAATCGAAGGGGATACAGGCTTGAAGGTCTGGAACCTGGGTACCGGCGATGGCTATAGCGTGCTTGAGATCGTCAAGGCGTTTGAACTGGCTTCAGGTCGCTCCATTCCTTACCGTATCGTGCCGCGCCGTCCTGGGGACATTGCCCGTTGTTGGGCAGACCCTTCCAAAGCGATGAGGGATCTGGGCTGGCAAGCAACGCGAGGTTTGAATGAAATGATGTCGGATACCTGGCGTTGGCAATCGATGAATCCAAAGGGCTTCGTTAAGTAAGTAGGTGGGGAGTTAGGCGGCCGCAAAAACTGAGTGCAACACCTGACTTTTTCGGTGCGGTGTTGCCCTCATGTCCTATAACGAACTCAGCGTCGAAGTACGCGTCACCATCCAGCTCAGCTAAGACCTGCGCTTTAGTGGATCGCCCGTTTGATCAACCGAGCGCCCTCGACGGTAAGCCGAGAGTTGCGTCACAACCGAAAGGTCTGTGGCCGCTATTCGGTACTTACTGCCCAGCAATACATGCAGGCTCGCCACCCCAACTATCGGCCCAAATGCAAGCTGCTGCCGGGCAGCAAATGTTTCGAATTAGTGAATCATATGCTGTGTGAGCTTTTGTCTCCCAAGCAGATCGCTGGCACGCTGGGCAGAACATGAACATAACCCACCTCAAAGAAGCCTACGTCTGGCGCGAAACGCTCTACACCGTGATCTACGCGCTGCCGTCGGTAAGCTCCACCAGAGGTAGTCCGGCCCGTAGGCCTCTCTCTGGTGGAGTGGGTAGACGCGGCCAGATTCCCGAGATGGTCAGCACTCACGTGCGCTCGCCAGAGATTGAAGACCGGCTAATACCGGGAAATTGGGAAGGCAATTTAATCAAAGGTAAAGCCAATGCATCGTCTCTAGGCACCCTGGTGAAACGTACCAGTGGTTACTTGATGCTGGTGAAATGAATGATGCGACGGCAGACCATCTGCGATGGAGGGTTTCAGTGCGGCGCTCAATCGCATGCGGTGCGTAAAAGCATGACCTACGACCAGGGCCGGGAGATGGCGCGGCACGTCGAAATTACTCAGAGGAGCACTGTGGCTATCTACTTTTGTGACCCTCACAGCCCTGGCAGCACGGTAGCAATGAGATAATCAACGGGCTGATACGCCAAGTAATTGCCCAGAGGGATTGGCTTGTCAGTACACAGCCAGGAGGAGCTCTATGCCATAGCGCTGCAACTGAATATGCGCCCACGTAAGCGTTTCGATTTCAAATGTCCAATCGAAGTGATGGGCCAAGTGATGCAAGAGGCCATGGCTATGCGGCATGATGCCCTATCTTCAATTCAATTACTGTATTGCGCTCAGCTCCTGCATCCGATCCGCCCCAGAGAGTGGCTTGAATGATCAATGACTCTGCATCTGATGTTGCAGATGCAGAGAGTGCGGTGCTTAGGATGCTGTTAGTGGGCGTACGCGACTATCGTCAGGGCTGTGGTGTAGCTTAAACACTCTCTGACTTATATTCGTAGTTGTAATAACCATAATCGGCATAGCCATATTTGGCCGAGGCGCGCTTTTCAACGCCATTGAAAATGGCGCCCTTCAAATCAATGCCATTTTGTGCAAAGCGGCGCATGGTTAATTCAATTTCACGAACAGGGTTAAGTGCAAAGCGCGTCACAATCAAGCTGGTGCCCGCCTGGCGGCCGACAATCGCCGCATCCGTCACCGCCAGCAACGGTGGAGTATCCAGAATCACCAGGTCGTACTGGGCGCTGACTTGGTCCAGAAAGGCACTGAAGTTCGCGTGCATTAGCAGTTCTGAAGGGTTGGGCGGTATTTGTCCGCGGCCGATAACGTCAAGATGTTCGAGTTCAGTTTTATTGATCGCGGTTGCCAGGTCGCAGCGCTTGACCAGTAAATCAGAAAGCCCGTTTTCAGCGGGGACTCCGAATACTTTATGCAGATACCCTTTGCGCATATCCACGTCGATAAGCAATACACGCTGACCGGTCTGAGCGATCACTGCAGCGAGGTTGGCGGAAACGAAAGTTTTACCAACTTTTGGGCTCGGGCCGGAGATCATCAGGCGATTATTGCTGGCTTCGAGCATGGCGAAGTGCAGGCTGGTGCGCAGGCTGCGCAATCCTTCTATGGCCAGGTCGGTGGGGTGACTGCTGGCCAGTATGGGGGCGACCTTGTTGGCGCGGCCTCGGCTACTACGGAGGATTTTGCTTTCTTCACTTTTTTGCAGTGTGCTGAAAGGAATCGATGCGTACACCGGCAAGCCTAGCTGTTCAATTTGATCCGGATTTTCCACGCCACGGTTAAGGGCTTTGCGAAAAAGCACCAATGCAGTAGCCAGAAAAGCCCCGAACAGGGTGGCAATGAGTACGATCAGAATCTTCTTGGGTTTAACGGGCTTGCGCAGATCCACATCGGCGGTGTCGATCAAGCGCACGTTACCCACAGTGCCGGCACGCATTACATCCAGTTCCTGTGATTTATTCAGGAGCTGGGTATAAATTTCGGTGCTGACTTTTACATCGCGGGTGAGGCTAAGAAGTTCTTGCTGTGTTGAAGGCAGGCCCTCGACTTTTTTGGCCAAGCCATCCTGCTTGGCTGTCAGCTCGCCCAATTGGCTGAGCAAGGCCCGATAGGCGGGATGCTGACGGGTAAACTTGCGATCCATTTCCGCTTGCTGCAATTTCAATTCGGAGATGCTGGTATCAAGCGCCACGATCTGATCAAGAATGGCTTTGGCTTCCAGGCTGATATCGATGGATTTACTACGAATCTGATACTTGTTCAGGGCGTTTTCGGCTTTTTCCAGGTCTTTACGGACCTGAGGCAGTTGATCTTGTAGAAACTCCAGACTTTGAGCGGCTTCGGCCGACGTCCGCTCAACATTTTGCCGCACATAGAGCTTGGCGATTTCATTGAGGATTTGAATGGCTTCATCCGGTTCCGTGCTCTCAAGAGCAAGCCCGATCATGCCGGATTCTTTACCGCGTTCTGATACATCAAGTACCTTTTGGTACTTCAAAATACTGGTCAGGCGTGGGTCACGTACAATGCTGAACGTTGTACCGGGATTCGCCTGTAACACTTCAACTTGCAGTTTAATGCCGTCTTTGTCATAGGCTTGGCCCACTTGGCCTTCGACCAGGACATTGTCGTCTTCATCCAGCAAAGTGAAGTGGCCGCTTTCACCGCTGACGAAAGTTAGTTCCTCTCCCAGAAGCTCTTGTGGGAGTTCAAGCTGAAATATTTTCAGGGTTTCGCCACCCCAGGCAAAACTGTTCATGCCAAGCCATGGCGTCGCGACCGTATTAACATCGTCTGGTTTGAACCGACGAGCAATAAAGTCGCCGATCACCGGAAAACGATTCGGCTCGACAGTGATATCGAGCGATAGATTGTCGACAACCTTGCCGATGATGGCGCGCGATTTGATTAATTCAATTTCTGTGGCTGAAGGTGACTCTTTACCCAACATGCTGTTGATATCGGAGAAGCCGAGCATGTCATTTTTTTTGGCCTCCACCTGTATCAAGGCAGTTGCCTGGTAAACAGGATTGGCCAACACCGCATAGGCCGTACCAACGGCCATGGAGGCAACAGTGATCCCGGCAATCAACCATTTATGATCGACCAGTGTCCCGAGTAGGCCCATCAAGTCGATTTCATCATCATCGTCATGTGAGGTTAATGCTGGAGTTTGCTGCATATGTGGGTTCTTTTTTAACAGGTATTCGAGGAATGGTTTAGCGTGCGAGTCGCTTTGCCCAAGCGTTTACTGCTTCTTCAATCAACGCGTATGCGTGCACAAAAGCAGGTTTGCCTTGACGGTAGGGGTCGCTGATTTCGCGGTTGTTCTGCCACTTGCCCAGCAAGAAGACCTTTCCGCGCGCTTCAGGCGCGAGCTTGAGGACGCGGTCTATGTGCTGTTGCTCCATCACCAGGATCAGATCTGATTCGCTGATAGCGGCAGGGGTCAGTTGATTGGCTTTATGCTCTTTTGGCAGATGGCCATGCTCTTCCAGTACGATCCGGGCGGTGGGCTCGATCGGGTGGTCTTGTAGCGCACCAAGACCCGCGGAGCTGACTTCTATGTCGGACCGGACCAGTGCTTCTCGCAACAAATGTTCTGCAGTAGGGCTTCGGCAAATGTTGCCAATGCAAACGATTAGAATCTTGTTAAACAAGGCAACCTCCCTGGAAATTCCACACTTGTGGTGATGGTGCAATTGGAAAGACTGAAATTCTGTTTTTCTTCAATGGCACTTTTGTGACGGCTTGCAGCTATTGGGTGTGTGCCTCTTTCCGTGAGGAGTTACCGAGCTGGATGAAACTTTTCACTGCAAAGACTCTGGTCTGCTGGAATCTGGACTTGGAGCGTGCTTGACAGTTGCTATGCTAAAAATCATAACTGGCAACCCACGGCAACATCAACCATTAAATGCCACGCACTAATGAATGCCATGTAGTAAAAAAAATATCCAGATATAAAGCCAGATATTAAATAACGCGTTAAATAACATTTCTGGATGTTATCGGACGAATTATAACGTTTTGGCTTTTTTTGTGTTGTCCAGTGTTGGGCTGTGTTAAACACATGTGAAGTGTAGTTTGATGATAAGTGTAGGCGATTGCCTTGGGTAAAGCGTCCCCGGTATTCGTTTATTGCCAATAAGTTTCGCGTGTTTTTAAAGGGCTAAGTTTTGATGATCGGCCAACTCCGTTTTTCAGGTGCGCTTCCAGCCTTGGGAGAAATCCGTCGCAAGGTCGAGGAGAAAGCCACGGAGCTACTTGACCATACTGGCGCAGAAGGGGCTGATTGTGTCCATCCATAGTGCTTCGGCTGTTCAAACGACCTTGCCTGAGAGTCTCACTGCTAGCGCATGGTATTTGGTTCAATGCAAGGCGAGCCAGGACGAGCGTGCAGAGATCAATCTGGTTAACCAGGGATATACCTGTTTTCGCCCTACGCACCGGCGCGAGCGTGATTTGCAGGGGCGTAGGCGGATTATTCGCGAATCGCTATTTCCGGGTTATCTGTTTATCCAGCTCGGCTCAGGTGAGAGCTGGGCACCTTTGCGTTCTACCCGCGGTGTATTGCGAATTGTCAGTTTTGGAGGCAAGCCGCTGCCCGTAAGTGATGGCGTGATCGCACAACTCTATAACCACGATAGCGAAGCCCCCATGGAGGCTCTGTTTGCCTGTGGAGAGAGGGTGCGTATCAATGAGGGGCCTTTTGTCGATGTGGAAGCGATCTTCCTGGCGATGGAGGGAGAGCAGCGTGTGTTGCTCCTGATGACACTGCTGCAACGTGAGCAGAGAATTAGCGTCCCCTTGGTTAATATCAGTAAGCATTGACACGGCGCGTTGGTCCCGGCCCGCCAATCAACGAGCAGATACCATTCTGGCAACAAAATTAGTTGCTCTCGTCTTCGCTCCCCCTCAGTAGGCATTAAGCTTTTTTCGCAGCACCGGGAAGGTAGCGGTCTCAGTCAGGACCGCATCTTTATGGCGTAGCTGACGTTCCGGCTCGCGAACAGATTTATGCCGTCACGTGATTGCCCGATATCCACTTTTTTGCGGTCAACTACCGCCGTTGCGCTTGCCTGATGATAAGTCCGGGCATGCCGATATTGCCCTGAATCTGCTCAGCAGGCTGTACGGTATCGAGCGGAGATTTAAAAGAAGTTGGCGATGAACATCGCCAGGAAAGTCGACAGCAGAACAACCTGTCGCTGCAGTTGCAGGCGTGGCTGGTGAAAGATCCAGCCACGAGTGACGAGGCTAACGCAGTGCGCAAATGGCTTGCGTCTCTTGGTTAGCCTGCAGGTGCACCATCAATAAATGTCTTTCGACAACAAGGTGAACGGCGTCTTCACCAGGATTTTCACGTCCAGCCACAACGACCAGTTATTGATGTACTTAAGGTCGATCTCGACGCGCTTCTGCATCTTGTCGATGGTGTCGGTCTCGCCGCGGCAACCGTTGATTTGAGCCAGGCCGGTGATCCCCGGTTTGATCCGGTGGCGCGCCATGTAGGCGAGAATCTTGCCGGAGTAGTAGTTATTGTGCGCAACGGCATGAGGGCGTGGTCCGACCAGCGCCATATGACCCTGCAAGACGTTGAACAATTGCGGCAACTCATCGATGGAAGTGCGACGGATAAAGCGCCCGATCGGGGTAATCCGCGAGTCGTTACGACTGGCCTGTTTTACCTCGTGATCGTCGTGCACGCGCATCGAGCGAAACTTCCAGACCTTGATGACCTTCCCGTTCCACCCGTGACGGTCCTGTTTGAAAAATACCGGACCATGGGAGGTGAGTTTGACGGCCAGGCCAATGATCAACAGTAACGGGCTTAGAGCGATAATGGCCATCAGCGCCACGCTTTTATCGAACAGGCTTTTACTCAACGCGGCAGTGGGTTGGCTGGTCAGCGGGCATTCAATCAAATGGATTGCCGGCATGCCATCCACATCACTGACTGAGTGATTGAGCAGCGTCAGGCTGTTCAAGTCCGGCACCCAGACCACATCTACGTTGGCATCCAGCAAGTCGACATACATTTCTTCGATTTGTGCCGCTTCGCTCAAGGGTAGAGTGATGTACAGGCGTCGGATGTCATGAGTTTTGATCAGGTCTAGTAGTTCCTCTTGCGGGCCTACGACAGGTGGCGCACCTGTCTCCAGCAAAGGAGTGGTGTCGGAGCTTACCAGGCCGACCAATGGGAAGTGCTCGAGAGCACGAAGCTTGTTAGCCAGTCCCAGCGCCAGTTCGCCAGTACCAACAATCAGCGTTCTACGCTCAATTTGTAGCGCCCGTTGGTAGTACTTCGAAAAACCATGCAGCGGGACGTACAACAGCGCCTGCCCGATGTAGCTGAAGACAGCCCATATCAGAATGATCTGACGAGAAAACAGTTCATTGGCCTTGCAGAGAAAGGCGACAATAGCTAACGCTGCCAGTGTCATTGACCAACCCATCAGAAGTCTTACCAAACCCTCCAGGAAATTGTCCTTCTTTGCATAGACGCCACACCAGGAATAGGCTGGAACCGATGCAAGTACAGTAAGCGTTGCACATACTCGATAATAGAACTCAACCGTACCAGTCTGGTAATAAACCAATAGTAATAACAGGCCAACAACGAAGCCTTGGCCCACTGCCCACTGTCCCCAGAAGGTCAGTCCTTTGAGAGTGGTATTTCGATTGATACGAAGATTGTTAACCATGCGATATCCCCAAAATACGTTCCATTTCCGTGACGACAGACAAGAGCCAAAATTGATCTAGCAATTTTTATTATTGTTATAAGGAGGCGATGCCTGGACGACGTGAAACGCCAGAGGTCGGCGCTGTCGTCAGCAAATAGGTTAAGTTATTGGCTTGAGCGCTGTCTGACGACTTTTAACGGGTGATTAAGTCGTTGGCCCGATATATTGGGAGGAGGCAGGGTGTGTTAGAAATGGTCGACGATAAAAGCTGGCGGGTATTGATTTACAGAGGGGGAAAGGCAGGAATTAAATAAGTGGGTGTGCGTTTTTTATTGTTGTCGTGCACTACCAGTTCGGCCATTCATTAGCTCAGGTCAGGCTTTTCCCGCGTACGATTTTTTGTATCAGGCAGTACCCGCGATTCCTGACTGCACGAAAAAGGCGTTCGCCATTACTGGCATTTTTAAACTTTTCCTGTAACCGGCTTAGACACATTTCGAGGCCTCGATAATGTTCAGGTTCTCTGCCGATGCTGCGGATAAGGTCGTCCTTGCTGACCACTCGATCATCATGGTGCAGCATTTTTTTAAGCAACGTGGCCTCCAGGCCAGTCAAGACAATCTCCACGTCATCTTTGATCAACGCGTCGCTGCCATCGCTCAGTCGCCAGGTTTCAGTCAGTGGAGTGTGCGGTATGGCCGTCTGGGAGGCGTATTCCTTGGTGTAATCTCTGGAGTTGTCCGCAGTTGATGTGAAGTGCGTAAATTTCGTTACGGATTGGGCAGTTTGCCATTCGGACTTGAGCGTCGAAAGTATGCGCTGAGTATCATGCTTGATAACCGGCGGGACCATTCTGGCCACATGCGGGGAAATGAATTCCATAAGCTTGGGGGCAGAAGTGGGTGGGGCAACGCCTTCAAAAAACATCTTTGCCTGTGACGTACCGTAAGTGTTATATCGCTTGCTGGACAGAAATGCCTCAAGCTCTAGTTGTAGTGCGGGGTTGTGAGTAACCACGACAAAGTATTTTTTAGGGAGGGTTGTGCTGCTATCCATGGCTCTCTCCTGAGTTGCACGTCTGGGTATCGATTTAAAGGTTGTCGGCAGGGGAGTAATGACTCCCTTGGAAGTAATCAAAGGGCAGCGCGCGTGCCAGTATATGGCTAGCAGCATGCTCGACTCTGTCCGCTATAAAGGAGACTTTAGTGTTGTGACTGAGCATGGTCATGCGTTCGTGGAGACGATTGAACAACTCTGGGTTGCCACTGAGCTTGAGGCTCAAGTCTAGAGAGGAAATGGAAATCTTTATATAGTCGAATAGATTCATGGTTGTAAAGATTTCGATACGTTCATCGTCGATGTTGTAGTCGTCGAGCGCGATTTCTATGCCGTGATCTTTCAATAGATATACGTTGTGAAGGATTTTCTTTTTTTCTGCGAAACTGACCGCTGAGAGGGGTAGCTCATTGAGTGCGATAACCAGTGTCTGGCCCAATTCGCGCAGAGTGGCGCCGGCCTGTATCAACTCTTCCGTGAGCGCAGGGTTGGCGAGATCTGACTGTCCCACGCAAACAAATCTACGGCTTAAGTATTTGTTTCCGTTAGTGGTGTCGCGATCTTTTAGCGAGAAGGCAATGAGCCTGGTTTGCATCAGTACTTCACTGTAGATCCCACTCATCTGATACGCCTCTGGCGCGCAGGGCGCGGAAGCGGAGTCGTCAAAATGTATTCTGATCTCGCTGCCAAACGGGCAGTCATCCCGAGTGAGGATCAATTGTCGAGACAGGTAATGCTCAGCGTGATCATAAAGTGGCACGCTCCCTGTTGCGTTCATAATACAGAAACTCCCTTCTACATTAAGAATCAGGTTGTCGAGATCAGACCCCTGATTAAACGATATCCATGTCCACGGATGCTTTGAATGGCGTTGGTGCCATACATGCCTTTTATTTTGCCGCGAAGGCGGCTGATTGATTTTTCCAGGGCTCTTGGGTCATAAAAATTTATATTCAGCCCCATGATCCTGGCGATTTCATCGTGGCTCAAAATATGGTTTTTTGTTTGTGAAAAAGCCTCAAGAATTCTCATTTCCGCAAACGATACGTCAAGTCTTTTATAGTCCCCAATAAGGCACATGCGAGTGGGGTCTAAAAACAGGCTGTTTTTCTTCTGCCATTCCGGACTGTCAAAAAACTCGGAAAGTACCTCGGCATTTTCGTCGGGGGTACTGTTGAGGTTTATGCAGTAATCGGCTCCCGCAAGATAGTACTTCATCTTGTTGAAGGTGCCTGGGCCCATGATGGCTGCAGAAATTATTGACGCCAGATTGTCGGCGCGAAGACCTTCGATCAAGGTAAGGCTTTCAGCAAACGCTTGAGGGCTGTCGATAACGATAAAAATTGCACGGTATGAACTAGGACTCTTGTTCCTGTTGAATGAGTTGCTATAGCACATTGCATCAACGGCAATATCCTTGCCTACGTGGCTTGCGACTAATTCCCTAAAGCCCTCAGCTAGCGTATGGGTTCGCCCGATGGTGAGAACACCTGTCTCCTCCTTCACTTCGCTGTGGCCTGAAGTCGTTATTTTCCCTATAAGCATCATGCTTTGACTCGGATGGGTGCTGGCATTTGAATGTTAAAGCACCCATTCTCATTTGTGACTGACAATTGGTAACATTTCATCGGAATTTGAAGCGGTCGACACGTTTTTTCTAACATTGTTGATGAATCTGACGTGATCGCTTGCTCTTTCGCGGTAAGGGCGGGGGAATGATCCGGGACACTTCGTGCTTAGCAGGGCATAGCATTATGCCATCTTTTGCGTCGGCATCCCGATTTTTCGAACCCATAGGCTGTACATGTGGCTGAAGATTGTATCGCGTTTCGTTTCATATCCAGGGAGTTTCAACTCTTGAAAATTTCTTGTTTGCCAGATGCACTCAAGCTTTTTTTGTGAGGATATATCCATTAATAACTGATCTATAACTTTTTGCGGGCCAGTGCTGGTGGTGGACATTTGATAACGACCGGTTTAAATGTGCGGCTTAATGCGTTTTACTCTCGTGTTGCCCGAATGGGTTTCATCAGGGCTAACTAACGTCAGGCCTGATATTTTTCTTTTCTGGATGCGCATTGTTGCGATGAAATCCAAATGCTCGAACAGCAAACAGACCCTTCACACGAGCACTACAAGGGTCTAAACGGGGGATAAATGGATTTTTGGACAACCGTGACAGTGTTGATTTTAGGTATGGTCGAAGGGCTCACGGAGTTTCTGCCCATATCAAGTACCGGGCACCAGATCATTGTGGCGGACTTGCTCGACTTCGATGGTGAGCGGGCGATGGCCTTTAACATCATTATTCAACTGGGGGCGATTCTGGCAGTGGTCTGGGAGTTCCGACGCAAGATCCTCGAGATCGTCAGCGGTTTGCCAACCCAACGCAATGCACAGCGTTTTACCTTGAATCTATTGATTGGCTTTATACCGGCCGTTGTCCTGGGTGTCCTGTTCGCCGACAAGATTCACGAGTACCTGTTCAACCCGATCACCGTGGCAATGGCACTGGTTGTGGGCGGCATCATCATGTTGTGGGCCGAGCGACGTGAACATGTGGTTTACGTTGATCACGTCGACGATATGCGCTGGACGGACGCCCTCAAAGTCGGTTTCGCGCAATGCCTGGCGATGATTCCCGGCACTTCACGCTCGGGATCGACCATTATCGGGGGGCTGTTGTTTGGTTTGTCGCGTAAGGCAGCGACCGAATTTTCCTTCTTTCTGGCCATGCCGACCATGGTCGGCGCCGCGGTCTACTCGGGGTACAAGTACCGCGACCTGTTCCAGGCCAGCGACCTGCCGGTCTTTGCCCTGGGCTTCGTGACAGCGTTCGTGTTCGCCATGATTGCCGTACGGGGTCTGCTCAAGTTCATCGCCAGCCACAGTTACGCCGTGTTCGCCTGGTATCGCATTGCCTTCGGTTTACTGATCCTGGCGACCTGGGTATTCGGCTGGGTCAACTGGACTGAAGCGACGGCGCTCTGAACAACCGCACCAGGTTGCGTGGCTTGCAACCTGGTGTTTCATGCTGGCGCTTAACGTCCTTCCAGCAACTGCGCCGCCTGATCCAGCAAGGCCAACGGCTCCCTGGCCTTGTGGATATCCACCGACAACAACTGCCGAAACTTGCGCGCCCCCGGAAACCCGGTGCCCAGGCCCAGTACATGTCGGGTGATATGGTGCATCGAACCACCGGCATCGATATGCGCCGCGATATAAGGCCGCAACTGCGCCAGCGCCTCGGCGCGGCTGATCACCGGTGTCGTACTGCCGAACAGCTGCTGATCCACCTCGGCCATCACATAAGGGTTGTGATAAGCCTCACGGCCCAGCATCACGCCATCGAAAGTCTGCAAATGCTCGTGGCAGGCTTCCAGCGTCTTGATCCCGCCGTTCAGAATAATCTCCAGCTCCGGAAAATCGGTTTTCAACCGCGCGGCCACGTCATAGCGCAGTGGCGGAATATCCCGGTTCTCCTTCGGCGACAACCCCTCCAGAATCGCGATCCGCGCATGCACCGTAAAACTCGTGCACCCGGCATCCCGTACCGTGCCGACGAAATCACACAACTCTTCATAGCTGTCCCGCCCGTTGATCCCGATGCGGTGCTTGACCGTTACCGGAATCGACACCGCATCACGCATCGCCTTCACACAATCGGCCACCAACTGCGGATGCCCCATCAGGCACGCGCCGATCATATTGTTCTGCACCCGATCACTCGGGCAGCCGACATTCAGATTCACCTCGTCGTAACCATGCTCTTGCGCCATGCGCGCGCACGCAGCCAGGTCCAGAGGAACACTGCCGCCGAGTTGCAACGCCAGCGGGTGCTCGGCCTCGTTGTGACGCAGGAAGCGCTCGTGATCGCCGTTGAGCAGCGCGCCGGTGGTGACCATTTCGGTGTAGAGCAGGGCGTTTTTCGACAGTAGGCGCAGGAAAAAACGGCAGTGGCGGTCTGTCCAGTCCATCATAGGTGCAACGGAGAAACGGCGGGAGAGCGGGGCGGGTGTGGCGGTGGTTACGGACATGGGGAATCTGGAGTCGGTGAGGCTGGGAGGTGGGGAGTTTATCAGGATTAGGTAAATCAAGGCCAAACGGGAATGACGTTGCGTGACTGAGTTGCGCGATCGCCTTTCCGATGCCGGCGACCAAGGATTGATCGCCCAGGCGGCCTGTCCGGCACCTACCTGAAAAAGAGCAGTCGGGCTGGATGCATCAACATCCAGCCCGGGCGCCGTACGTACAGAACATCCCTGGCTGCATCCGAACCCAAAAATGCCATTGAATTAGGCTATGGATTCAACCGGTCGATGCAACAGATTGGCTAAATCTTTCAGCGGGCGTTTCGTAGTTTAGTTTTTCTTCTTGATTAGTTTGCTGATGTAGTACTTGAGGCTTAAGCGATCTTTGGGCCTTGGTTTGTAGTGGGTTTTGTTCCTTTGTGCGGGATCGATCGCCATGGTTCCTGCGGTGTAGTAATAAAGCGCTATAGATCTGCGCGTGATGTGCTCTGGGGTCGTTAATGGTTCGGGGTGCCCATGATTGCTGTCTTTGTCTGTGTTGAAAATGACACAGCGGTTGTAAATGGGCAGGACTTTTTTAAGACAGGTCTTCATGTCGACATCCCAAAGTTCCAGGTTGCCGCCGTATTCTTCTTTCCAGTCTTCATTCAAATAAATTATGACATTCAGTCTGCGCTCAACCTTAAGCTTTTTGTTGAGTCTGAAGTCCGAGTGCACCCCCAGGAAACCACCACTTTTCGTCTCATGCAGCCCGCCACCGGTAAAGTAGGGGTCGGGTATCAAGCCTTCGATGCCTGTAAGCTTTTCGAGAAACTGCAACATGGGGGCCGAGTTAAAGGCGTTGAAAATACTCTTCAAATAGGGAGTGCATTCGTTGGGGCTGATTTGACGTTTGAGTTGTCCTTTGTAGCCGCGTTCGTAGAGCATTTCGTTGTTGGTTTGCTCGACTGGGAAGTGCGAGCAGATACTCGAAATCAGGTCTTCGTGTAAGAAGTTATCGATGACTATGTGCGGAAATGGCGTAGCTTGAGTATAGCGACTGGCCATTGAGTGACCATAGGCGCTGGCGGCGTTCTGGTCGAAATCAAGCTCCGGGGAGAGAGTGATAGGTAAAGCTTGAGTGATGGTTGTCATTACCGTTCCAATAACTTGATTTAAAGACCTGTAGGTGACTTCAAGCAGACTCGGGCGCACGGCTCGTTGCGTGTCTTTGAGGCTTAGCTTTTGCTGTCGGTTTTGTTCAGGCGCTTAAGGATGTTGTTGTACATTTTGGTTCGTCTATGAGTATCTCCATAGCCACCAGCCGCTGCGACAGTACCGGCCTGGATGTGATCCAGATAACTGAAAATTTTACGCGGTGATAACATTTCAACGAAATAGCCAAGCTCGGTCATGCGGTCTTGGAGGGTATAGCCGGGAACGCGTTCATCCATCGAAAAGTGCAGATTGTGTTGCTTGATGAGTTTGCAGTTCCACAAAGTGCAGAAGCTTTTCAAGTAGACTTCTTTGTACGGCTTTGGCTCTCTGGAACGTAATCCCATGGAGATTTTCATGCGTCTGAAATGGTGTTTGAATAGTCGTGAGCTAAAGCGCCAGAGCGTTCTGGTAGTGCCACGATTTAATTGCTCTACACAACCGACGGCTACGATTTTTGGGTTGTTCAAGCATTTGTTCAGCATCATCGGAAAAACATTTTTATCGAAAACAAATGTATCGGTGTGCATTAGAAATAAATAATCAGTGTCAATACGTTCCAAAACCATGTCAAGTGCTTTGCCATGCGCGATATGGCCCGCTTCTGGTTCAGATACAGAGCGCTCGATTAAATTGATCCAGTCAAGCGATCGTAAGTACTCAGTGCTTTCATCGGCAGAGTAGTTGTCAACTACCCATATTGGGGTGCTGTTGGTGTCCAGGTGCTGGTGCAGTAACTCCAGGCATATCTTGGTGATTTCTGGTGTTTTGTAATTTACAATAACTATGCTGAAGTTTTTAGGGTTTTCAGCTGAAGAACCAGTGCTGTTCATCTTTAAGTTGCTCAAAATTGTTATATGTAAGTATGAAAATGATTGAGTAAATGTGCAGCTTTCATTTGTTTGTTTTCGCAAGGTGTTGGATGATTATAGTTCACAATTTTCTAAACTACTTTGTCATGCGCAGAACAACCATTGCTTACTCGGATCTAGTCGAGAGCAGTAAATTCGGACTTCATCGTATAAGGATCTGCTCTATAGGTAAACATCCGTGAATTAATTCGTTACATCAGATGCTGGTCAGGCGAGCTTCATGGGGGGGTGTGAACTGAGCTTGCATAAGGCAGGCAGGTACTTTGTTTCGTCATGCCGTTTGTCAGCGCCTGCAGAGCTTTCCCAGGCAGGGAGGTCACACACCGCGCACATGTGCCGATTGAGCGTGCGTGGATGCACACGGTTCATTGTTAGTGTACGACCACATTAGTCAGCCTCGCCTATAGTCACAGACAGGGTTGGCTCATGGCTGTGGACTCAACCGGTCGATGCAACACACTGGATTCTGTGTAGGCAGTTGGGGCGGAGATATTGCCAGGTGCGCACGGGGCCTGAACCAACGCTGTCGCTCCACAAAGTTTCATGATGTCTGGCACAGACGAGGCATAGGATGAACACCCAAGGTCATGTCCCGCGCCTCAACCCACAGGAATAGAAAAATGATCGCAAACCTCGTCAAAGTTTCGCTGATTGCCGGTGCTTTGTTGTTGAGCGCCTGTTCGGGGGTGAGCTCCCAACGCGATTATTCGACCGACTCGGTGCAGCCTGCCGGCTTTGGCCCGGGGCCCAGCAACAGCAACCCCAATAAGATGAATTTTCATGGTAGTGCGCTAGGCAATAGCTTCGGCGAATACAGTTCAGGTTTGCTACACGACGATTGAGTTCGCGAAAGGGCAACACCGTCCGGGGTTGCCGTTCCTGTCCTTTAAAGCTGTAAAGCCCGAACAGCGCCTCGCCCAACAACAGCGTCAAATCCGCCTGCATTACAAGCGGCAGAATGACGTTGGCCGGGGCGCTCATCGATCATTTCACTTTGAACGTGACGTTGCCGGTGATTGGGTGAGTGTCCGACGACACCGCGCGCCATTCGACTTTGTAGGTGCCGGCAGTCAAGGGTGTAGTCGGGGCGATGAGCATGGTTTTCGGATCAGTGCCGCCGCTGACCCTGGCCTTTACCGGCATCGGCGCGTGGGCCATGCCGGACATTTCGGTCATCAGCAGTTTTGCACCGGAAAACCGGGTGACGAGGTTTTCGGAAAAGTGCAGTTCGATCTTGTCGGGTGGCGCACCTTCTGCGCCTTCCGCCGGGGTGGAGGAGAGTAGTTTGGGGTGCGCTTGAACGAGCGTGCTCATGAGCAGGCCGGTGAACAGCGCGATAACGATTGCGGTGGGTTTGATCATGCGCATGCAAGGTCCTTTGCCGCTGGAAGCGGTTGTTGGTTTGAGGTGAGTCTGTTCAGAACCACATCCGGACACCGAGTACGAGGCGTGCTTCGCTGCGGTCCTCGCCTTTGTCGTTGGCGTAGTCGGCGGTGTTGCCGTAGGTACGGTTCCAGGTCACACCGAGGTAAGGCGCGAACTCCCGGCGGATTTCGTAGCGCAGGCGCAGACCGGCTTCGGTGTTGGACAATCCCGCGCCGATGCCCCGTCGCGGGTCGTTTTTGCCGTAGGCGTTGAGTTCGACAGTCGGTTGCAGGATTAGCCGATTGGTCAGCAGGATGTCGTAGTCGCCTTCCAGCCGCACGGCGCTCTGGCCGCCTTCGCCGATGAAGGCCGTGGCTTCGGCTTCGAAGTTGTACAGCGCCATGCCTTGCACGCCGAACGCGGCCCAGGTTTGCGGGGCGTCGGGTTTGAAGTCCTGGCGCACGCCGCTGACGACGTCCCACCACGGGGAAATGGCGTGGCCCCACAGGGCCTGGATTTCTGCGTCTTCGGTCACGCCATTGTTGCGTTCGCCTTCGGAGCGCAGCCACAGGCGATCAATGTCACCGCCGACCCAGCCCGACAAATCCCAGGCCAGGGTGCTGCCGTCGTCGGCATCCTGCCATTCGAGTTTGTCGGCGAGGAAAAATGAATTGAGCGTGCTGTCATGTACGCGGTGACCGGTGGGGGCGGCATACACGGCAGTGCGATCGGCATCGGTCAGCACCGGGATCGGCGTGCGACTTTCGCTGGGTGCGGCAGGCAGCATCTGACCCTCGTCCATGCTTTGCATCTGGCTGTGATCCATGCCTTGCATGTCATCGGCGGCGGCCATCGCCGTCGACGTCACGAGTGCGAAAAAAACCGGGGTGAATCGAATCATGGGATGCGCCTCATTCTTCCACGCGAACTTCACGGAACATGCCCATTTCCATGTGATACAGGAGATGGCAGTGATAGGCCCAGCGGCCGAGCGCATCGGCAGTGACCCGATAGCTGCGCCGGGAGCCCGGTGGCATGTCGATGGTGTGTTTGCGCACCAAGAATTGGCCGTTTTCGTCTTCGAGGTCGCTCCACAGGCCATGCAGGTGAATGGGGTGCATCATCATCGTGTCGTTGACCAGTACGATCCGCACGCGCTCGCCGTACTTGAGGCGCAGTGGTTCTGCATCAGAAAACTTCACGCCGTTGAACGACCAGGCGAATTTTTCCATGTGCCCGGTCAGGTGCAGTTCGAGGGTGCGGCCGGGCTCGCGGCCGTCCGGGTCTTCGAAGGTACTGCGCAGGTCGGAATAGCTGAGCACGCGGCGCCCGTTGTTGCGCAGGCCCATGCCGGGATCGTCGAGTTTCGGTGAGGTGGACATGGCTTGCATGTCCACTAGCGGGTTGTCGGTTTCCGAGGCTGGGTGGGATTGCATGCCGGGCATGTTGCTGTGATCCATTCCCGCCATGCTGCCGTGGTCCATGCCACCCATGCCCATGTCCTCCATGGTCACCAGAGGGCGCGGGTCCAGTGGCGGCAGCGACGCAACCCGTCCGGCCTTCACTGCGAGAGTGCCGCGTGCGTAACCGGTGCGATCCATCGCCTGGGCGAACAAGGTGTAGGCCGCTTCGGTCGGCTCGACGATAACGTCGAAGGTTTCCGCCACGGCAATGCGGAATTCGTCGACGCTCACCGGTTTGACGTGCAGGCCATCGGCGGCGACCACGGTCATTTTCAGGCCGGGGATGCGCACGTCAAAGTAGGTCATGGCCGAGCCGTTGATGAAACGCAGCCGCAGCTTTTCTCCCGGGCGGAACACCCCGGTCCAGTTCGTATCCGGCGCCTGACCGTTCAACAGGTAGGTGTATGTGGCGCCACCGACGTCCGCCAGATCGGTAGGGTTCATCTTCATTTCGGCCCACATCGTGCGATCGGCGACGGTGGATCCCCAGCCTTTTTCGCTGACGTCGTCGATGAAGTCGCCCACGGTGCGTTTGTTGAAGTTGTAGTAATCAGACTGTTTTTTCAGCGTCTTCATCAGGCTGACCGGGTCTTCGTCGGTCCAGTCGCTGAGCATCACCACGTAGTCGCGATCGTACTGGAACGGCTCCGGGTCTTTGGCGTCGATCACCAGTGGCCCGTAGACGCCGGATTGCTCCTGAAACCCCGAATGGCTGTGATACCAGTAGGTGCCGTTCTGCCGCACGGTGAACTGGTAGACGTACATGCCGCCCGGCTCGATGCCCTTGAAGCTCAGCCCCGGCACGCCGTCCATGTCGGCCGGCAGCAAGATGCCGTGCCAGTGAATGGAGGTGCTGTCCTTGAGTTTGTTGCGCACCCGCAGTGTCACCGTATCGCCTTCACGCCAGCGCAGCAGCGGACCGGGAATGCCGCCGTTGATGGTTAGTGCCGTGCGCGGGTTGCCGGTGAAGTTGACCGGGGACT
Organism: Pseudomonas sp. GW821-FHT01C01; assembly: GCF_059422645.1. NCBI lineage: Bacteria > Pseudomonadati > Pseudomonadota > Gammaproteobacteria > Pseudomonadales > Pseudomonadaceae > Pseudomonas > Pseudomonas sp. GW821-FHT01C01. The sequence goes on along the minus strand of NZ_JBWKXF010000016.1, from coordinate 47,755 downwards.
CGCCGATGAACAGGTCGAAATCTTTACCGGCCAGCACCTGCGGTTCACCGGGACCGCTGATCGCCCAGACAGGCGTGCGCCATAACCCGAGGCCGCCGAACAGCCCGCCGATGGCCAGCCCTTTGACGAAGGTGCGTCTTGAAGTGTGGGAATGCATGCCGTGTGTTCCGCCCGTCAGCCCGTTGAACTTGTCGACGAGGCTAGCGGGCGGTGCCTTTCAGCAGGCTGAGGCGGGGATTACAGTTTTGACAGGTGGGGGCGTTGCTTACTGGCGTGACGTGGACTTTTCCCTTGAGGCTACAGTGCCGCTGCCGCAGTTGATGTAGGACGACGACTTCAACCAGCGCTGGTCTGGGTAGTAGGAAAACAACAACTGCCCGTCCTTCATCGAATCAATCAGCCGATGGGCAATCGCCGGTCTGACGGCCGGGCAACCCAGGCTGCGGCCGATCCGGCCATTGGCGCGGGCCAGCACCGGGCTGACATAGGGCGCGCCGTGAATGACGATGGCCCGGTCATAGGCGTTGTCGTTGAAACCGGGTTCCAGGCCTTCCATGCGCAACGAGTAACCGTTCTGGCCGAGGTAGCTTTCCTGGGTGCGGAACAGGCCGAGGCTGGTGGCGTGGCTTTCGTTCCGGTTGGAGAACAGCGTGGCCATGTTTTCACCGCTGTTGCGGCCATGGGCGACCAGTTCGTGAAACAGCAACTTGCGTCGTTTAAGGTCGAAGACCCACAGGCGTTGTTCGGTCGAGGGCAGGGAGTAATCGATCACCGCCAGTCTTTGGGCTGGGGCGATGCCTTGGGCGCGGCTGCATTGGGTGGCACGAACGGCCAGGGCAATCACTTTGGCGTCGGCGCCTGGTGCTGCTTTGACCAGCGCGTTTTCAAGCGAATCGGCGTAGGCTGACGTTACTGAAAGGCACGTCAGTAAAATGGCAAATAAAAGGCCAAAGCGGTTTAGCGCCATAGTCGGGTCTCATCATGATAATTTCGAGTCTAGCAGCGAGTGGGAAGCTAGCCGTTTGAAACGGGAGATTAAGGATTATCCATGGTGCAATTAACAAGGTCATTCGTCATAAGCCGCATATTTTTTATGGGCTTTCTGATCAGTGGTGTGGCATTTGCGCAAACTTCGCCGATTGAGCCGGTATCTGCGGCGAGTAGCGCAATCGATGCCGCAGCGCCCGACGACGTGGTTGGCCAGGCGATTCAGGCGACGCTGGAGCCGCTGCGATCGGCGTTTCCGCCGTTGCTCACCTCCAGGCGTCATCAGCGTGTGGATGTCAGCCGGGTGGTGCTGGATTTCTATATGCATCGCAACTATCGCGCCGCGTGGACGGATGATCGTGATGTGGCCCAGTTATTCAAGAGCCTCGAAGACACCCGGATCGACGGCCTGAATCCGGCGGATTTTCGCATCACCGAACTGGCGCAGGCCCATGAGTCGCTAGTGGCCGCCATGCCTTCCCCGGCGCAACGGGCAATGTTCGACATGGCGGCGACCCGCACGTTCATCACCGCGTTGCTGCAACTGCGACGGGGTAAAGTCGATCCTTCGCGGCTGGACATTCACTGGAATTTCGATCCTGCCGGCGGCAATGCCCGCGAGAACATGAACAACCTGTTCGCCGCCCTTGATGCCCATGACGTGGCGCGTGCATTCGCCGATGCGCCTCCTCAAGAAGAGATTTATCGCCATTTGCGTGAAGGCCTGGCCCGGTTGCGCCAGGTCCGTGATGCGGGCGGCTGGCCGAAAGTCACCGAAGGGCAATCGCTCAAGCCCGGCATGGATGGGGTGGCGGTCGCACAATTGCGTGCGCGTCTGGTGGCGGGCGGTTACCTGGACCCGCGCCTGTCGAAAAAAGCCGGTTACGACGACAAGGTCATTGCCGCGGTGAAGAAGTATCAGGCCGAGCAATACCTGGGGGCCGATGGCGTGGCGGGGGCGGCGACGCTGGCGGCGCTGAACGTGCCTGTCGAGGCGCGGATCGATCAGGTGCGGGTCAACATGGAGCGCGCCCGCTGGCTGTTGTACAAACTTCAGGGCACGTTCGTGATCGTCGATATCGCCGGATACAAGGTGGCGATGTACCGTGACGGCCTGCCGATCTGGCGTTCGCGGGTGCAAGTTGGTAAGCCGGTGCGCAGTACGCCGGTGTTCCAGGCCGAAATCACCTACATCACGTTCAACCCGACCTGGACCGTGCCGCCGACCATCCTCAAGCAGGATGTGATTCCAAAAGTCCAGAACGATCCTGGCTATCTGGAGGCCAACCGGATTCGCGTGCTGGATCGCGAAGGCAATGTGCTCGATCCGTCCAGCGTTGACTGGAGCAACCCGCGTGGCATCCACCTGCGTCAGGATGCCGGCCCCGACAGTTCGCTGGGGCAGGTGGTGATCCGCTTCCCCAACGACTATGCGATTTACCTGCACGACACGCCGCACCGCGAGCTGTTTGCCAAAACGGTTCGGGCCACCAGTTCAGGCTGCATCCGCGTGGAAAACCCATTGCAACTGGTCGAGCTGTTGTTCAACGACCCGGTGCGCTGGAACAGCGACGGCATTCAGAAGCAATTGGCCAATGGCAGGACCGAGAACATCCTGCTGCCGGTGAAAGTGCCGGTGTTGTTGGCCTATTGGACCGTGGACCTGAGCAATGATGGGCGGGTGACGTTCAAGCCCGACATTTATGATTACGATGCCAGGGTGCTGCAAGGCTTGAGTCAGCCTGTGAAGTTGCCGGCTCTGGACTTGCGTCGTGCAGAGATACCGCTGGTGGTGACGGGGCAGAACCAACAGTAACCAAAGACTGAAAAGGCGCCTCGGGAACGCCATTTTTTTGGGGTTTCCGCTGGTTTGGAGGCCACTTCATTTTCAGCGTGGGCACGGTCCCCTGTAGGAGCTGGCTTGCCAGCGATGGTCGTGAACGATAACGCGTGTGAACCGGATAAACGCGGTGCACTTGAGTCCATCGCCAGCAAGCTGGCTCCTACAGGGATTGCGTTATCCGTTTTTCCCGAGATTGAGCCCTTTGGCAACCGTCCTAAAGCCCCAATCCTTGTTGCACCACAACAAGCAGATCGCTTTCTGTCAGCGCCACCGCATCCAGTTGTGTTGTGGCTTGCTCGATCGTTTGTAGCCACCAGTGTGTTTCGCCGTGTTCGTCCACGGTGCGCAACAGGGCGAACTCGTTGCCCGGGGAGTGAATCTCTACGCGCCCCTCGCCATCTGCCGTGAAGCGCGCAACCGGATCAAGGGTGAGGCTGCGTTCATTGCCGGCGATCACCAACTGGTCGATAGCGTAATTGTATGAATCACCATTGGGGTGACTCTCGAACACGTGGGTGGGGTTGCGCCTCAGGACCAGGCCTGCTTCGGTCAAGGGCAGCAGCCAGGTCTCTATCCGTTGATACAGTTCGTAGACCTGGCCCGGCCAGCCATCGATCGCCTGATCCGTGCCGGTATGCCGTGTTTGTTTCAGTTTTGCGGCGAGCTCGTCTGCCTTGCTCATGTCGATTCCCTGTATTGAGGTCAGACTAATCGTAGCTCGTTGACGCGGATGCCGCGGTTGTCCTGGGTCATGTTTGCAGCACAAGCACGGGGCAGATGTTGTGCCCGGGCAGCACCACCGGGCGAGTGCAAGACCGCTGGGCAAGTGGTTGCCCATTTGTCGTGGATAACCCCTAAACTACGGCCCACAAAAAAGAGGGCTTTGGGTCGTTACCCATGCCTGCCCCCGACAGGATGAACCTTTGCCCACACGCTTTAACGACCTGGACCACACCCCTGGCGTCGCATTGAAACGCATACCGCTGCGCAAGGCAGCGGTATTGTTCATTGCCACGGTGTGTCTGTGCCTGTGCGGTTTGCTTTACCTGCAGCTGGAACAGTCCCGTCGCCATGACCTGAGCCTGGCGCAAGTGGCGTCTTCGAACCTGACGCGGGCCATGGCGCAACAAGCCGAAGACACCTTCATGAAGGCCGACCTGGTGCTGACCAGTCTGGTGGACTGGATTCAGGCCGACGGTTTCGGCCCGGATCAACGACCACGCTTGCAGCAGACCTTCGCCCGGCGGGTGCTGGCGCTGGATCAATTGCACGGCATCCTGCTGTTTGACCAGAAGGGCCGGTGGGTGGTGACCTCGTTTGAAAACCTGCCCCGGGGTGCCGGGGTGGCGGATCGTGAGTACTTCAAGTATCACCAGCAGAACGTGTCGTCGGTGGCACACATCGGCGCGGCCATCCGCAGCCGGGAAAACGGCGAGTGGATCATTCCGATTTCCAAGCGGGTCAACGACAAGAACGGCCATTTCCAGGGTGTGTTGCTGGCCGGCATCAAGATGTCGTACTTCGACCAGTTCTTCAAAAGCTTCAGCCTCGACGACAACGGCACGATGTTTCTCGGCCTGACCGATGGCACGTTGTTGGCGCGTCGACCTTTTGTCGAGGCGCAGATCGGCGCGTCGCTGGCCCAAAGCGAGATTTTCCAGAAGTCCCTGCCACTGGCCACCTCCGGCAATGTAATGTTCACGTCCATCATCGACGGTGTGACGCGCATGTACGGTTACCGTCAGCTGGAGGCGTATCCACTGGTGGTCGCCGCGGCGGCGTCCACGGAATCCATTCTCGCGGGCTGGTACGACACGGCGTTTCGTTCCAGCCTCATCGTTGCCCTGGTGTTGCTGGGCGTAGGGTTGTTCGGTTGGGTGTTCATTCATCAGGTGCGTGTTGGCGAGCGGGTCGAGGCGGATTTGCGCAGGGCCCAGGAAGCGCTGGAGCTGATTGCCACCCACGACAGCCTGACCGGGCTGGCCAACCGCCGGTTGTTCGAGCGGGCGCTGGACATCGAGTTCGGGCGCGGTTCCCGGCAGGCGAGCCCCTTGAGCCTGATCATGCTCGATATCGATTACTTCAAGCGTTACAACGACACCTACGGCCATGTGGTGGGGGACCATTGCCTGGCCGAAGTGGCTCGGGCGTTGAAGAGTTGCTGCCACCGCAAGGCCGATCTGGCGGTGCGTTACGGCGGTGAAGAGTTTGCGGTGCTGCTGCCGGACACCGACATCCACGGCGCCATGACGATTGCCGAACACATCCGCCGCAGTGTCATCGACAAGAACATCAGTCACACCGGTTCGCCCAATGGTTACGTGACGGTCAGTCTGGGTTGCTATTCGTTTGTGCCGTCGGGACGTGACAGCATGGACGTGTTCATCGAACGGGCGGATGCGGCGCTCTATCAGGCCAAGCATTCGGGGCGAAATCGCGTGGCAACGTTGTCGATGGCCGGTGGTGTCGAGGCGTTGATGCGTTCCGATCGTTGAGGCGCTTTTCCTTCCGGTGGTCCGTCTCCGGGACCAGGCTGAATTGATCGTCTAGAGTTCCGTAAGCTCTGCCGACTCCGGCAGGCTCCCCTTCGCACGGACGATCGCCAACATGTTGATACCTCCAACGTTGACAGCCGTTGCCCTGACCGTTGCAGCCATTGCCGTTTTCCCGCTGACCAGCCAGGCACAATCGGAAATCACTGCCGAAGAAGCTCAAGCGATCGGCGTGGATGCCTATATCTATTTTTACCCGCTGCTGAGCATGGACCTCACTCGCAAGCAATTCACCAACGTCGAACCGGGCAAGGAATTCGGCAAAGGCCCGATGAACATGTTTGTGAGTGTGCCGCAGTACCCGCCTGCCAGTTTCAAAGGGGGGGTGCGCTCCAATTTCGACACGCTGTATTCGATTGCCTGGCTTGATTTGACCAAGGAGCCGATGGTGATCGCCGCGCCGGATGCCGAGGGGCGTTTCGACCTGTTACCGATGCTCGATATGTGGACTGACGTGTTCGTTTCGCCGGGCTGGCGCACCACGGACACCGAGGCCGGACAATTCCTGGTGACGCCACCGGGATGGACCGGCACGGTGCCCGCCGGGATGAGTCACCTGCCAGCGCCAACCCCCTTTGTCTGGGTCATCGGCCGTACCAAGACCGACGGCGCGGCGGATTACGCGGCGGTGCACAAGATTCAGGCCGGTTACACGGTGACGCCGTTGTCCCGGTTGGGCAAGGAACCTGAAGCCGTCACCGTGAAAGTCGACCCGGCGGTGGACATGAAAACGCCGCCGAGGATTCAGATCGATTCCATGTCGGCTGCCAACTACTTCACTTACGCTGCCGAACTGCTGAGGGTGAACCCGCCGCACAGCACCGACCAGCCAATGCTGGCGCAGATCAAACGGATCGGAATCGAAGCCGGCAAGCCGTTCAACATGGACGCGCTGGACCCGCAAATCCAGGCCGCGCTGCAAGCGGTGCCTCGGGATGCGCAGGCCTTGATGAAATGGAAAATGCCGACCCTCTCGCGGGAGGTCAATGGCTGGACGATGAACACCGACACCATGGGCGTCTACGGCAACTACTACCTCAAGCGAGCCATCGTTACGCAGGTGGGGATGGGTGCCAACCTGCCCGAGGACACGATTTATCCGTTGAACATCGGTGATAGCAACGGCAAGCCGCTCGATGGTGCGCACTAATACGTGCTGCATTTCAGCAAGGGCGAGACGCCGCCGGTGAGCGCCTTCTGGTCGATCACCCGGTATGACCCGGAAGGTTTCCAGGTCGCTAACTCACTCAATCGTTTTGCGGTCAGTAGCTGGATGCCAGCTGGATGCCAGCTGGCTGCCGGCGCCCAAAGGCCCGTTCAACCTGACCCTGCGTTATATGGCCCGAAAGCCGAGGTGCTGAATGGCAAATGGAACCCGCCGGCGGTCAGGCCGATGTAAGCCCCGGGCGACAAAAAGCAGCGAATGACTGCACGTCATCGGCTGCTTTTACCTGTCCAGCTGCCCGTCCCGCCGCCAGCACCCCCGGTTCCACCTCCGGGGGCGCCGGTCCCACCACCCGCGCCACTGCCCGGACCATTGACGCCGGTGCTGCCGATTGACGAGCTGGGGCCACGACCGCGGCCGTTGTCGCCCGAGGGGGCGCTGGGCCTGTTGTTGTCGGGCAGCACGGTTGAGTGGCGAGTTGCACCCGATGTCGAACCGGTCGCGTCAGCGCCATCGCCGGACACCGCAAACGTGACCAGGGGCATCGCCGACAACAATCCCGCCAAGAGCAACGAAGTCATTCTGATGTTCATCATGGTCGTCTCCTGGGATGAGTCGTCACCTGATGTTGGTGTGAAGGGGCGCGCAGTGGGTGCCGGACGATTGAAAAGTGGCACGGATTTGACCGTGACCGGCACTGGGCCGCAGAGGATCACCGATCCATGGTCAATCGAGAACCCTGTGGGAGCAACTGTTTTCACCGTGCCACTCGTCACCGCCACTCGTTGCCATCGCGCAACATGGCATTCAGCCTGATCAGTAGGGCCCGCACGGGGGCGATTGGCGAAATCAATTGTCGACCGTAGCGGTTAATCCCTTATACATAACGCCCATCGGCGGAGTGATCCGCAGCGAACGTGCAAAAGGATTGAACGATGAGCGAGCCATGCCTGACTGACCGTGCTTTGTACCTGCAACGCCTGGGCTTCAATGCACCTCCGGCGCCGACCCTGGAAACCCTGCGCCAACTGCAACTGCGCCACACCGGCGTTTTCCCGTTTGAAAACCTCACCACGTTATCCGGCGAGCCGGTGTTGATCGATTTGCCATCCATCGAGCAGAAAGTCTTGCACGAGGGTCGCGGCGGTTACTGCTACGAACTCAACAACCTGTTTCTGGCCCTGCTTCAAGAGTTGGGTTTCGACGCCCGTGCCATCAGCGGCCGGGTGGTGATGGGCCAACCGGAGGGCGCCTGGACTGCCCGGACCCATCGCCTGAGCCTGGTCATCATCGATGACGTGCGCTACATCACCGATGTCGGCTTCGGCGGCATGGTGCCGACCGCGCCACTGTTGCTCGATTTCCGCGCCGAACAACTCACCCCGCACGAGCTGTATCGCATCGACCTGCACGTCGACGGCTTTACCTTGCGCGCCAGCGTTGCGGGCGAGTGGCGAGCGATGTACATCTTCGACCTGCAACGCCAGGAAGATATCGATTTTGCTGTGGGTAACTGGTACGTCTCGACCCATCCCGAGTCGTCTTTCGCCAAGCAATTGATGGTGGCGCGCACCGGGGAGGGGTGGCGTCGTACGCTCAACAACGGCAGCTTCGCGATTCACCGGATTGGCCACGACAGCGAGCGGCGGCAGGTGTCGGATGTCCGGGAATTGATTGGCTTGCTGGGCAGTGAGTTCGGCATTCGCGTACCGGAGCATGCGCAATTGGCGCGGACTCTGGAACGATTGATTGCAGCGCCGCAATAGCTGGCGGATCGAAAACATCACAAAGGGCCGGTCTGTTTGATCAGCCCTTTGTGTTTCATGGCCGAACACCCGGCTCCATTACCCGTTGGATTTCGCGCAAGGCCTCTGTCAGTTTCTGCTCCAGGCCCTTGAGTTCGGCGGGGGTGAGTGTTTGTTTCAGTTGTGCGCTCTTGCCTTCGTTGAGCAGGGCTCGGCGCAACGTATTGTTGATCGCTGTCTGGTAGCCGTACCCCTCGCTTTCTGCCAGTGCACGAGCGGCTTCGATGACGGCGTCATCGAGCATGATGGTGATGCGGGTCTTGCCTTTGGCGGGTGCCACGGCCCCGCGCCTGGCGTTACTGAAATCGTATTCGTCTTTCATCGGTCATGCCTCCAGATACTGATGGCGTTCGCTTTTGGTTGCGATGCGCGCGGAAATGATTCGAACGAAATTCGGATCGCGGTGGGTGTACACGACGACCAGCAATCGGCCTTTGCCATCCAGCCCCAAGGTGACCCAGCGTTGTTCATCATGGTGGTTGTCCTCGATGGTCAGCGCTCGTTCGTCATGAAACACCGGTTCGGTCTCTGCGAGGCTGATGCCTTGGTGCTTGAGTTTGTTGGCTGCGTTCTTTGCCTTGTGGAACTGAATTTCGAATGGCTTCATTATGCATACTTTATATGTATATAAAAGAGGCTGACCGTACCGATGGTCGCCAGGAATTCAAAAGACTAGTCAGCACCAGGGGGTGGGCAGGGACGGATGTATTTCAAGGTTTTTGGTGGGGCCAGGAGGGTGAGTTGCGGGCGGAAATGGACAGGTATCCATTTTTTGACTGATAAGTTGTATACAACTCTATAGACATTTGTCCCGAGTCTTGAATACAGTGTGCGCATAACAAAAACCAGGGAACCCCCTAACATGAAAACGCCCCATGTTTCACACCAACGGCCCGAGGACGAAAACCTAGGGATCGGCGCGAATATGGCTTATGGCCTGCAACATGTTCTGACCATGTATGGCGGTATCGTCGCGGTACCATTGATCATCGGCCAGGCGGCCGGGCTCTCGCCGGCGGACATCGGTTTGTTGATTGCTGCTTCATTGTTTGCGGGGGGGCTGGCAACGCTGCTGCAAACCCTGGGTCTACCGTTTTTTGGTTGTCAATTGCCGCTGGTGCAGGGCGTGTCCTTCTCCGGCGTCGCGACCATGGTGGCGATTGTCAGCAGTGGCGGGGAGGGCGGGTTTCAGTCGGTGCTGGGCGCGGTCATAGCCGCGTCCCTGATCGGTCTGCTGATAACCCCGGTGTTCTCGCGTATCACCAGGTTCTTCCCGCCGCTGGTGACCGGCATCGTGATTACCACCATCGGCCTGACGCTGATGCCGGTAGCCGCGCGCTGGGCCATGGGCGGCAACAGCCATGCGCCGGACTTCGGCAGCATGGCGAACATCGGTCTGGCGGCGGTGACGCTGGTACTGGTTTTACTGCTGAGTAAAATCGGCAGTGCGACCATCTCCCGCCTGTCGATTCTGCTGGCCATGGTCATCGGTACGATCATTGCCGTGTTCCTCGGCATGGCGGATTTTTCGTCCGTCACCCAGGGCCCGATGTTCGGCTTCCCGACGCCGTTCCACTTCGGCATGCCTACCTTCCACTTCGCTGCGATCCTGTCGATGTGCATCGTGGTGATGGTGACGCTGGTGGAGACTTCGGCGGACATTCTTGCCGTCGGTGAGATCATCGGCACCAAGGTTGACTCCAAGCGCCTGGGCAACGGTCTGCGTGCCGACATGCTGTCGAGCATGTTCGCGCCGATCTTCGGTTCCTTCACCCAAAGCGCCTTCGCCCAGAACGTCGGGCTGGTGGCGGTCACCGGCATCAAGAGCCGCTACGTGGTGGCCACTGGCGGTCTGTTCCTGGTGATCCTCGGCCTGCTGCCATTCATGGGCCGGGTCATCGCCGCCGTGCCGACCTCGGTGCTCGGCGGGGCCGGCATTGTGCTGTTCGGCACCGTCGCGGCCAGCGGCATTCGTACCTTGTCCAAGGTCGACTACCGCAACAACGTCAATCTGATCATCGTTGCCACCTCGATTGGCTTCGGCATGATCCCGATCGCTGCGCCGAACTTCTATGACCACTTCCCAAGCTGGTTCGCGACCATTTTCCATTCGGGCATCAGTTCTTCGGCGATCATGGCCATCGTGCTGAACCTGACCTTCAACCATCTCACCGCCGGTAACTCCGATCAGCAATCAGTCTTTGCGGCCGGTACCGAGCGGGTGCTGCGTTATCAGGATCTGGCGGCGTTGCGCGAAGGGGACTATTTCAGCGACGGTAAACTGCATGATTGCGACGGCAAGGAGATTCCGGTACTGGAATCGGAACATGGCACGGTGGACCCGCGGCCGGTGCTGGCCAAGAGCAGCGAGCATGTCTGATTAGTAAAGGCATCCTTCGGGATACTGTAGGAGCGAGCTTGCTCGCGATGGACTTAAGAACGCCGCGTTTACCAAGTAGTACGCGCTTTCGTTAACGATCATCGCGAGCAAGCTCGCTCCTACATTCCGGCCACAAAAAAAGCCCCTGAATCTTTCGATTCAGGGGCTTTTCGATGTTGCTGTCTGGCTCCACGACCTGGACTCGAACCAGGGACCCAGTGATTAACAGTCACTTGCTCTACCAACTGAGCTATCGCGGAATGGCGCGTATCATACTGATTAAAAAGGGGAAGTCAAGCATCGAATAACAATTGGAGCGAATCATCGGGACGGGTGGTGGTTTAGCGGCGATTGGCGGTTACCAGGATCGTCCCAGAGGTCTACCATGGCCGCCCGGAAGTGGTGACACGCGCTGCCGGCCATTCGCCGAAAAGGTACGCGCCATGAATCATTTGATCCTCCCACCTCGACACCACGGGGTGCGCCCATGAGCATCTCTCAGATCAGCCTGCCCAAGGGTGTCGGCCCCCATGCCGAAAAGTTGTTCGACGCCATCACTCAGGCCGGCACCGCTGAAGCTTTGAACCGCGCGGGTGGCAAGGCGGAAGGTTTTGTCCTGGGGCTGGAAAGTGCCAAGGCGATCAAGAGTCAGATCGCCGAATCACTGTATGTCGCCTACGACGACGCTGCCAGCCAGCGTGCGACCGAACTGGCTTAACCGCCGAAGGTAATCGTGGCAACCATCAGTTTGGCGTAGAGCGCTGTGGCACCCAATTGCACCAGCCACAGGGCCAGGCCGCCGAGGAATACACCCGCAGCAACTTGCATTACCAGGTTGTTGCCGCGTTTGGCCGGGGCGCGGTGGATGAAGTGATCCAGGTCATCCAGGTCATCGCGGTCGGCGCGCAGGTCATCGTTTTTCATGTGGGATCTCGTAGGTCATTCAGGTGTACGCAAACCTGTGGGAGCGGGTTTGCTCGCGAATGCGATCTGTCTGAGACATTGGTGTTGGAGCTGCTGGCCCTTTCGCGAGCAAGCCCGCTCCCACACTTTGATCTGATTCAGTCTAGGGGAATATCGATGGTCCATAAAAAACGGGAAGCCACAGGCTTCCCGTTTTTCATTTCAAGGCTGAATCAGATGACTTGGACAATCGCGTCCGTCACAACCTTGATGTTGCTCTGGTTCAGCGCGGCTACGCAGATGCGGCCAGTGTCCAGGGCGTAGATGCCGAACTCGTTGCGCAGGCGATGAACTTGCTCAACGCTCAAGCCGGAGTAGGAGAACATGCCGCACTGACGACCGACGAAGCTGAAATCGCGCTGAGGCGCTTTTTGTGCCAGCAGGTCGACCATCTGGGTACGCATGCCACGAATGCGCAGACGCATTTCGGCCAGTTCGGCTTCCCACTGGGCGCGCAGTTCCGGGCTGTTCAGCACCGCAGCGACAACGCTGGCACCGTGGGTCGGCGGGTTGGAGTAGTTGGTGCGGATCACGCGTTTGACTTGCGACAACACGCGCGCGCTTTCTTCTTTCGATTCGCTGACGATCGACAGGGCACCAACGCGCTCGCCGTACAGCGAGAACGACTTGGAGAACGAGCTGGAAGCGAAGAACGTCAGGCCCGACTCAGCAAACAGGCGTACGGCAGCAGCGTCTTCGTCGATGCCATCGCCAAAGCCCTGGTAGGCCATGTCGAGGAACGGCACGTGACCTTTGGCTTTAACGACTTCCAGTACGTTTTTCCAGTCCGCCGGGCTCAGGTCCACGCCAGTCGGGTTGTGGCAGCAGGCGTGCAGCACAATGATCGAGCCGTTCGGCAGCGCGTTCAGGTCTTCCAGCATGCCGGTACGGTTCACGTCGTGGGTCGCGGCATCGTAGTAACGGTAGTTCTGCACCGGGAAGCCGGCGGTTTCGAACAGGGCGCGGTGGTTTTCCCAGCTCGGGTCGCTGATTGCCACAACGGCATTCGGCAGCAGTTGCTTGAGGAAGTCAGCACCGATTTTCAGTGCGCCAGTACCGCCGACAGCCTGGGTGGTGATGACGCGGCCAGCGGCGAGCAGTGGCGAATCGTTGCCGAACAGCAATTTCTGCACAGCCTGGTCGTAGGCGGCGATACCGTCGATTGGCAAGTAGCCACGGGAAAGGTGTTGAGCGGCGCGAATGGTTTCGGCTTCGACAACGGCGCGCAGGAGTGGAATTCGCCCCTCCTCGTTGCAGTAAACACCGACCCCCAGGTTGACCTTGTTGGTACGGGTATCGGCGTTGAATGCTTCGTTGAGGCCCAGGATTGGATCGCGTGGTGCCATTTCGACAGCGGAGAACAGGCTCATTATTGCGGCGGCTCTGAATGGAGAGTGGAGGGACGTGTCGCGCTCCAGCCGAATGCACTAGAGCGGTGCACAAACGGGGAGCTAGTATAGAGGCCATCGGCGATTGCTGGCGACAGGCGAATCAGCATTTCGGGCAAGTTTTTCCGATTATTTCTCGACCGGTAGTCAAATGGCGTCGGCAATGGTATTGCGCGATGTAGGACGTTTGCCTTGAAAGCGCTGGCAATCGGCTCCACATTGAGCACAATCCAGTTTTTTCCTCGGGCGACATCGGTCGTTTGCGGTCTTTCTCGTTCGTGTCGGTTTTTCCGGCAAGAGTGATCCAGAGGTATTTCATGTCTGAATTCCAGCTAGTCACCCGTTTCGAGCCCGCCGGCGATCAGCCGGAAGCCATCCGCCTGATGGTCGAGGGTATCGAGGCCGGGCTGGCGCACCAGACGCTGCTTGGTGTGACCGGCTCGGGCAAGACGTTCAGCATCGCCAACGTGATCGCCCAGGTGCAGCGCCCGACGCTGGTGCTGGCACCGAACAAGACCCTGGCGGCGCAGTTGTATGGCGAGTTCAAGGCGTTCTTCCCGAACAACGCAGTGGAGTATTTCGTTTCCTACTACGACTACTACCAGCCTGAAGCCTACGTGCCGTCCTCGGACACCTTCATCGAGAAAGACGCCTCGATCAACGATCACATCGAACAGATGCGTTTGTCGGCAACCAAGGCGTTGCTCGAGCGCAAGGACGCGATCATCGTCACCACCGTGTCGTGCATCTACGGTCTGGGCAGCCCGGAAACCTATTTGAAGATGGTGTTGCACGTGGATCGCGGCGACCGGCTCGATCAGCGTGAGTTGCTGCGACGCCTGGCCGACCTGCAATACACCCGCAACGACATGGACTTTGCCCGGGCGACCTTCCGCGTGCGTGGCGATGTGATCGATATCCACCCCGCGGAATCCGATTTTGAAGCGATCCGCATCGAGCTCTTCGACGATGAAGTGGAAAGCCTGTCGGCGTTCGATCCGCTGACCGGCGAAGTCATTCGCAAACTGCCGCGCTTCACCTTCTACCCGAAGAGCCACTACGTGACGCCACGGGAAACCCTGATGGGCGCGGTCGAAGGCATCAAGGTCGAGTTGCAGGAACGCCTGGAGTATCTGCGCTCCAACAACAAACTGGTGGAAGCCCAGCGTCTTGAGCAGCGCACCCGTTTCGACCTGGAGATGATCCTCGAACTGGGTTACTGCAACGGCATCGAAAACTACTCGCGCTATCTGTCCGGTCGCGAAGCCGGCGCGCCGCCGCCAACGCTTTATGACTATCTGCCGCCGGATGCCTTGCTGGTGATCGATGAGTCCCACGTCAGCGTTCCGCAGGTTGGCGCCATGTACAAGGGCGACCGCTCGCGTAAGGAGACGCTGGTCGAGTATGGCTTCCGCCTGCCATCGGCCCTGGACAACCGGCCGATGCGTTTCGATGAATGGGAAAGCATCAGTCCGCAGACGATTTTCGTCTCGGCGACGCCGGGCAACTATGAAGCCGAGCACGCCGGGCGCGTGATTGACATGGTGGTGCGCCCGACCGGGCTGGTGGACCCGCAAATCGAGATCCGCCCGGCACTGACCCAGGTCGACGACTTGCTGTCGGAAATCACCAAGCGCGTCGCTCTGGAAGAGCGAGTGTTGGTCACCACGTTGACCAAGCGCATGGCCGAAGACTTGACTGACTATTTGGCCGATCACGGCGTGCGCGTGCGTTATCTGCATTCGGACATCGACACCGTGGAGCGGGTCGAAATCATCCGCGACCTGCGCCTCGGCACCTTCGATGTGCTGGTGGGGATCAACCTGTTGCGTGAAGGTCTGGACATGCCGGAGGTTTCGCTGGTAGCGATCCTCGATGCCGACAAGGAAGGCTTCCTGCGTTCCGAGCGCTCGCTGATCCAGACCATCGGCCGCGCGGCACGTAACCTCAATGGCCGGGCGATTCTGTACGCCGACCGGATCACAGGCTCCATGGAACGCGCGATCGGCGAAACCGAGCGTCGTCGTGACAAGCAAATCGCGTTCAACCTGGCCAATGGCATCACGCCCAAAGGCGTATTCAAGGATGTTGCCGACATCATGGAAGGCGCCACGGTGCCCGGTTCGCGCAGCAAGAAGCGCAAAGGCATGGCCAAGGCCGCCGAAGAGAACGCCAAATACGAAGCGGAATTGCGCTCGCCGGGCGAGATCGCCAAGCGTATCAAGGCCCTGGAAGAGAAGATGTATGCGTTGGCGCGTGATCTGGAGTTTGAAGCAGCGGCGCAGATGCGCGATGAGATTGGCAAGTTGCGCGAGCGGTTGATCACTGTTTGAGATTTGCGGTGAGTGTGCGGGCCTCTTCGCGAGCAAGCCCGCTCCCACAGTTAATCGGGTTGTCCTGACGGGCGCGGTCCGATGTGGGAGCGGGCTTGCTCGCGAAGGGGCCGGTCTTGGCGCCACAATACTTAACTAGTGTGCTTCCCCAGCCTTCAACCCCGCCGGCAACTTTTTGGTTAGCAATACCGCCAGCATGCTGATCCCCAGCGCAATCCCGACAAAATGAAACGCATCGTTGTAGGCCATGATCGACGCCTGTTGATGGGCGATCTCACTGAGTTTGCCCAGTGCCGCCGTTTCGTTGCCCAGCCGATCGGTCAGCGAGGCAATCCGTTCGGCCACCTGCGGATTACTCGGCACGATGGATTCGCGCAAGTAATCAAAATAAACCTTGGTCCGCGCATCCAGCAGCGTGGCGAGCAGGGCGATGCCGATCGCGCCACCGAGGTTGCGCAGGATGTTGAACAAGCTTGATGCCGATCCCGCATCCTGGGGCAGGATATAAGCGGTAGCGATCAGCGAGATGGTCACCATGATCAGCGGTTGTCCCAGGGCGCGGATGATCTGGATCTGATTGAACTGCGGCCCGGCAAAGTCCGGGTTCAGCACGCCCGAAGAGAAACTCGCCAACCCGAACAACCCAAAGCCCAGCGTACACAGCCATTTCGGCGAGACGAACTTCATCAGCTTGGGCACTAGCGGAATCAGAAACAGCTGCGGCACGCCCATCCACATGATCACTTCGCCAATCTGCAAGGCGTTGTAGTTCTGGATCTGTGCCAGGTACAGCGGCAACAAGTAGATCGAGCCGTACAACCCGACCCCCATCCCGACACTGGAAATGCTCGATAAACCGAAGTTGCGGTTGCCGAGGATGCCGAGATTGATCAGTGGATTGGGTTTGGAGAACTGCACGATCACAAAGGTGATCAGGCTGACCAGCGCGATGCTGCCAAGGGTCACAATCAGATTCGACTCCAGCCAGTCCTTGCGATGGCCTTCCTCCAGAAACACCTGCAAACAACCGAGCCCGACGCCGAGGGTGAGAATGCCGGCGTAGTCAGTGCTTTTCAGCAACTCCCAGTGAGCTTCCTTCTTCTCCAGGCCGTACATCAGGCCAGCAATCATGATCAGGCCGGGTGGGATGTTGATGTAGAAAATGTATTCCCAGCCCCAGTTTTCCGTCAGCCAGCCGCCTAGGGTGGGGCCGATGGAGGGCGCGAAGGTGGCGGTCATGGCGAACATGGCCATGCCTTTGGCACGGTGGTGTTCCGGGAGTTTGATCAGGGTCAGTGTGAACGCCAGCGGAATCAGCGCGCCGCCGGTAAAACCCTGCAAGGCGCGGAACACGATCATGCTTTCCAGGCTCCAGGCCATGGAGCAGAGCAGGGACGCGAACAGGAATCCGAGGGACACCCACACCGCCAGGCGCCGGGCTGACAACAACTGCACGAGCCAGGCGGTGAGCGGAATCATGATGATTTCCGCCACCAGGTAGGAGGTGGAAATCCACGAACCTTCTTCCAGCGTGGCTGACAGCGCGCCTTGAATGTCCTTGAGCGATGAGTTGGTAATCTGGATGTCCAGCACCGCCATGAAAGCGCCGAGCATCACGCTCATCACTGCAATCCAGTCCCGCCGGGTCGGTTCGCCGTTCGGGCGGATCAGTTGATCACCGGCCATCGTCAGGGGTGTCTTTGTTGCTCACTTTGGGGGTGACATCTTCAGGGGCGTCCTTGATGTTCACCTTGGCGGTGACTGACATGCCCGGACGAATCTTGCCGCGCAACGGGTTGTCCGCAGCGAAAGTCAGTTTTACCGGAATCCGTTGTACGACTTTGGTGAAGTTGCCCGTGGCATTGTCCGGCGGTAACAGACTGAACTGCGCGCCCGAGGCCGCAAACAGGCTGTCGACCCGGGCCTTGATCGGGGTGTCGCTGTAGGCGTCGAAGGTCAGTTCGGCTTCCTGGCCGGGCTGCATGTGGCCGATCTGGGTTTCCTTGAAATTGGCCTGAATCCAGATGTCTTCGTCCGGCACGATCGACAACAGGTAAGCGCCGGCCTGCACGTATTGGCCTTCGCGGGCGGCACGCTGGCCGATCAGGCCGCTGATGGGCGCGTGGATTTCGCTGCGGGTCAGGTTCAGTTCGGCCTGGGCGAGGTCGGTTTTCGCGTTGGCGATCTGCGCGTCGAGGCGTTTGATCTCCGCCGTCAGCGCATTGACCTGCTGGCGCTGACCCTGCGCGTCGGCCTGGGCCTTGGCCACTTGCGAGCGGGCAATGTGGTTGTCGGCGGAAAGGGTGGTCACTCGTTCTTCCGACACGTAACCGGGTTTGCGCAAGGTCTCGGCGCGGGTCAAATCAATTTGCGAACGGCCCAGGCTCGCCTGGCTGGACGCGACCTGTGCCTCGCTGGCGGCAATCAGACTGGCTTGCTGGGTCAGTTTGCTCTGGGCTTGCAGGCGCTCGGCCTGACGGGTGGCCAGGACCGCGTTGGCGCGGTCGACAGCGAGGCGGAAGTCGTTGCCTTCGAGTTTGATCAGCAACTGGCCTTTCTCGACATGCTGGTTGTCCTGCACCAACACCTGATCGATGCGCGCGCCCAACTGGCTCGACACGCGGGTGATCTCGCCCTGGACATAAGCGTTGTCGGTGCTTTCATAAAAGCGCCCCTTGAAGAACCAATGGGCAAGCAAGCCCCCGGCAATCAACAGGACAACCAGCAGGAACGTGAAGAGGCGACGCTTGAGTTGGGCAGGCATGAGGCAAACTGTAGTCGAGAAATTGTAAGGGAAGTTATCAGCAGGCAAATCTGGCATACAGCCGATAAACGGTAAATGCCATCGGCTGATATTCGGCCATTCGCCGCACCATACGGGCGTTACAGACGCAACCTTGGCTTAAATGCCCTGTTCACTGGAGCCGGGCGGGTGTCGCCTGTTACCATTCGCGCCTAGTTTGAACTTCGCTTTTTTTTCTTTTCGAGACATGCCATGACCACCGTCCGCACTCGCATCGCGCCATCGCCTACCGGGGATCCCCACGTAGGTACCGCCTACATCGCCTTGTTCAACTACTGCTTTGCCAAGCAACACGGCGGTGAGTTCATCCTGCGGATCGAAGACACCGATCAACTGCGTTCGACCCGCGAGTCCGAACAGCAGATTTTCGACGCCTTGCGCTGGCTGGGGATCGACTGGAGCGAAGGCCCGGACGTCGGCGGCCCGCACGGTCCGTATCGTCAGAGCGAGCGCGGCGATATTTATCAGAAGTACTGCCAGCAACTGGTCGACATGGGCCATGCCTTCCCGTGCTTCTGCACCGCCGAAGAGCTGGACCAGATGCGCGCCGAGCAAATGGCTCGTGGCGAAACCCCGCGCTACGACGGCCGTGCGCTGCTGCTGTCGAAGGAAGAGGTTGCCCGCCGCCTGGCGGCCGGCGAGCCACATGTTATCCGCATGAAAGTACCGAGCGAAGGCGTCTGCGTGGTGCCGGACATGCTGCGTGGCGACGTTGAAATCCCGTGGGACCGCATGGACATGCAAGTCCTGATGAAGACTGACGGCCTGCCGACATACTTCCTGGCCAACGTGGTCGACGATCACCTGATGGGTATCACCCACGTGCTGCGTGGCGAAGAATGGCTGCCGTCGGCACCGAAATTGATCCTGTTGTACGAGTATTTCGGCTGGGAACAACCGGAACTGTGCTACATGCCGCTGCTGCGTAACCCGGACAAGAGCAAGCTGTCCAAGCGCAAGAACCCGACTTCGGTGACGTTCTACGAGCGCATGGGCTTCATGCCGGAAGCGATGCTCAACTACCTGGGGCGCATGGGCTGGTCGATGCCGGACGAGCGCGAGAAGTTCTCGCTGCAGGAAATGGTCGACAACTTCGACCTGAAGCGCGTGTCCCTCGGCGGGCCGATCTTCGACATCGAGAAACTGTCGTGGCTCAACGGCCAATGGCTGCGTGACCTGCCGGTGGAAGAGTTCGCCGCGCGCGTGCAGAAGTGGGCGTTCAATTCCGAATACATGATGAAGATCGCTCCGCACGTGCAGGGCAGGGTCGAGACCTTCAGCCAGGTTGCACCGCTGGCCGGGTTCTTCTTTGCCGGTGGCGTCAACCCGGATGCCAAGTTGTTCGAATCCAAGAAGCTCTCGGGCGATCAGGTCCGCCAACTGATGCAGTTGATCCTGTGGAAACTCGAAAGCCTGCGTCAGTGGGAAAAGGACAGCATCACCGCGACTATCCAGGCGGTGGTGGAATCCCTGGAATTGAAGCTGCGTGATGCCATGCCGCTGATGTTCGCCGCGATCACTGGTCAGGCCAGCTCGGTGTCGGTGCTCGATGCGATGGAAATTCTCGGTCCGGACCTGACCCGTTTCCGTCTGCGCCAGGCCATCGACCTGCTGGGCGGTGTGTCGAAGAAAGAAAACAAAGAGTGGGAAAAGCTGTTGGGCGCTATCGCCTGATCAGCCACGCCTGACAATGTAGGAGCCGGCTTGCCGGCGAAGGCGACCTTGAGCGTAGGTCGACCTTGCGAGCGCCTTCGCTGGCAAGCCAGCTCCTACAGACCGGGAAACCCCGGGATTTCCGGGGGGAGGGCGGTAAGTGATTGTTATGCCGACAAAAAAGTTTAAATTTTTTTAAAAATAAGTTTGACAGGCTTTCGATACGCCCTTAAGATTCGCCCCGTCCTCAGCGATGACATCAACGATGAGGGGCTATAGCTCAGCTGGGAGAGCGCTTGCATGGCATGCAAGAGGTCGACGGTTCGATCCCGTCTAGCTCCACCAATTTACACTTCAAGGCCTGGCCACACCGGCCTTGAAGCGATCAACACTCAGCGTTGATCAGTTGTATAGAAGGGTTTGCGTCCCCTTCGTCTAGTGGCCTAGGACACCGCCCTTTCACGGCGGTAACAGGGGTTCGAGTCCCCTAGGGGACGCCAGTTTTACAGAAGCGATGTTGCAAGATGTCGCTCCGCCGAGAGGCGAAAAATCCGGGGCTATAGCTCAGCTGGGAGAGCGCCTGCATGGCATGCAGGAGGTCAGCGGTTCGATCCCGCTTAGCTCCACCAATTTTACAGTTCAAGGTCTGGCCACACCGGCCTTGAATCGATCAGATCTCAGCACTGATCAGTTGTATAGAAGGGTTTGTGTCCCCTTCGTCTAGTGGCCTAGGACACCGCCCTTTCACGGCGGTAACAGGGGTTCGAGTCCCCTAGGGGACGCCACGATTACCCGCTCTGCGGGATTTATAAGGGTCATTCAATTATTGAATGGCCCTTTTGTTTGTCTGGCGTTTGGCCAAATCCCTCCATTTCCACAAAAATTGTTCTTCAGACCAGCGGTCACACTCATGACTTGCTAAAATTTATTATGAGAATAATATTTCAATCGTAATATTCGGAGGCAACGATGAACGATAAAAAAGCTCAAACCCGTGAACGCATCCTCAAGGCTGCCAGCGCAGCGCTGATTCAGCGCGGCCCGGCCGAACCAAGTGTGGGCGAAGTGATGGGGGCTGCGGGCCTGACGGTCGGCGGCTTCTACGCACACTTCGAAAGCAAGGACGCGATGATGCTGGAGGCGTTCAAGCAATTGCTCGGTCACCGCCGCGACCTGATTGCCGACATGGATGCGGAATTGACCGGTGAAGAGCGCCGCGCGTTGGTGGCAGCGTTTTACCTGTCGCGCAAGCATCGTGACTCCTCCGAATCGGCCTGTCCGATCCCGGCATCGGTCGGCGAACTGGGGCGGCTGCCGGAAGCGTTTCGTGTCGCCCTGAATGAGCATGTGGAAATGATGGTCGCGCAGTTGGCGGCCAGTCCTGAAGAAACCGAAAAAGCCCTGGCCGATATGGCCTTGATGGTGGGTGGACTGGCTCTGGCGCGGGCGCTGGGTCCGGGAGAGTTGTCCGATCGATTACTGCGCGCCGCCAAATCGGCAGTGCGTTGACCTGAAGGCTGCGGCCTGAGGAGAATGCGATGAGCGCGTTAAAGTGGGTTCGTGGCGTTAATGGCACCTTGGGCTGGTTTGCCCCGAAACTGGTCGCTAGCAAAATGCGACTGGCCTTCATGACACCACGGGATCTGCCGCCCCGTGACTGGGAGCTGCCGCTGTTGGCGAGATCCGAGCGGATCACCTTGCGTTTCGGCCTCTCGGCGTTGCGTTGGGGGCAGGGCCCGGCGGTGTTGCTGATGCACGGTTGGGAGGGGCGGCCAACGCAGTTTGCCAGCCTGATCACCGCGCTGGTCGAAGCCGGTTACTCCGTGGTCGCCCTGGATGGGCCGGCTCACGGTCGCTCGCCGGGCAGCGAGGCGAATGTGGTGCTCTTTGCTCGGGCCATGCTCGAAGCCGCCGCCGAATTGCCGCCACTTCAAGCGGTCATCGGTCACTCCATGGGGGGTGCCAGCGCCATGCTTGCGGTGCAGTTGGGCTTGCGCACGGAAACCCTGGTCACCATTGCCGCCCCTGCGCGGATTCTTGGTGTGTTGCGTGGATTCGCGCGTTATGTCGGGCTGCCACCGAAAGCCCGTTCAGCGTTCATTCGTCAGGTCGAGAATGACGTCGGCATGCGCGCATCGACGTTGGATGTCGCTCACTATCAGCTCGATATGCCTGGCCTGATCGTCCACGCCGAAGATGACAACATGGTCTCGGTCAAAGAGTCTCAGCTGATCCACGAGGCATGGTTCGACAGCCGCTTGTTGCGCCTGAAGGACGGCGGTCATCAGCGAGTGCTGGCTGACCCTCGGATGATTGATGGCGTGTTATCACTGCTGGCCGGGCGCAGTCTGCAATCACGCCAATCCGCCTGAGCTTCCGTTACACTGCCCCGGTCGAAATTATCTGACCGGGGAGTCGGGCATGGGCTGGGATCGGGAAACGCCATTTATCATTGATCTGCACGTGGGCGCCGAGGACATTGACGGGCTGGGTCACGCGAACAACGCAGTCTACGTGACCTGGCTCGAACGCTGCGCCTGGCGCCACTCCCAGCGTCTTGGCCTGGACCTGGTCGAGTATCGGCGGCTGGACCGGGCGATGGCGGTGGTACGCCATGAGATCGATTACCTGGCCGCAGCCTATGAGGATGATGAGTTGCAATTGGCGACCTGGATCGTTGATTGGGACCAGCGCCTGAAAATGACCCGGCACTTCCAGTTGATCCGCCCCAGCGACAATGCAACGTTGCTGCGTGCGCAAACCACGTTCGTCTGCATTGAGCTGTCCACCGGCAAGCCCAAGCGCATGCCGGCGGAGTTCATCGAGGGCTATGGCCCGGCGATCCAGGTGCAGGAGTTGGTGCAACCCTGATTCCATGTGGGAGCGGGCTTGCTCGCGAAAGCGTCGTGTCAGCCAACATTTAATTTGCTGACGCAATGCATTCGCGAGCAAGCCCGCTCCCACAATGGATTTGCGATGTTCTGCAGATTTTCCCTGAAACCCAGTAAACTGCCGCACGTTTTTCCTTGAGTGTGTTTTTCATGCAAATTGCTTTGGCGCCCATGGAGGGGTTGGTCGACGACATCCTGCGCGATGTGCTGACCCGCGTGGGTGGTATTGACTGGTGCGTGACCGAGTTCATTCGGGTCAACGACCAGCTGCTGACACCTGCCTATTTCCACAAGTTCGGCCCGGAGTTGCTCAACGGTGCCCGGACTGCCTCCGGTGTGCCGCTGCGTGTGCAACTGCTCGGTTCCGATCCGGTGTGCCTGGCAGAAAATGCCGCGCTGGCTTGCGAGCTGGGTTCTGAAGTGATCGACCTGAACTTCGGCTGTCCGGCCAAGACCGTCAACAAGTCCCGTGGTGGCGCGGTACTGCTCAAGGAGCCCGAACTGCTCAACCAGATCGTCGAGCACGTCCGTCGTGCCGTCCCCGCACACATTCCGGTCACCGCCAAGATGCGCCTGGGCTTCGACAGCCCGGACGGTTCGCTGGTGTGTGCCACGGCCCTGGCCGAAGGCGGTGCGGAACATATCGTGGTGCACGCGCGGACCAAGGTTGACGGCTACAAGCCTCCGGCGCACTGGGAGTGGATCCCGCGCGTGCAGGACGTGGTCAAGGTGCCGGTGTTCGCCAATGGTGATATCTGGAGCGTCGAAGACTGGCGTCGTTGCCGCGAGATCAGCGGCGTGGAAGACATCATGCTCGGTCGTGGCCTGGTTTCGCGTCCGGATCTCGCCCGTCAGATCGCCGCGGCGCGGGCCGGTGAAGAGGTGGTCGAGATGTCCTGGGCCGAGTTGTTGCCGCTGATCCAGGACTTCTGGCTGCAAGCCAAGGCACAGATGACACCTCGTCAATCGCCGGGTCGCCTGAAGCAATGGTTGGCGATGCTGACTCGCAATTATCCCGAGGCGGTAGAGCTGTTTACCGTTTTGCGTCGTGAGACCGAACTGGATAACGTCTCGCGCTTGTTGGGGCTGCCGGTGGCGGAAGCGGCCTGATAAAAATCTGAAAAAAGTCTCTTGAAATGCAATCAACGGTCCCTATCTAAGGGTTACGCGATGCCGAATTCGGGTCGCGGAGACAAAAACCTTGCTGATTGTTTTCAGGAGATTTGAACCATGAGTACTGCATTTTCCCTGGCGCCACTGTTCCGTTCCTCGGTAGGTTTCGACCGTTTCAACGACCTGTTCGAAACCGCCCTGCGTAATGAGCCAGGCAGCACCTACCCACCCTACAACGTGGAAAAACACGGTGACGATCAATACCGCATCGTCGTAGCCGCCGCCGGTTTCCAGGAAGATGACCTGGAGCTGCAAGTCGAGAAGGGTGTGCTGACCATCAGTGGTGGCAAACGTGACGCCAACGAGGGCGTGACCTTCTTGCACCAGGGCATTGCCCAGCGTGCGTTCAAGCTGTCCTTCCGTCTGGCGGATCACATCGAGATCAAGGCTGCCGGCCTGAGCAACGGTCTTTTGAGCATCGACCTGTTGCGAGTGATTCCAGAGGAGGCGAAAGCCAAGCGCATCCCGATCAACGGGACGCAAAAACCGGCTCTGCAGCACTAAGCCAGAGCAACGAAAAGGGCGCCCTTGTGGCGCCCTTTTTTGTACCTGCAATCTCGAACTTTACCCATGCCCTGTAGCAGCTGGCGAAGCCTGCGTTCGGCTGCGAAGCAGTCGTAAAACTTGTGTGCCAAATGCTCCTGAAACACCGCGGAGTCTGGCTTGACGACTGCTTCGCAGCCGAACGCAGGCTTCGCCAGCTGCTACGGGGGTGGGTTATTTCAGGAGTTTTTGAAACTCTTCCACCGGCAGCGGCGGACTGTGCAGATAGCCCTGATAGAAGTGGCACTCCAACCCCTGCAAGAACTCCAGTTGCTCCGCTGTTTCCACCCCTTCGGCAATCACCTTCAAGTCCAGGCTGCGGGCCATGGCGACGATGGCGCGGATGATTTCGGCGTCGTTCGGGTCGCTGGTGGCGTCGCGGATGAACGACTGGTCGATTTTCAGGGTATCGACCGGCAAGCGCTTGAGGTAGGTCAGCGAAGAGTAGCCGGTGCCGAAGTCGTCCATGGCAAAGCTCACACCGAGTTTTTTCAGGCGGCGCATTTTGCTGATGGTGTCTTCCAGGTTCTGGATGACGATGCCTTCGGTGATTTCCAGCTTCAACAGGGAGCAGGGCAGGCCATAGCTGGTCAGGCTGTTTTCGACGCGCTCGACGAAGTCGTTCTGGCGGAACTGGCGCGGGCTGATGTTCACGCACAGGCTGAATTTGTACGGGTTCACCAGGCCTCGATCGATCAATTGCTTGAAGGCCTGACAGGCTTCATCGAGGATCCAGGTGCCGACTTCCAAAATCAATCCGCTGTCTTCCAGGACCTTGATGAACTCGGTGGGGGACTGCGCACCGAGTTCCGGATGATTCCAGCGCACCAGGGCCTCGGCACCGACGATGCGATCGCCCCGGGCGTCGACCTGGGGTTGGTAATGCACGCGAAACTCGCCCCGGGAAAGGGCCAGGCGCAAGTCGGTTTCCATGCGCAAGCGTTCGCTCGCGGCCTTCTGCATGGTGTTGTGGTACATCTGCGCGGTATTGCGCCCCGAGTCCTTGGCGCGATAGAGCGCGATGTCGGCGCGCTTGAGCAGATCGGTCGGGGTCGAGCCGTGATCGGGGATCAGCGCAATGCCGATGCTTGGTGTCACTTGCAGGCGTTGGCCGTCGAGGAACATCGGTTCGGACAGCAGCTCGCGGATGGTGTCGGCCAATTCACGCACCTGATCGCTGACTTCGCTGCGTGAACCTTCGAGGCCGCTGAGCAGCACCACGAATTCGTCGCCGCCCAGGCGCGCGACTGTGTCCTCCATGCGCACGCTGGCCTCCAGGCGCGCGGTGATGATTTTCAGCACGGTATCGCCCACCGGGTGCCCGAGGGAGTCGTTGATGTGCTTGAAGTGGTCGAGGTCGAGGAACATCAGCGCGCCGCGCAGGTTATGCCGTTTGAGCAGGGCGATTTGCTGGCTCAGGCGGTCCATCAGCAGGGCGCGGTTGGGCAGGTTGGTCAGCGGGTCGTGGTACGCCAGGTGGCGGATCTGCGCTTCGGCGTTTTTCAACAGGCTGACGTCTCGCGCGGTCAGCAGCAGGCAGGCGGTTTCGTTAAGGGTGATCGGCTCCACCGAGACTTCGACGGTGAGCAGTTCGCCGCGCTTGTTGCGCCCGAGCATTTCCTGGTGATGAACCCGACCCTTGATCTGCAATTCGGCGAGCAGCGCCGAGCGTTGTTTTTCTTCAGCCCATATCCCGACCTGATACACCGTGCGGCCTACCACTTCCTCGGCGCGATAACCGGTCAGGCGGCAGAAACCGTCGTTGACCTCCAGATAACGTCCGGTATCGCGCTCGGTGATGGTGATGGCGTCGGGGCTGGAGTGGAAGGCCTTGGCGAATTTTTCTTCACTGGCCTTGAGTGCCGCTTCCGAGCGCTGTTGCTGGGTGATATCGCGTAGCGTGGTGACGATGCAGGGTTGGTCACCGACGCTGATCTGGCGGCTGGAAATCACGCAAGTCAGGACCTGTCCGTCCTTGTGCTGGACGAGAATCGCCACGTTGTTCAGGCCTTGTTCACGGATAACTTGTTCGATCCGTCGCAGGCTTTTCGCCGAAGCATCCCACAGGCCGATTTCGTCGGCGCTGCGGCCGATCACATCGACGGTGCTCCAGCCGAAGGTCTGGGTGAAGCTGGAGTTGATTTCAATGAACTGGCCGCTGTCCTGGTGGGTGACGCAGATCGGATCGGGGCTGACCTGGAACAGCGTGGCGAATTTTTCTTCGGAGGCCACCAGTTGTTGTTCGCGCTCCACCTGGTCAGTGATGTCGAGCAGGGTGCCGGCCATGCGCACCGGCACGCCGTTTTCATCGCGGTAGAGGCGGGCGCGGCTTTCCAGGTAACGCGAGCTGCCGTCGGGCAATTGCACGCGGTAGGTCAATTGATAGTTGCCGGCCGGGCCTTCACGCAGACTGCGGTAAGCGTCGCGCATGGTGTCGCGTTCTTCGCCGGGCACGCCTTCGAAAAACTCATCGAAGGACTCGTGAAAGGGTTTGGCTTCCAGGCCATGCAATTGGGCGGCCCGTGCCGACCCGTAGAGCATGCCGCTGGGAATGTGCCAGTCCCAGGTGCCAAGTTGCGCCGAGTCCAGGGCCAGGTCGAGGCGTTCCTGACTGTCCTTGAGGGCATGTTCGGCGGCTTTGCGCTCGGTGGTGTCAAGGAACGTGCTCAATAGATAGGGCTGGCCTTCGAGCTCGACTTTTTGCGCACTGAGGATGCCGTCGTGGATCTGGCCATTGCTGGCGCGAAACTGCACTTCCATACTGACCAGTTCGCCTTTGGCTTTGGTGGCCTTGACCAGGTCGGCCCGTTGCTCGGGGTGCACCCACAGGCCCAGTTCCAGGGTGGTGCGGCCGATCGCGTTTTGCACCGGCCAGCCGAACAGGCTTTCGAAATACTGGTTGGCTTCGGTAATCAGGCCGTCTTCCTGGCGGGTCAGCAGGACCATGTTCGGGCACAGGTGAAACAGCGTGGCAAAGCGTTTTTCCGAGCTGCTCAATGCCTGTTCGCGCTGACGCTGGAGGGTAATTTCGCGGATTACGCCGATCATCCGTGGCCTGCCGTGCTTGTCCGGCAACAGGCTGCCGCTGATTTCCAGCCAGTGCAGGCTGCCATCGGGCCAGCGGATACGGTGATGCATCGCTTGCTCCAGTGGCGCACCAGCGATCACCGCGTGGAATGCGCGAACGGTTTTCGCGCGATCTTCCGGGGGCAGCAGGTCGAGGTATTCCAGATCCGATGGCAACGGCTTCCGGGGATCGAAGCCGAACAGCGCCTGCGTGCCCCGGGACCAACTGATCTGCCCGCGCTCGATGTCCCAATACCAGGCACCCAGGCGCGCGCCGTTGAGCGCGGCCAACAATTGCGAGGCACTTTCCCAGCTCTGTTCGGAGCTTTTCGGGTCAAGAGCCTGTATGCGCGGCATTGGCGGAATACGGTCAACAGATTTGGGCATTGGCAAGCCTTAGGCTGAATGGGCGTTTGGTACAGGAATTCGCGGCTCTATATGAGTAGCACAAGTTAGCCTCGATTCCCTGGCAGATCGAGTTGAGCATCCAGCAAGGCCATGAAGGCCCGCGCAGCATTCGACAGCGTCCTTTCCGTGTGCAGGATATAGCCTAGCTGGCGAGTGAGTTGTATGCCCGGCAAAGGTATACGCGCCACTTGGTCATCGAGCATGGTGCGCGGCAAAACGCTCCAGGCCAGGCCGATCGAGACCATCATCTTGATGGTTTCCAGGTAGTTGGTGCTCATGGCGATGTTTGGCGTCAGGCCCTGGGCTTCGAACAGCCGCTGCACGATGTGGTGGGTAAAAGTGTTGCCGCCGGGGAATACCGCCGGGTGTCGGGCGATGTCCGACAGGCTGACTTTGCCGTTGTTGAGCAGTGAATGTTCCGGGGCGACCACGAAATCCAGCGGGTCGTCCCACACCGGGGTGGCCTTGACCAGTGCATGGGGTTCCGGCGCGAGGGTGATGACCGCCAGTTCGGCGCGGCCATGGAGAATTTCCTCGTAGGCCACTTCCGAATCGAGGAACTGAATATCCAGTGCAACTTGCGGGTAACGTCGGGTGAACTCCCTTAATAGGGGTGGCAAACGGTGCAGGCCGATGTGGTGACTGGTCGCCAGGGTCAGGCGGCCGGACACTTCGCCGGTGAGGTTGGTCAGGGCGCGGCGCGTATCATCCAGCACATTCAGAATCTGATAGGCCCGCGGCAGCAGGGCGCGGCCAGCCTCGGTCAGGCCGACCTCCCGGCCCAGGCGATCAAACAACCGCACCTTCAATTGCTGCTCCAGCCCGGCGATGCGCTTGCTGATGGCCGGTTGTGTCAGGTGCAGTCGTTCACCTGCACCAGAGAAGCTTCCTGTCTCGGCAATGGCAATAAAAGCATTGAGGTTGGCGAGATCCATGGTTGTATTCCAGTTGGTTATCCAAAGCATAAAAAATATGAATTTGAGTTATTTAATGTAACCCCATAGGATCGACCTCACAAGCCAAGGGGTTATTGAATCGCTCAAGACCCAGGGCATAGAAACAAGCTGATGAGGAAACCGTCTGATGGCCGGCAAAACGCTCTACGACAAGCTCTGGGATTCGCATTTGGTCAAGCAGCGCGACGATGGCTCTGCGCTGATCTACATCGATCGTCACATCATCCACGAAGTGACCTCGCCGCAAGCCTTCGAAGGCCTGCGTCTGGCCGGGCGCAAGCCATGGCGCATTGATGCCAACATCGCGACCCCGGACCACAACGTACCGACCACGCCGGAGCGCAAGGGCGGCATCGAAGCCATCGTTGACCAGGTCTCGCGACTGCAAGTCCAGACCCTCGATGACAACTGCGATGAATACGGCATCGTCGAGTTCAAGATGAACGACGTTCGCCAGGGCATCGTCCACGTTATCGGCCCGGAGCAGGGCGCCACCTTGCCGGGCATGACTGTGGTCTGCGGCGACTCCCACACCTCGACCCACGGCGCATTCGGTGCTTTGGCTCACGGTATCGGCACTTCCGAGGTCGAGCATGTGCTCGCCACCCAGTGCCTGGTCGCCAAGAAAATGAAAAACATGCTGGTACGCGTCGAAGGCCAATTGCCGTTCGGCGTGACCGCCAAGGACATCGTCCTCGCCGTGATTGGCAAGATCGGCACCGCCGGCGGTAACGGCCACGCCATTGAATTCGCCGGCAGTGCGATTCGCGACCTGTCCGTCGAAGGCCGCATGACCATCTGCAACATGTCCATCGAAGCCGGCGCTCGCGTAGGCCTGGTGGCGGCGGACGAAAAGACCGTGGCTTACGTCAAGGGCCGTCCATTCGCTCCGAAAGGCGCGGAATGGGATCTGGCTGTCGAAGCCTGGAAAGACCTGGTGTCCGACGCCGATGCAGTGTTCGACACGGTTGTCGAGCTGGACGCGACCCAGATCAAGCCGCAAGTCAGCTGGGGCACCTCGCCGGAAATGGTGTTGGCGGTAGATCAGAACGTGCCGGATCCTGCGAAGGAAATGGATCTGGTCAAGCGTGATTCCATCGTCCGGGCCTTGAAGTACATGGGTTTGACCGCCAATCAGGCGATCACCGACATTCAGCTCGACCGCGTGTTTATTGGTTCCTGCACCAACTCGCGGATCGAAGACCTGCGTGCTGCGGCCGTGATCGCCAAGGGCCGCAAAGTGGCCTCGACCATCAAGCAGGCCATCGTGGTGCCGGGTTCAGGTCTGGTTAAAGCCCAGGCCGAATCGGAAGGCCTGGACAAGATTTTCCTCGAAGCCGGTTTCGAATGGCGTGAGCCGGGTTGCTCGATGTGCCTGGCGATGAACCCGGACCGTTTGGAATCCGGCGAGCATTGCGCATCGACCTCCAACCGTAACTTCGAAGGCCGTCAGGGCGCCGGTGGTCGTACACACCTCGTCAGCCCGGCCATGGCGGCGGCCGCTGCTGTAAACGGTCGTTTCGTCGACGTCCGTGAAATGATCCAGGGAGCGCAGTAATCATGAGAGCATTTACCCAGCACACTGGACTTGTCGCGCCTTTGGATCGTGCCAACGTCGACACCGACCAGATCATTCCCAAGCAATTTCTGAAGTCGATCAAACGCACGGGTTTCGGCCCGAACCTGTTCGATGAATGGCGTTACCTGGATGTGGGGCAACCTTATCAGGATAACTCCAAGCGTCCGCTGAACAAGGACTTCGTCCTCAACGCCGAACGTTACCAAGGTGCCAGCGTTTTGCTGGCCCGCGAAAACTTCGGTTGCGGCTCCAGTCGCGAGCACGCGCCGTGGGCGCTGGAAGAATACGGTTTCCGCAGCATCATCGCGCCGAGCTACGCCGACATCTTCTTCAACAACAGCTTCAAGAATGGCTTGCTGCCGATCATCTTGAGCGATGCCGAAGTCGATGAGCTGTTCCAGCAGGTCGAGGCCAATCCGGGCTACCAGTTGCAGGTTGATCTGCAAGCCCAGACCGTGACCCGCCCTGACGGCAAGGTTTTGAGCTTCGAAATCGATGCCTTCCGTAAGCACTGCCTGCTTAACGGCCTGGACGATATCGGCCTGACCTTGCAGGACGGCGATGCGATTGCGACGTTTGAAGCCAAGCATCGTGCGAGCCAGCCCTGGTTGTTTCGCGACGCATGATTTTGCGTAAGGTGGACTGACGCCTTCGCTGGCAAGCCAGCTCCTACAGTTGAAGCGCATTCCCCTGTAGGAGCTGGCTTGCCAGCGAAGAGGCCCGCATAAACCCCACAAGACTTAACCCTGAAAAAGGAAGTCCCCATGACCAGCACCGCCCGACACACCCAGGTAGTCCAGAAGCAATTCGGTGAACAGGCTTCGGCCTACCTGAGCAGCGCCGTACACGCTCAAGGTACCGAATTCGCACTGCTACAAGCTGAACTGGCGGGGCAGGGCGAGGCGCGGGTTCTGGATCTGGGTTGCGGCGCCGGCCACGTGAGCTTTCATGTGGCGTCCCTGGTGAAAGAAGTGGTGGCCTACGACCTGTCGCAGCAGATGCTTGACGTGGTGGCCGCCGCTGCTGCCGAGCGTGGTTTGGCTAATGTGTCCACGGTCAATGGTGCCGCTGAGCGCCTGCCGTTCGCCGATGGCGAGTTTGATTTCGTCTTCAGCCGCTATTCGGCGCACCATTGGAGCGATCTCGGCGTGGCCCTGCGGGAAGTGCGCCGGGTACTGAAGCCGGGCGGTGTGGCGGCGTTCATCGACGTGTTGTCACCGGGCAGCCCGTTGTTCGACACTTATCTGCAAAGCGTCGAAGTGCTGCGCGACACCAGCCATGTGCGCGATTATTCCGCCGGCGAGTGGTTGCGCCAGGTCAGCGAGGCGGGGCTGCACACCCGCAGTACCACCCGGCAGCGTTTGCGCCTGGAGTACAACAGCTGGGTCGAACGCATGCGCACACCTGAAGTGATGCGCGCGGCGATCCGCGAGTTGCAGCAGTCGATGGGCAACGAAGTACGCGAATATTTTGAGATTGAGGCCGATGGTTCGTTCAGCACCGATGTGCTGGTACTGATGGCTGAACGATAGAATTTTTCCGGGTGCGCCCAAGGGCGCACCGACTGATGACATGAGGAAAGCATGAGCAAGCAGATTCTGATTCTCCCAGGTGACGGTATTGGCCCGGAAATCATGGCCGAAGCGGTCAAGGTTCTGGAATTGGCCAGCGACAAGTTCGCCCTGGGCTTCGAACTGAGCCACGACGTGATCGGCGGCGCTGCCATTGACAAGCACGGCGTGCCGCTGGCCGACGAGACCCTGGAACGTGCCCGTGCGGCCGACGCCGTACTGCTGGGCGCCGTTGGCGGCCCGAAATGGGATGCCATCGAGCGTGATATCCGCCCTGAGCGCGGCCTGCTGAAGATCCGTGCGCAACTGGGCCTGTTCGGCAACCTGCGTCCGGCGATCCTGTACCCGCAACTGGCCGAGGCTTCCAGCCTGAAGCCGGAAATCGTTGCCGGCCTGGACATCCTGATCGTTCGCGAACTGACCGGCGGCATCTACTTCGGCGCACCACGCGGTACCCGTACCCTGGAAAACGGCGAGCGTCAGTCCTACGACACCCTGCCGTACAGCGAAAGTGAAATCCGCCGCATTGCCCGCGTCGGCTTCGACATGGCCATGGTGCGCGGCAAGAAGCTGTGCTCGGTGGACAAAGCCAACGTATTGGCTTCCAGCCAACTGTGGCGCGAAGTGGTCGAGCAGGTGGCCAAGGATTATCCTGAAGTCGAACTGAGCCACATGTACGTCGATAACGCCGCCATGCAGCTGGTGCGTGCACCGAAGCAGTTCGACGTGATCGTCACCGACAACATGTTCGGCGACATCCTGTCCGACCAGGCCTCGATGCTCACCGGTTCCATCGGCATGCTGCCGTCGGCGTCCCTGGACACCAACAACAAGGGCATGTACGAGCCGTGCCACGGTTCGGCGCCGGACATCGCGGGCAAAGGCATTGCCAACCCGTTGGCGACCATTTTGTCGGTGTCGATGATGCTGCGTTACAGCTTCAACCAGCAGGCCGCGGCCGATGCCATCGAGAAAGCCGTCAGCCTGGTGCTGGATCAGGGCTTGCGTACCGGTGACATCTGGTCGGCCGGTTGCACTAAAGTCGGTACGCAGGAAATGGGTGACGCAGTAGTCGCCGCGCTGCGGAATCTGTAATCTCTCGGGCCCGCTGCCAAATTCAAGACAAGGCAGCGGCCCACATTTCAAGAAGGTGTAGTTGCGATGAAACGTGTAGGTCTGATCGGTTGGCGCGGTATGGTCGGTTCCGTGCTCATGCAGCGGATGCTGGAAGAGCAGGATTTCGATCTCATCGAGCCGGTGTTTTTCACCACTTCCAATGTCGGTGGCCAAGGCCCGTCCGTGGGCAAGGACATTGCTCCGCTCAAGGACGCTTACAGCATTGAAGAGCTGAAAACCCTCGACGTGATTCTGACCTGCCAGGGTGGCGACTACACCAGCGAAGTCTTCCCCAAGCTGCGCGAAGCCGGCTGGCAGGGTTACTGGATCGACGCCGCATCCAGCCTGCGCATGCAGGATGACGCGGTGATCGTTCTGGACCCGGTGAACCGCAAGGTCATCGACCAGCAACTGGATGCAGGCACCAAGAACTACATCGGCGGTAATTGCACCGTCAGCCTGATGCTGATGGGCCTCGGTGGCCTGTTCGAAGCCGGCCTGGTGGAGTGGATGAGCGCCATGACCTATCAGGCGGCGTCCGGTGCCGGTGCGCAGAACATGCGTGAACTGATCAAACAGATGGGTGCGACCCACGCCGCTGTCGCCGATCAACTGGCTGATCCGGCCAGCGCGATCCTCGACATCGACCGTCGTGTTGCCGAAGCCATGCGCAGCGACGCGTACCCGACCGAAAACTTCGGCGTACCACTGGCCGGCAGCCTGATCCCGTGGATCGACAAGGAACTGCCGAACGGTCAGAGCCGCGAAGAGTGGAAAGCCCAGGCCGAGACCAACAAGATCCTCGGTCGCTTCAAGAGCCCGATCCCGGTCGATGGCATCTGCGTGCGCATCGGTGCCATGCGCTGCCACAGCCAGGCGCTGACCATCAAGCTGAACAAAGACGTGCCGATCGCCGACATCGAAGGGCTGATCAGCCAGCACAACCCTTGGGTCAAGCTGGTACCGAACAGCCGTGAGACCAGCATTCAGGAGCTGAGCCCGAACAAGGTCACCGGCACCCTGAATATCCCGGTTGGCCGTCTGCGCAAGCTGAACATGGGTTCGCAGTTCGTCGGCGCGTTTACTGTCGGCGACCAGCTGCTGTGGGGCGCGGCCGAACCGCTGCGTCGCATGCTGCGGATCTTGCTTGAGCGTTGATCGTCTGAAGCAATGAAAGAGCCCGCGCCTTGAAAGAGGTGCGGGTTTTTTTATGCGCGTCGATAATTTCTGTAGCAGCTGGCGAAGCCTGCGTTCGGCTGCGCAGCAGCCGCATTTCCTGAATACGTGGTCTTCCCGAATGATAGGGGATCCCCCAAGGCGAGGACTTCGTCCTCGAACGCAGCCTTCGGCAGCTGCTACAAGGTTTCGCCGATCAATTGCCTCACCATGAACCACCCGGTAAAGTGCCGCTCCCCCCGTTTCGCCAGAGGTAAAACCATGAGCCAGACCATTGATATTGCCGTGATCGGCGCCACCGGTACTGTCGGCGAAACACTTGTGCAGATTCTCGAAGAGCGCGATTTCCCGATTGGCACCCTTCATCTGTTGGCCAGCAGCGAATCGGCCGGCAGTTCAGTACCATTTCGCGGCAAGAACGTGCGGGTGCGGGAAGTCGATGAGTTCGACTTCAGCAAGGTGCAGCTTGGGTTCTTCGCGGCCGGTCCGGCGGTTTCATTGAGTTTTGCTTCCCGTGCGACCGATGCCGGATGCTCGGTGATCGATCTCTCTGGCGCCTTGCCGGCCGAAAAGGCGCCGCAGGTCGTGCCTGAGGCCAACGCACAGGTGTTGGCCGGCTTGAAAAAACCGTTTCAGGTCAGCAGTCCAAGTCCGTCGGCCACCACGCTGGCGGTGGTGCTCGCGCCGCTGATGGAGTTGCTCGATTTGCAGCGTATCAGCCTGACCGCCAGCCTGGCAGTATCGGCCCAAGGGCGCGAAGCCGTGAGCGAGCTCGCCCGGCAAACCGCCGAACTGCTGAATGTGCGGCCGCTGGAGCCGAAATTCTTTGACCGGCAGATGGCCTTCAACCTGTTGGCTCAGGTCGGCAAACCGGATGAGCAAGGTCATACGCTGCTGGAAAAGCGCCTGGTGCGTGAGCTGCGTCAGGTCATGGCGCTGCCTTCATTGAAGATTTCCGTCACTTGCATTCAAGCCCCGGTGTTTTTTGGCGATAGCTTTAGCGTGACCCTGCAGTCCGCAAGTGAAATTGACCTGGCGAAAATCAATGCAGCCCTGGAAGACGCACCCGGTATCGAGCTGGTGGAAGCCGGCGATTACCCGACCCCGGTGGGCGATGCGGTAGGGCAGGATGTGGTCTACGTTGGTCGGGTTCGTCATGGTATCGACGACCTGTCTGAACTTAATTTGTGGTTAACGTCAGATAACGTACGCAAAGGCGCCGCGCTCAACGCTGTGCAGCTGGCCGAGTTGTTGATAAAAGACCTGCTGTAAAAGATACTTTGCAACAATTTGTCGAATGATTCCGGGCGAGCCTATGCTTGCCGGAGTGCTGAAGGCGAGCCACTCTGCGGGGCTTTCCGGGGCATCAACGAAATGACCGCGCGCGACGACCCTCGCCGTTGCGCGCAATGCCTTACGGCAGCGACTATCAATACCTTCTCGCTGGCCGAGGAATGTTCAAACTAAGGATGAGCTAATGGTTCAAGTTCGCAAACTGGTGTTAGCAATAGCGGCCGCCTCGGCGCTGTCCTCCGGTATGGCGCATGCCCTCGGGCTCGGGGAGCTGACCCTGAAATCGACGCTCAACCAGCCATTGGTAGCGGAAATCGAGCTGCTCGATGTCAAGGATCTCACCGCCGCCGAAGTGGTGCCGAGCCTGGCCTCACCAGACGATTTCGCCAAGGCCGGTGTCGACCGCCAGGCGTTTCTCAATGACTTGACCTTCACGCCGGTGCTGAACGCCAGCGGCAAAAGCATCCTGCGCGTGACCTCCAGCAAGCCACTCTCCGAGCCGATGGTGAAATTCCTGGTTCAGGTCATGTGGCCGAACGGCCGTTTGCTGCGCGACTACAGTGTGCTGCTCGATCCATCGAAATTTTCCCCGCAAACCGCCGAGGCGGCTGCGCAGCCTGTACCGACTCAAGCCGTCGCCGCGCCGGTTACCGGTGCGACCAAACCGTCGCAATACACCACCACGCCGCGCGATACCCTGTGGGAAATCGCCGCGAAGGCGCGTAATGGCGGTTCGATCCAGCAAACCATGCTGGCCATCCAGGCGCTGAACCCGGATGCCTTCATCGACGGCAACATCAACCGCTTGAAAACCGGCCAGGTGCTGCGTATGCCGGACCCGGCGCAGAGCACCAGCCTGCCGCAGCCCAAGGCCATTGCTGAAGTGGCCGCACAGAACACGGCCTGGCGCCAGGGTCGTCGTTATGTGGCGAAACCCGGGGCAGGGCAGCAGCAACTCGACGCCACCAAGCGTCCGCGGGCTGAAGGGGTGCCGACGCAAGCTGCGACCGACAAGCTGAGCCTGGTTTCTGCCGAGTCCGGCAAGAACCGTGGCAAAGGGGCTGCCGGAGATGCCAAGGCCCTCAGCAACAAGCTGGCGGTGACCCAGGAAAGCCTCGACACCAGTCGTCGTGATAACGCCGAACTGCAAAGCCGCATGGCCGATCTGCAAAGCCAGGTGGACAAGCTGCAGCGCCTGATCGAGCTGAAGAACAATCAACTGGCCAAGTTGCAGGCCGAGGGCGGTGCGGGTGCGCCAGCGGCTGCGACGGCTCCGGCGATGTCGGCCGAGCTGGCTCCCAACCCGGCGGCGGCACCTGCTCCGGCAGACACTGCTGCGCCAGCTCCCGAGGCAACTCCGGCGCCGACCGAGAAGCCCGCCGAGGCGACAACGGCGGCAGCCGACGATCAGAAATTCAATGAGTTGCTGACCAACCCGGTGCTGCTGGGCCTGGTGGGCGGCGGTGCGGTGGTGCTGCTGCTTCTGCTGCTGTTGCTGGCACGCCGACGCAAGGCCCAGCAAGAAGCCGAGAAGCATGTGCGCATGGCGCGTGCCTTGGCCGAAGAACAGCAGTTCTCAGTCGATCTGGACCTGCCGGAAAGCAGCTTCGAAGGTCTGGAAATTCCGTCGCCGAGCGTGAAGCTGGCAACTGCGCCTGCTCCTGCGCCAGCGCCGGTAGTTGCTCCGGTCGTGATGACCACGCCGATCGCTGCACCATTGGTGGCTCCGGCTGCCGAGCGTTCCGACGACGTGCTGGGCCAGGCTCAGTCGCACATCAATGCCGGTCGTCTGAACCAGGCTGCCGCGTTGCTGGAGGACGGTGTCAAGCAGGAGCCTCAGCGCAGCGACTTGCGCTTGAAGCTGATGGAAGTCTACGGCCAGCAAGGCGACCGCGATGCGTTCGTCGCTCAAGAGCGTCAGTTGGTGGCCAATGGCGACAACTTCGCCAAGGTTGAAAACCTCAAAAGCCGCTTCCCGGCGATGGCGCTGGTCGCTGCCGGTGGCATCGCCGCAGCCGCCGTTGCTGCCGAACTGGACGCGCAATACGTCAAGGATCTGTTGCTCGATGAGCCGCAAGCGCCGGCGCCAGAGCCTGCACCGTTCGAGGATGACCTCGACAGCGCCTTCGACCTGAGCCTGGATGATCTGGACGCGATTACGCCTGTGGCGCCTGCACCAGCGCCGGAGCCCGAAGTGGCGGCGCTGGCAGATCTGGGCGAGTTCCCGCTGGACGACGATCTGAGTTTTGAGTCGGTGTTGCAGCAGCAGACTGAAATCAAGGAAAGCCTCGACGACCTGTCGGACTTCGACCTGGACCTGGATCTGGATCTGGATCTCGGCGCGCAACCGTCGCCGGCGATGCTTGCTGAAGACGATTTCCTGCTGGACCTGGACGAAGGCGTGAAGGATTTTCCGGTCGCCGAAACCCCGGCTGTTCCTGAAGTCGCGCTGGACGATCTGGAATTGCCAGCCGATTTCGATCTGTCGCTGGCCGACGAAATGGACGTGCCGGATGCGTTCGCGGCAGAGCTGGATGATGTCAATGCCGAGCTGGAGAGCTTGTCCAGCAGCATTGGCGAGCCGACGTTTACCGAAGCTGATGCGGCACTGGGTGGCGATGATGACTTCGATTTCCTCTCGGGTACTGACGAAGCCGCTACCAAGCTCGATCTGGCTCAGGCCTATATCGACATGGGAGACAGCGACGGCGCCCGCGACATCCTCAATGAGGTGGTAAGCGAAGGCAGTGCCGAGCAGAAGAGCGAAGCCAGGGAAATGCTTTCGCGTCTGGCTTGAGTGTTCGCTACGTTGCAAGCAGAACGGCAGCCCATTGAGGCTGCCGTTTTTGTTTGGTCGATGAATTGATGTCGTTTGCTGAGGCCTCTTCGCGAGCAAGCCCGCTCCCACAGGATCACACTGTACCTGTGGGAGCGGGCTTGCCCGCGAAGAGGCCATTACATTCACTACAGCATCATCGGTTGTACTGGCATCCCCTCCAGTCGGCCTTATAATGCCCGCCTTTGCGTACATCAGCAGGCTGTCCCTCCTTGGCAAATATAGATAACCCGGCCGCCGAAATGGCGGCCGACGGCTTTTTCCGGATCGCGCTGGGCGTTGAATACAAAGGCTCGCGCTACCGCGGCTGGCAGCGCCAGGCGTCCGGGGTGCTCACCGTGCAGGAAACCCTCGAAAACGCCTTGTCCAAAGTCGCCGACTCACCCGTTTCGCTGATGTGCGCCGGGCGTACCGACGCCGGCGTGCATGCCTGCGGACAAGTGGTGCATTTCGACACCCAGGTCGAGCGTTCGATGAAGGCCTGGACCATGGGCGCCAACATCAACTTGCCCCACGACGTCAGTGTCAGTTGGGCCAAGGTCATGCCGGCGCATTTCCATGCGCGGTTCAAGGCCATTGCCCGGCGTTATCGCTACGTGATCTACAACGATCAGATCCGCCCGGCGCACCTGAACGAAGAAGTGACCTGGAACCACCGTCCGCTGGACGTCGAACGCATGGCCGAGGCCGCTCAATATCTGCTGGGTACCCATGATTTCAGTGCTTTTCGCGCCGGTCAGTGCCAGGCCAAGTCGCCGATCAAGGAGCTGCATCACCTGCGCGTCACCCGGCACGGCAAGATGATCGTGCTGGATATTCGCGCCAGCGCTTTCCTGCATCACATGGTGCGCAATATTGCCGGCGTGCTGATGACCATTGGCGCCGGTGAGCGTCCGGTGGAGTGGATGAAAGAGGTGCTGGAGAGCCGGATTCGGCGTTCCGGTGGTGTGACGGCGCATCCATTCGGTTTGTATCTGGTGCAGGTCGAGTACCGTGACGAGTTCGAATTGCCTGAACGCTTTATTGGTCCGCACTTCCTGACCGGCTTCTCGGAACTTGGCGGCTGACGCCCTCGAACGCTTTTGTTACCATCCGGGACTTTCCCGGATTTGTCTTGGAGTTGTATCGACATGTCAGCCGTTCGCAGCAAGATCTGTGGGATTACCCGCATAGAGGATGCGTTGGCAGCCGTCGAGGCCGGGGCTGATGCCATCGGATTCGTGTTCTACGCCAAAAGCCCCCGTGCGGTGACGTTCCAGCAGGCGCGCTCGATCATCCAGGCGCTGCCGCCGTTTGTGACCACCGTGGGTTTGTTCGTCAATGCGAGCCGTTGCGAATTGGGTGAGCTTCTCGATGCGGTGCCCCTGGACTTGTTGCAATTTCACGGTGATGAAAGCGCAGCGGATTGCGAGGGTTGGCACCGTCCGTACATCAAGGCGCTGCGGGTCAAGGCGGGCGATGACATTGCCGCCGCCTGTGATGCTTATGCAAGTGCCAGCGGAATCTTGCTCGATACCTATGTCGAAGGCGTTCCCGGAGGAACCGGTGAGGCGTTTGACTGGTCACTGATACCTCAAGGCTTGAGCAAGCCGATCATTCTGGCGGGCGGTCTGACGCCCGACAATGTCGCCGAAGCGATTGCGCGTGTTCGGCCCTATGCCGTGGATGTCAGCGGTGGGGTAGAGGCGAGCAAGGGCATCAAGGATCACGCAAAGATTCAGGCATTTATCAAAGCAGTACGCGGTAGCACCTGTTGATGTGACGGCTGGCAGACTGCCGCCGTCCACTGCACTGTACAAAACGGCTGAGGGTTATGGGGTGGTACGCAGGTCACGTTTCGCTGACCCGGCCATTCACTGATCATCGCCGCACACATGAATTTAGCGCTAGGGCATACACGGGGCTGCGAACCAGAGCGTTCGAGCCGCCGGTACTGGAGAAAGAAAGCATGAGCAACTGGTTAGTAGACAAACTGATCCCTTCGATCATGCGTTCCGAGGTCAAGAAGAGCTCGGTGCCTGAAGGTCTTTGGCACAAATGCCCGTCTTGCGAGGCTGTGCTGTATCGTCCGGAGCTGGAAAAGACTCTGGACGTTTGCCCCAAGTGCAACCATCACATGCGTATCGGCGCCCGCGCCCGTATCGACATCTTCCTTGACGTTGAAGGCCGTACCGAGCTGGGTGCAGACCTGGAGCCGGTTGACCGTCTGAAATTCCGCGACGGCAAGAAGTACAAGGACCGCCTGACTGCTGCACAAAAGCAGACCGGTGAAAAAGACGCGCTGGTTTCCATGAGCGGTACTTTGCTGGGCATGCCGATTGTGGTCTCGGCGTTCGAGTTTTCCTTCATGGGTGGCTCGATGGGCGCCATCGTCGGCGAGCGTTTTGTTCGTGCCGCCAACTACGCCCTGGAAAAACGTTGCCCGATGGTCTGCTTCGCGGCTTCCGGCGGTGCGCGGATGCAGGAAGCGCTGATTTCCCTGATGCAGATGGCCAAGACCTCCGCGGTACTGGCACGCCTGCGTGAAGAAGGTATCCCGTTCATCTCGGTGTTGACCGATCCGGTCTACGGCGGTGTTTCCGCCAGTCTGGCGATGCTGGGCGACGTGATTGTCGGCGAGCCGAAGGCGTTGATCGGTTTTGCCGGTCCGCGTGTGATTGAGCAAACCGTGCGTGAAAAACTGCCGGAAGGCTTCCAGCGTAGCGAGTTCCTGCTGGAGCACGGTGCCATCGACATGATCATCGACCGTCAGGAGCTGCGTCCGCGTCTGGGCAATTTGCTGGCGCAAATGATGGGCCTGCCGACGCCGAAGTTCGTGGCTGCACCCATCGAGCCGATCGTGGTTCCGCCGGTGCCAGCCAGCCTATGATCGAACGTACCCTTGGCGAATGGCTCGCCTACCTTGAGCAGTTGCACCCTTCAGCCATCGATATGGGGTTGGAGCGGTCGCAGCAGGTAGCGTCCCGCATGGGACTGGGCAAGCCGGCGCCTCGGGTGATTACGGTCACCGGGACCAACGGCAAGGGTTCCACCTGTGCGTTTGTGGCGTCCTTGCTGCGGGCCCAGGGCTTGAAGGTGGGGGTTTACAACTCCCCGCACCTGCTGCGTTATAACGAGCGGGTACAGGTCAATGGCGTCGAAGCCACGGATGCCGAGCTGTGCGAGGCCTTTGCTGCGGTAGAGGCCGGGCGCGGCGACACTTCCCTGACTTACTTCGAAATGGGCACTCTGGCGGCATTCTGGCTGTTCCAGCGCTCCGGACTCGATGCGGTGGTGCTGGAAGTCGGTCTGGGCGGTCGTCTGGACACGGTCAACGTGGTGGACGCCGACGTGGCGCTGGTCACCAGCATTGGCGTCGATCATGCGGATTACCTCGGTGATACCCGAGAGTCCGTGGCCTTCGAAAAGGCCGGTATTTTCCGTCAGGGCGCGCCTGCGCTCTGCGGCGATCTGAATCCTCCACAACCTCTGCTGGACAAGGCGCGCGAGCTCAATTGCCCGTTTTTCCTGCGTGGGCGCGATTTTGACCTCGGTGTGACCGATCACCACTGGCAATGGCGCGGTGTCGATGCGCAAGGGCGCGCGGTTGAGCTGCGCGACCTGCCGTTGCTCGATCTGCCGATGGAAAACGCTGCGCTGGCGTTGCAGGCTTACTTGCTGCTCGGCTTGCCTTGGGTGGATGCGCAGATTATCGAAGCGCTGCGGGCAACGAAGGTGGTCGGTCGTCTGGATCGCCGCGAGTTCGAGTGGCAAGGCAAGCGCTTGAATCTATTGCTGGATGTGGGGCATAACCCTCATGCGGCGGAGTATCTGGCTCGTCGTCTGGCCAGTCGCCCGCCGGTCGGCAGGCGTCTGGCGGTATTCGGGCTGCTGGCGGACAAAGACCTGGGTGGTGTTGTCGGCGAATTGAATGCTAGTGTCCAGCACTGGGCTGTCGCACCTCTGGATTCGCCTCGGGCGCGTTCGGTGGCGGATTTGCACGACGCGTTGCAGGGGCTTGGTGCCTCGGTTACGTCATACGGAAGTGTGGCGGCCGCCCTGGAAGGGCAATGCGCGCAGGCCACGAGCGACGACGAAATCCTGTTGTTCGGTTCATTTTATTGTGTCGCCGAGGCCCTTGAATGGCTGGCCCGGCGCTCCACGGAGGACGCGGCAAATGGCATTGCTGGATAAGGCATACAAACAGCGCATGGTTGGCGCCCTGGTGTTGGTCGCGCTGGCGGTGATTTTTCTGCCAATGCTGTTTTCCCGCCAGGACGAACAGCGCCAGGTGACGGTTGAAGCGCCTGCGGCCCCGCAGGCGCCTGCGATGGCTCAGGTGCAGGTCGAGCCAGTGGTGGTGCCTGAGCCGCAAGCCTTGCCTCAAGAGCCGGTGCCGAGCGATGACGAAATCGCCCAGCAGGAATCGGCGGTGCCAACTGCGCCGGTGGCTCCAGCGCCTGCTGCCAAACCGGCTGCACCCGCGCCGGTCCCGGCTCTGGCCGCTAAACCGGCGACGGCGCCTGCCCAGCCCATCACGGCGGCACCCGGCAAGCCGGACACCACGCAAAGCCGCGTCGATGCCAATGGTTTGTCGGTCAGCTGGTCGGTGCAACTGGCCAGCCTGTCGAATCGTGAAAGCGCAGAAAAACTTCAGAAAACCCTGCGCAGCCAGGGTTACAACGCCTACATCCGTACCGCCGACGGCAAAAACCGGGTGTTTGTCGGGCCGCTGATCGAGCGCGCAGAAGCCGACCGGCTGCGGGATTTGCTGAACCGCCAGCAGAACCTCAAGGGGTTTGTCGTGCGCTTTCAGCCGGAACGTGGCTAAAACTATCGCCCCGATATGAAATGCACTGACAATCGCAGCTTACCGATAAGCATGGGCTCTGCTAAAATGCGCCGCCTTATCCGTCTGTAGGCTGCACTGTGCCATTTACCTGGGTTGACTGGGCGATCGTAGCAATCGTCGCCATCTCCGCATTGATCAGTCTGAGCCGCGGCTTCGTCAAAGAAGCACTGTCGCTGCTGACCTGGATCATCGCAGGAGTCGTAGCCTGGATGTTCGGTGGCTCACTGTCCGAGTACCTCGGCGGGTACATTCAAACGCCGTCGGCCCGTATAATCACAGGCTGTGCCATCATGTTTGTCGCCACTTTAATCGTAGGCGCAATGATCAATTATCTTATCGGCGAACTGGTTCGCGTCACCGGGCTCTCCGGGACCGACCGATTCCTCGGCATGGCCTTCGGCGCCGCGCGTGGCGGGTTGCTGGTGGTCATCGCCGTCGGGCTGTTGAGCCTGGGGCCGGTACAGCAGGACGGGTGGTGGAAAGAGTCACAGCTCGTGCCAAAATTTCTATTGGTTGCAGACTGGTCCAAAAACCTGATCCTTGGGTGGAGCAGTCAGTGGCTTGCCAGCGGAATCAGCGTACCCGCTGATATTCCGTTCAAGGAGCAACTCTTGCCGATGGCCAAAACGCCTCAGTGAGTAGTGCTCAGTTCAGATCCATTAAGTAGGGGTTGCGTCGCATGTGTGGCATCGTCGGTATCGTCGGTAAGTCGAACGTCAATCAGGCGCTGTATGACGCGCTAACCGTCCTCCAGCACCGCGGCCAGGACGCTGCCGGTATCGTGACCAGCCATGATGGCCGGTTATTCCTGCGCAAGGACAACGGTCTGGTGCGTGACGTGTTCCAGCAGCGTCACATGCAGCGTCTGGTCGGTCACATGGGCATTGGCCATGTGCGTTATCCAACCGCGGGCAGCTCGACATCGGCCGAAGCTCAACCGTTTTACGTCAACTCGCCTTACGGCATTACCCTGGCGCATAACGGTAACCTGACCAACGTTGAACAACTGGCCAAGGAGATTTACGAATCTGACCTGCGCCACGTCAACACCAGTTCCGACTCGGAAGTGCTGCTCAACGTGTTCGCGCACGAACTGGCCCAGC
The DNA here is from genome assembly GCF_059422645.1 of Pseudomonas sp. GW821-FHT01C01. Classification (NCBI taxonomy): domain Bacteria; kingdom Pseudomonadati; phylum Pseudomonadota; class Gammaproteobacteria; order Pseudomonadales; family Pseudomonadaceae; genus Pseudomonas; species Pseudomonas sp. GW821-FHT01C01. Next base: position 3,341 of record NZ_JBWKXF010000016.1, on the reverse strand, counting down.
GCGGAAAGTTGCAGCCGACCGAAGAAGACGTTTTCGCCGCCGTCACTGACGTGCACAACCGTTGCGTCGGTGGTTATGCCGTCGTGGCGATGATCACCGGCTACGGCATCGTCGGTTTCCGCGACCCGCACGGCATCCGTCCGATCGTTTTCGGCCAGCGTCACACCGACGAAGGCGTCGAGTACATGATCGCCTCGGAAAGCGTTTCCCTGGACGTGCTCGGCTTCACCCTGATTCGCGACCTGGCGCCAGGCGAAGCGGTCTACATCACTGAAGAGGGCAAGCTGTACACCCGTCAGTGCGCGACCAACCCGTCCCTGACCCCGTGCATCTTCGAACACGTCTACCTGGCGCGTCCGGATTCGATCATCGACGGCGTGTCGGTCTACAAGGCCCGTCTGCGCATGGGGGAGAAACTCGCCGAGAAGATCCTGCGCGAGCGTCCGGATCACGACATCGACGTGGTCATCCCGATTCCGGACACCAGCCGCACCGCAGCGCTGGAACTGGCGAACCACCTGGGCGTGAAGTTCCGCGAAGGCTTCGTGAAGAACCGCTACATCGGCCGGACCTTCATCATGCCGGGCCAGGCTGCGCGGAAAAAATCCGTACGCCAGAAACTCAACGCCATCGAACTGGAATTCCGCGGCAAGAACGTGATGCTGGTGGATGACTCCATCGTTCGCGGCACCACTTGCAAGCAGATCATCCAGATGGCCCGTGAAGCCGGCGCCAAGAACGTCTACTTCTGCTCTGCGGCGCCAGCGGTTCGTTACCCGAACGTCTACGGCATCGACATGCCGAGCGCTCATGAACTGATCGCCCACAACCGTTCGACCCAGGACGTGGCTGACCTGATCGGCGCCGACTGGCTGATCTATCAGGACCTGCCTGACTTGATCGAAGCGGTCGGTGGCGGCAAGATCAAGATCGACAAGTTCGATTGCGCGGTGTTCGATGGCCAGTACGTCACCGGCGACGTCGACGAGGCTTACCTGAACAAGATCGAGCAGGCACGTAACGATGCCTCCAAGGTCAAGACGCAGGCAGTCAGTGCGATCATCGATCTGTACAACAACTGAGTTTCTACCGGCCTGTAGGAGCTGGCTTGCCAGCGAAGGGCTCGTCACATTCAACATCATTGTTGCCTGTGATGCCGCCATCGCTGGCAAGCCAGCTCCTACATAGGTGTTCCTCCTCAAGGCCGGTTTCGTATCTACTACCGAATATGGCAAGGAGTGACAGCATGAGTCAGGAATGGGATGCCGGTCGGCTGGACAGCGACCTCGAAGGTGTAGCGTTCGATACCCTGGCCGTACGCGCCGGTCAGCACCGCACGCCGGAAGGCGAACACGGTGACCCGATGTTCTTCACCTCCAGTTATGTGTTCCGTACGGCCGCTGATGCGGCAGCACGATTTGCCGGGGAAGTGCCGGGCAACGTCTACTCGCGCTACACCAACCCGACTGTTCGGGCCTTTGAAGAGCGTATCGCTGCGCTGGAAGGTGCCGAGCAGGCCGTGGCCACTGCCACTGGCATGGCGGCCATCATGGCCGTGGTGATGAGCCTGTGCAGTGCCGGCGATCACGTGCTGGTGTCGCGCAGCGTATTCGGCTCGACCATCAGCCTGTTCGAAAAGTACTTCAAGCGTTTCGGCATCGAAGTCGACTACGTGGCGCTGGCGGACTTGTCCGGCTGGGATGCTGCGATCAAGGCCAACACCAAGCTGCTGTTCGTTGAGTCGCCTTCCAATCCGTTGGCCGAATTGGTGGATATTGCGGCCCTGTCGGAAATTGCGCACGTCAAAGGCGCGATGCTGGTCGTCGACAACTGCTTCTGCACTCCTGCATTGCAGCAGCCGCTGAAAATGGGCGCGGACATCGTCGTGCACTCGGCCACCAAGTTCATCGACGGCCAGGGCCGTTGCATGGGCGGTGTGGTCGCCGGTCGCAGCGAGCAGATGAAAGAAGTGGTGGGTTTCCTGCGTACCGCCGGCCCAACCCTGAGCCCGTTCAACGCCTGGATCTTCCTCAAGGGCCTGGAGACCCTGAACCTGCGCATGAAGGCGCATTGCGCCAACGCCCAGCAACTGGCCGAATGGCTGGAGCAGCAGGAGGGCATCGAGAAAGTCCATTACGCCGGTCTCAAGAGCCATCCGCAGCACCAACTGGCGCTGCGCCAGCAGAAGGGTTTCGGTGCTGTCGTCAGTTTTGAAGTGAAGGGTGGTAAAGAGGGCGCATGGCGCTTTATCGATGCCACGCGCCTGATTTCGATCACCGCCAACCTGGGCGACAGCAAAACTACCATCACGCATCCGAGCACCACGTCCCATGGTCGTTTGGCGCCGCAAGAGCGTGAAGCAGCGGGCATTCGTGACAGCCTGATCCGCATTGCGGTGGGTCTGGAAGACGTTGCAGACCTGCAAGCCGATCTGGCGCGTGGCCTGGCTGCGTTGTGATCGAGTTGTCTACATCGTCCGCCGGGACCAATGGTCGTGTAGCACTGGTGACCGGTGCTGCGCGAGGCATTGGTCTGGGGATCTCGGCCTGGCTGATCAGCGAAGGCTGGCAAGTCGTGCTGACGGACCTGGACCGGGAGCGCGGTTCGAAAGTGGCGAAAGTACTGGGCGACAACGCCTGGTTTATTGCCATGGATGTCTCGAATGAGAGTCAGGTTGCGTTGGGGGTGGCCGAGGTGCTCGGCCGGTTCGGGCGCCTGGATGCGCTGGTATGCAATGCGGCGGTTGCCGATCCGCACAACATCACCCTTGAAAGTCTCGATCTGGCTTACTGGAATCGGGTGTTGGCGGTGAACCTCAGTGGGCCTATGTTGCTGGCCAAGCACTGTGCGCCATACCTGCGCGTTCACAGCGGTGCCATCGTCAATCTGGCCTCGACCCGCGCTGCGCAGTCGGAACCTGACACAGAGGCTTATGCGGCGAGCAAGGGCGGATTGTTGGCACTGACTCATGCGTTGGCCATCAGTCTTGGTCCGGAAATCCGGGTCAATGCCGTCAGCCCCGGCTGGATCGATGCGCGCGACCCATCGGCGCGTCGTGCCGAACCATTGACCGAGGCCGATCATGCCCAACATCCGGCGGGCAGGGTGGGGACGGTTGAGGATGTTGCGGCGATGGTGGCCTGGCTGCTGTCGAGGAATGCCGGGTTTGTCACTGGTCAGGAATTCGTGGTCGATGGCGGCATGACCAAGAAGATGATTTACAGCGAGTAAGCTCCGGGATTGATGTTGGATGTGCTGCCGCTTTCGCGAGCAAGCCCGCTCCCACATTTGGAATGCATTCCCCTGTGGGAGCGGGCTTGCTCGCGAAAGCGGTCTTACTG
>NZ_JBWKXF010000015.1:0-103221 GCF_059422645.1 Pseudomonas sp. GW821-FHT01C01 | reverse complement strand
CTTTCGCGAGCAAGCCCGCTCCCACAGGGGGGTGGGAGCGGGCTTGCTCGCGAAAGCGGCATCAGCCACACCGCAAATATTGATGATTCACCGATTAGGCTGCGGCGTCAGGCGCAAGTAAGGCTTGACCGCCCGATAGCCCTTGGGGAAGCGCTGTTTGATTTCATCCTCATCCTTGAGCGACGGCACGATCACCACTTCATCACCGTCCTGCCAATTGGCCGGTGTGGCCACCTTGTAGTTGTCGGTGAGTTGCAGCGAGTCGATCACTCGCAGGATTTCATGGAAGTTGCGGCCGGTGCTCGCCGGGTAGGTAATCGTCAGCCGGACCTTTTTGTTCGGGTCGATCACAAACAGCGAGCGCACGGTCAGGGTGTCGTTGGCGTTGGGATGGATCAGGTCGTAGAGGTCCGAGACCTTGCGGTCGGCGTCATCCAGGATCGGAAAGTTGACCACGGTGTCCTGGGTTTCATTGATGTCCTCGATCCACTTGTGGTGCGACTCCACCGGGTCCACCGACAACGCGATGGCCTTGACTCCACGCTGGGCGAACTCATCCTTGAGCCTGGCGGTGAAGCCCAATTCAGTGGTGCATACCGGTGTGAAATCCGCCGGATGGGAAAACAGCACACCCCAGCTATCGCCCAGCCACTGATGGAAACGGATGATGCCGGCGCTGGAGTTCTGTTCGAAATCGGGGGCGATATCGCCAAGTCTGAGACCCATGGTGCTGCTCCTTGTGAGTGCTTGATGGGGTCAACTGTGCCTGCGTTTTTTATCTATTAAAAAGAATAAATATCGATTTATTTAGATCATAAAGAAATATTAAAGATCTATTCACTGGACGCGCATGCACAACCCGCCGAACATCGTCCCCAAGGTTCGAGAAGGCCTTGAGTTGCTGCAAAGAGGGAAATTCAAGGCGGGATTACGGGGGTGAACCCGTCTTGGAAATGCAAAAGCCCCGCCCGGTGCAATACCGGGCGGGGCTTTTTTGTCTCGGTTACGCGAGCGCTATTACAACAGCGGGATCGAGTAACTGAGGATCACGCGGTTTTCGTCCTGCGAACGGGTGTTCGGCAGGTCGGTGCGCCAGGTAGCGTTTTTCCACGTCAGACCCAGGTTTTTCAGCGGGCCTTCCTGAACGACGTAAGCCACGCTCAGATCGCGCTCCCACTCGGAAGCACCATTGGCCGCCTCGCCACCCTTGGCGTTAACGGTATCGATGTTATCGCCGTGCAGGTATACCAGACCCGCGGTCAGGCCAGGTACGCCGACCTTGGCGAAGTCGAACGCGTAGCGTGCTTGCCAGGTTTTCTCGCCAGCACGGCCGAACTTCTGGATTTGCGAATCGGTGATGGTGTAGTTCGACGAACCGTCACCCTGGTTCAGCCAGGGGAAGTCGCTGCTGCCGTTGCTGACCTGGTAGCCGCCACCGAAGGTATGACCGGCAACCGAATACAGGAACAGGCCGCTGTACAGGTTGTTGTCGACCTTGCCTTTACCGTTTGGCGCGTTGTAGTTGCCGGTGGTGAAGAACAGAGGGTCGTGACCGTTGGCACCATCATCAGAGCTGTTGAAATAACGGAAATCCGACTTCAACACGCCCGGGCCGATTGCCCAGTTGTGCACCAGACCCAGGAAGTGTTGCTTGTAGAACTCTTCCAGGTTGCCGTAGTAGTACTGGGCCGTCAGGTCCTTGGTGATTTTGTAGTCACCACCGGCGTAGATGAACTTGTTGCTGTCGCGGAACTTGGTGCCGCGAGTGTTCGCACCGGAAATCGACATCTGCTCGTTGTTGCTGGAGTTACGGCCTTTAACGGCTTCGATCTGACCACCGACCAGCGACAGGTCCTTGATCTCGGCGGAAGTGATCTGGCCACCCTGCCAGGTTTGCGGCAGCAGGCGGCCGTCGTTGGTCACAATCACCGGGTTTTTCGGCTGCAGGGTGCCCAGCTTCAGTTCGGTCTGGGAAACCTTGGCCTTGGCAGTCAGGCCCAGGCTGGAGAAATTATCAACCGCCTCGCCGTTGGATTTGCTCGGGAAAACCGTGCCGCCGTAAGAGGTCGCCGTGGCGCCGTTGGTGCCGCCGCCCGAATCCAGCTTGACGCCCAGCAGACCGATGGCGTCGATACCGAAGCCGACGGTGCCTTGGGTGTACCCGGAGATGAAACGCAGATCGAAGCCCTGGCCCCATTCTTCGTTTTTGTTGGCACCGGCACCGTCACGGTTATCGGTATTGATGTAGAAGTTGCGCAGCCCCAATGTTGCCTTGCTGTCTTCGATGAAACCCGCGGCGCTTGCCTGCTGGGTCAAAACCCCTACGGCCACAGCGATGGCCAAGGTGGACTTGTTCATGTTTCGCTCCTCTCGTTTCTAATTCTTGTGTTCCTGGTCCTGGATCTAATGCCCGGGATCCTAAACGCATAAATTCGCGGCAAACCGTCTAAGCCGGTCGTTTGGCGGGCCGCAGGATACATGGCCTTAAAGCCAAAAAGAATTTTTTAGTGTTTTTTAATATCGGCATGGAATATGACTTCCCACGACAGATCCGAGGTATCGGCGGCAAGGCCAATTCCTGAACCTGATCAATTGTCGAGGGACGAAATTGCCAAATCCGAGCTCAGGGAAGAGTGTCGGACAGGCGCACTTTAAGCGGGATGGCTAAAAACTAAAAAGAATAAAAAAGAAATAGCATCTTTGTTTATGGAATATAAAACTCGACACGAAAAAAAACCCCGCCAACCGGCGGTAATGCTGTTCAGTTAAGGATTCTGTAGGAGCGAGCTTGCTCGCGATGGACTCAAGAGCCCCGCGTTTAGTCAATAAACACGCGGCATCGTTAACGACCATCGCGAGCAAGCTCGCTCCTACAGTGGATCATTCTCGCTTAACTGAACAGCATTACGCCAACCGACGGGGCTTTTTCTTACGGCTATTACATGAAGCTGTAGGTGTAGTTGAAGATCAGACGGGTCTGGTCTTGGTCAAGGGTGCTGGTGTTGCCACGGTAGGTACCGTGACGCAGCGTCGTACCAAACCCTTTCAGTGCACCCGTTTGAATCACGTAATCAATACGCGCGTCGGTCTCGTGCTCACTCAGGTCTTTACCAACACCGTTGGTAGCCTTGATGTCCTGGCCATTCAAGTAAGCAATCGAAGCTTTCAAGCCTGGCACGCCCAGGGAGGCGAAGTCATAGGAGTACTGACCGAACGTGGTGTTTTCACCGGCACGGATAAAGCTGCCAACTGTGGCGTCGGTAAACGAGTAGAAGCTCGCGCCGCCGGCACCTTCAGGATTACCGTTGCTGTCGACAAGGTTGCCTTGGTTCAAGAAAACGAAGCCGCCGTCATCGCTGACACGCTGATGCCCGAGCAGGAATGCGTTGCCACCCAGGGTATAGGTGAACATGGCGCTCCAGGTCTTGTTATCGACCACGCCCTTTTCTTTGGCAAAGCCATTGTTGTTGTTGAATTGGAAGCCGGGGTCGCCGTTCTTGCCGTCTGAGCTGCTGTCGAAATAACGGATATCGGTCTTGAACGACTGATTGGCCGCGATCGGGTAGACGTGCACCAGGCCGAGGAAGTTCTGCTTGTAGAAGTCTTCCAGGTTCGCATAGTAGTACTGCAGCAAGAGGTCTTTGGTGACCTTCCAGTCAGCACCGCCGTAGAGGAATTTGTTGCTGTCCTGAGTAGCGCCAGCCACAGACAGGCCAGTGGAGTTCGAGGAGGCACGACCCGACGCGTGCTCCAGCTGGCCAAAGTTAAAGGTCACGTTGTCGATTTCTTTGGAGGTGATGGTGCCACCTTCAAAGGTCTGCGGCAGCAGACGGCTGTCGTTCGCGATCAGGATCGGCAGGTTAGGTGCCAGAGCGCCACCCAGGTGGGCTTCCGTCTTCGAGAAGCGAGCCTTGACGTTGCCGTCCAGACGGCTCCACTCGTCGGCCGCCTCATTGCCATCGCTAGGGAAGAATGAGTTGCTGTTACCGGTCGGGTGATGCCCCTTGCCGCCATCCAGGTGGATACCCACCAGAGCCTGGGCGTCGATACCAAAACCTACGGTACCCTGGGTGAAACCGGACAGGTAGTCGAACTTCAGACCTTCAGCGGTTTCGCGCTGACGGTTGGCAGGAGTGCTCGCACCCTCCCGCATGTCGGCGTCGTAATACATGGTGCGAGAGCTGATGGACGCCTTGCTGTCTTCCAGGAAACCTGCGGCGCCTGCCTGCTGCGCCAAAACCCCAACGGCCACGGCCAAAGCCAAGGTGGACTTGTTCATTGTGAAGCTCCTCTCGATTCTAATTCTTGTGTTCCTGGTCTCGAGTCGACGCCCGAAATCCTAAGATGCGCGATTAGCGCCAGAGCGTGACCCACAAGTCAATCGTAACCATGTGTGTCTACGACCATAGTCTAACCCCCGGTTTTTTGGTCCCTGCAGGGTCATGAATTCGTCATGAACCTGAAAAGAATTACCCGATTCTTTTCTAATACCGTTTAGGAATTTAGCTCCCGACTCCCCAACTACCCCAGAATAGAGGGTTTTTCTTACAAGCTAATTCCTAATCGGTATTTGTTTTTGCTTTTTTAGATCGATTAGTTTCTGACGCAATTCGGAAACAAATCCTTTACCGAAAGGCAGCCCCATGACGACTAAACGCGCACTATCCGGATCAATTGTTACAGTTTGTGTATCGTTCGTATTTTCTTTCACCGCTCATGCAGCGAACCTCACCGTCGGCTATCAAACCGGCATTGACCCCAGCAAAGTCCCTCAGGCCGATGGCCTTTATGAAAAAACCATCGGCCAGCCCATCGACTGGCGACGCTTCAACAGCGGCCCGGAAGTGGTCACGGCGATTGCCTCCGGCGATGTGCAAATCGGCAATCTCGGCTCCAGTCCGCTGGCCGCTGCCGCCTCGCGCAACCTGCCGATTGTCGCGTTCATCGTCTCGGCCCAGATCAATGCCGCCGAAGCGCTGGTGGTGCGCAACGGCAGCGGCATCGAAAATCCGCAAGATCTGATCGGAAAGACCATCGCCACGCCATTCGTTTCAACCTCCCACTACAGCCTGCTTGGCGCGTTGAAGCACTGGGGCCTGGACAGCTCGAAAGTCAAAGTGGTGAACCTGCAGCCAGCGGAAATCGCGGCAGCCTGGAAACGTGGTGATATTGATGGCGCGTTTGTCTGGTCGCCCGCCCTGGGAGAAATCCGCAAGAGCGGCAAGACCTTGACCGATGCCGCGCAAGTGAGCCAATGGGGGGCGCCAACCTTTGAGGTCTGGGTGGCGCGCAAGGATTACGCCGAAAAACATCCGGAGGTCGTGGCAAAGTTCGCCAGGGTCACCCTGGATTCATTCGCCGACTATGCCGCTCATAAAGACCAATGGACCGCTGATTCGCTACCCGTCCAGAAAATCGCCAAACTGACCGGTGCCAACGCCGCGGATGTACCGGAGCTGTTGGCCGGTTCCGCATTCCCGGATGCCAAGGCGCAACAGAGCACTGCGCTGCTGGACGGCGGCACGGCCAAGGCCATTGGCGAAACGGCGAAATTCTTGAAGGAGCAAGGGAAGGTCGAGACGGTGCTGCCGGATTACTCGCCGTATGTCAGCGCGAGGTTTGTCACCGAGTAACACCACCGACCTCTGTAGGAGCGAGCTTGCTCGCGAAAAACCCAAGGACGCCACGGGGCATCTGGTTTTACGCGTTATCGTTCACGATTTTCGCGAGCGAGCTCGCTCCTACAGGGACCGCATCCTGATCACAGGGCTTTTTCGAAGATCTTCGAATTACGCTGATAGTTGTAAAGCGACGCCCGCGCCGACGGCAGTCGATCAACGCTGCTGGGTTCGAAGCCACGTTCGCGGAACCAGTGCGCGGTGCGGGTGGTGAGGACGAACAAGGTTTTCAACCCCTGAGCCCGTGCGCGGGTTTCAATGCGCTCCAGCAGCTCATCACCGCGACCGCCATGGCGGTACTCCGGATTCACCGCCAGGCACGCCAGCTCACCCGCCTCCGAATCGGCAATCTGATACAGCGCCGCACAGGCGATGATCATGCCTTCGCGTTCAACCACGCTGAACTGCTCGATTTCGCGCTCCAGCACCTCGCGGGAACGGCGCACCAGGATGCCCTGTTCTTCCAGCGGACTGATCAGGTCCAGCAAACCACCGACGTCCTCAATGGCCGCTTCACGCACCACTTCGAACTGCTCCTGCGCCACCAGCGTACCGCCACCGTCGCGGGTGAACAGCTCGGTCAACAGTGCGCCGTCTTCGGCGTAGCTGACGATATGGCTGCGGGCCACGCCGCCACGGCAAGCTTCGGCCGCGGCATCCAGCAATTCTGCCTGATAGTTGCTGCCCAACCGTTGCAGATGCGCCGGCACTTGCTGCGGACGCAGTTCGCGCACCAGGCGCCCGTGTTCATCTATCAGGCCCAGGTCAGCGCCGAACAGCAACAGTTTGTCCGCACCCAGGTCAATGGCCGCACGAGTGGCGACGTCTTCGCAGGCCAGGTTGAAAATCTCCCCGGTCGGCGAGTAGCCCAGCGGCGACAGCAGCACGATGGAGCGCTCGTCCAGCAGACGGTTGATACCCTTACGGTCGACCCGGCGCACTTCGCCGGTGTGGTGATAATCGACGCCTTCAAGCACGCCGATCGGCCGCGCCGTCACCAGGTTGCCGCTGGCCACCCGCAAGCGTGAGCCCTGCATAGGCGACGAGGCCATGTCCATCGACAGGCGAGCCTCAATAGCAATGCGCAGCTGGCCGACCGCGTCGATCACGCACTCCAGGGTCGCGGCATCGGTGATGCGCATGCCATGGTGGTAATGCGGGGTCAGGCCACGCGCCGCGAGGCGCGTTTCGATTTGCGGCCGGGAACCGTGAACCAGCACCAGACGCACGCCCAGGCTGTGCAACAGCACCAGGTCGTGGACGATATTGCCGAAGTTCGGGTGTTCAACACCGTCGCCGGGCAGCATGACGACAAAGGTGCAATCGCGGTGGGCGTTGATGTAAGGCGAAGCGTGACGAAGCCAATTGACGTATTCGGGCATGAACCTGGGCCTGTAATAAATAGCAGCCGAAAAAAGGGCGAAACTGAAAACGCACAGCGGGCTGATGGTTATCGTCGGAACAGGCTTGGCGACACGCGCGCTCTCCTCATGAATACGGGTTTGAGTACCGGCAATTTATACGGCTTGTCAGTCAAATCACAGCCCCTGTAGGAGCGAGCTTGCTCGCGATGGACTTCAACGATTACGCGACCTTTCTGAATGGACGCGTGGCCCTTGCGTTCATCGCGAGCAAGCTCGCTCCTACAGGGCCGCGGTTTGGGTCGGTGTCAGGCAATAGTGTTCGATCAGTTGCCTTAATAGATGCACCGTAGGCTGCAAACGTGACATTTCGAGGTATTCCCCCGGCTGGTGAGCGCAGGCGATATCACCCGGGCCAAGCACCAGCGTTTCACAGCCAAGGCGCTGAAGATAAGGCGCTTCGGTGCCGAACGCCACTGCTTCGGCGCTATGGCCGGTAAGCTTTTCGGCGAGCCGCACCAGTTCCGCATCCTCGGCCTGCTCAAAGGGCGGCACTTCCGGGAACAGCGGTGCGTAGTCGATCTTGACCTGATGCCGCTCGGCAATCGGGTTGAGCTTCTGCAGGATCTCGGCACGCAAGGCCTTGGGGTCCATGCCGGGCAACGGCCGCAAATCGAATTCCAGCGAACACTGGCCGCAGATACGGTTAGGGTTGTCGCCGCCATGGATACAGCCGAAATTCATCGTCGGGGTCGGCACGCCAAACTGTGGATTGCGGAATTCTCGCTGCCACAACAAGCGCAGGCCGCGCAGTTCACCGATGGCATCGTGCATCGCTTCCAGGGCGCTGTGGCCCAGGCGCGGGTCGGAGGAGTGACCGCTCTGACCGAGGATGTCGATGCGCTCCATCATGATGCCTTTGTGCATGCGGATCGGCTTGAGCCCGGTCGGCTCGCCGATCACCGCCGCGCGACCCAACGGCCGCCCCGCTTCGGCCAGCGCGCGGGCGCCGGACATCGAACTTTCTTCGTCACACGTGGCAAGAATCAGCAACGGCTGTTTGAACGGTTGATCGAGCAGCGGTTTGACCGCTTCGATGGCCAGGGCGAAAAAGCCCTTCATGTCGCAACTGCCCAGACCGATCCAACGTCCGTCGACTTCGGTCAGTTTCAGCGGATCGGTCTGCCACAACGCACCGTCGAACGGTACGGTGTCGCTGTGCCCGGCGAGCACCAGGCCACCGGGACCGGAACCAAAACTGGCCAGCAGGTTGAACTTGCCGGGGCTGACCTGCTGGATCTCGCAGGTAAAACCCAGCTCACCGAGCCACGTCGCCAGCAGGTCGATCACCGGGCGGTTGGTTTGATCGAGACTGGGCTGGGTACAACTGACGGACGGTGCGGCGATCAGCGCAGCGAATTGTTCTTTCATCGACGGCAATGGCATCGCTGACTCCCGGCTCCCGAATTGAAGTCCATCATAGAACCAACCGATGACAGGAATAAACCGTCGCGGCGCGGACTAACCTTGAGTCCTGTACACTGCACGACCTTGGCAGCCACACATTCCCCCGGCTGCGCTCCCGATCCTGGATTTTCCGGCCATGCAGAAAGAAACCGAAATCAAACTCCGCGTCAGCCGCGAAACCCTCGCCGCCCTGCGCGAGCACCCGTTACTGAAAAAACGCAACAAAAGTGGCTGGGAACGCCGTGAGTTGATGAACCAGTACTTCGACACGCCCGAGCGCGACCTGGCCCAGGCCAAAGTCGCCCTGCGCCTGCGCAAGGATGGCGACGAAGTGATTCAGACCCTCAAGACCCGTGGCCAGAGCGTCGCCGGTTTGTCGGTACGTAACGAATACGACTGGAACCTGCCCAAAGCCAAGCTCGACCTGAAGAAACTCGACGGCGAATGCTGGCCCGAGGAACTGGCCACACTTGACAAGAAAACCCTGAAGCCGATCTTCACCACCGACTTCGTCCGCGAACGCGCGGAAATCGCCTGGGGTCGCGGCAAGACCAAAGTGGTCATCGAAGCCGCGCTGGACCTGGGTCACGTCGTGGTCGGCAAACAGAAAGAAGAAATCTGTGAGCTGGAACTGGAACTGCGCGAAGGCGAGCCGGCCGCATTGCTGGAACTGGCCGCCGAGCTGGCCGAGAAACTGGCCCTGATGCCGTGTGACATCAGCAAGGCCGAGCGTGGTTATCGCCTGTACGACGCCCACAGCTATTCGTTGAGCCTGCCGGCGCCGCAGATCACTGCCGAAACGCCGCTGGACGACGCGTTCGCCGCGCTGAGCTGGCATTTGCTGGGCAGCAGCCAGCGTCTGGCCGAACAGTATCGCTTCAACGGTCACTGGCGCCTGTTGCAGGACTGGGTCGAAAACCTCGCGGAAATGCGCGCGCTGATCAGCAGCCTCGGCCAGGCCGCTCCGCGTCAGTCGACCCACGATCTGCGTGTCGCCCTCGATGCCTTGCTGGAAGACTGGCGCCCGCTGGTCCAGGCCGGCCTGGAAGATGAGGACGTGCGCAAAGCCGCACCTGAGCAGTTCCTCGAAGAACTCGAAGACCCGCGCTGGGGCCTGTTCTCCCTGACCACTTCGCGCTGGTTGCTGGCCCGCACCTGGGCTGCCGACCGCAACACCCGTGGCAATCGCCAGGGTGCTGCGCAACTGGGCAGCTGGTTGCCGCGCTTGCTGGGCGAAGAAGCCACTTCGCTGCAATTGCAGCGTTATCAGCAACAGCCGGAAGACCTGGCCGAGCAATTGCCACGCATCGAACGCATCCAGGTCTGGCTGCACCATGCGCGCAACGTGCTGGAGATCCCGGAAATGGATCGCCTGTACGGCGAACTGAACAAACTGGCGCAACTGGCCAACGAATCGATCACCGACGAAGTCCTGGATGCGCGCAAGCAGCAGGCGATTGCGGTGTATCAGAACCGTGCCTGGAAAATGTTGCTGCGCCTGTAATACCGCCTTCGCTGGCAAGCCAGCTCCTACAGAGAATCACCGAAACCTGTAGGAGCGGGCTTGCTCGCGAAGAGGCCCGCACATTCACCACAAAACATCAGACCGGCAAACTGGTAGTCGACTTGATCTCCGACAACGCCACAATCGAATTGACCTCCTGAATCCCCGGCACCATCGACAGTTTCTCGAAGAAGAAACGCTCATAGGCCTCGATGTCCGCCGTGACAATCCGCAGCAAGAAATCCACCGCCCCCATCAGCACATAACACTCCAGCACTTCCGGAAATCCGCGGATCGCCTCGGTGAATTCGGTGAAGTTCGAACGCCCGTGGGCATTGAGTTTCACCTCCGCGAAGATCTGCGTGTTCAGGCCGATTTTCTTGCGGTCGAGCAAGGTCACCTGGCCGCGAATGATGCCCTCCTCTTTCATCCGCTGAATCCGCCGCCAGCATGGCGATTGCGAAAGGCCCACCTGCTCGGCGATCTGTGCGCTGGAGAGCGAAGCGTCCTCTTGCAGCAAGGCGAGGATCTTGCGGTCGTAGTTGTCCAGTTCGCTCTGCATAAAAAAACCCTTGATCGATCTACAAGTGAATTGATTAATTCTACATTTCTGCAATTTTGCCAATCATAGAGAAGAAATACCCGGCACAGGATGTAAACATTTCTCCAGTGATTTTGGAGCCAGAGCATGCCGTATCTTGAAGCCGTGAACACCCCGTCCACCCGCGCCGATGTCTGGAACGTCAGCAACGCCCACTGCCGGGTTCGCTATCAAATGCTGGCCGAGGCAGAACCGGACCTGCTGTGTCGCGCCCTCAATCTGTTCGCCTTGCAATTGCTCACGCCGGAACAGGTCAACGTGCAACGCCATGAAGACTGGCTGACCCTCGAGATCGTCATCGACGGTTTGAGCTGGCACCGCGCGCAAGTGATTGCGGAAAAACTTCGTAACCTGATCAGCGTCTGCTCTGTGGAGCTGCAAGAAGCTGATTCTGCGTGGGCCGAAGCGGCTCAAGCGGCGGGCTGAAAAATCCCGAAACGGCTTCGTCGGGTAGTGGCCCAACAGTCAGCCGGGCCACGGCTATCCTTTGCGGACTGTCGTTCAATAGGAGCCCGCATGTCCGCACAACTCGCCCTTCAGGACCGCTGGCTGGATCTCAATGATGTGCTGCGCGAACTGGTCGCCCAGGGCTTTCTCAGCCAGGATTCGGCCGAACACGCGCTCAATGCCCGGCGCCGCAACGCCGCCCATGGCCAGATGCATCCGCTGGAGTTCATCGCCAGTCAACAGCTGGACGATCTCAGCCGTCCCGGCAAACAGCTCGACCTCGAAAGCCTGACCCTGTGGCTGTCCCGGCAGGCCGGCCAGCCTTACCTGCGCATCGATCCGCTGAAAATCAACGTCGCGGCCGTGACACCACTGATGTCCTATGCCTTCGCCCAGCGCCACAAAATCCTCGCGGTATCGATCGACCGCGATGCGGTGACCGTGGCCAGCGCCCAGCCCTATGTCAGCGGCTGGGAGGCCGACCTGACCCATGTGCTCAAGTTGCCGGTCAAGCGTGTGGTGGCCAACCCGGTGGACATCCAGCGCTTCAGCGTCGAATTCTTCCGCCTGGCCAAGTCGGTCACCGGGGCGAACAGCGCCGACCCGCAGGTCAGTACCCTCGGCAATTTCGAACAGTTGCTCAACCTCGGCGCCAGCGACCAGGAGCCGGACGCCAACGACGCACACATCGTCAACATCGTCGACTGGTTGTTCCAGTACGCGTTCCAGCAACGCGCCAGCGACATCCACATCGAACCCCGGCGCGAGCAAGGCACAGTGCGCTTTCGCATCGACGGCGTGCTGCACAACGTCTATCAATTCCCGCCTCAGGTCACCATGGCCATCGTCAGCCGCCTGAAGACCCTGGGGCGCATGAACGTCGCGGAAAAACGCAAACCCCAGGACGGCCGGGTGAAAACCAAGACCCCGGACGGCGGTGAAGTCGAATTGCGTTTGTCGACACTGCCAACAGCCTTCGGCGAAAAAATGGTCATGCGGATCTTCGACCCGGAAGTCCTGCTCAAGGACTTCGACCAGCTCGGGTTTTCCGTCGACGACCTGCGCCGCTGGCAAGACATGACCCGCCAGCCCCACGGCATCATCCTCGTCACCGGGCCGACGGGTTCGGGCAAGACCACCACCCTCTACACCACCCTGAAAAAACTGGCGACGCCGGAGGTCAACCTCTGCACCATCGAAGACCCGATTGAAATGGTCGAGCCGGCGTTCAACCAGATGCAGGTCCAGCACAACATCGACCTGACCTTCGCCGCCGGCGTGCGCGCGCTGATGCGGCAGGACCCGGACATCATCATGATCGGCGAGATCCGCGACCTCGAAACCGCGGAGATGGCGATCCAGGCTGCGCTCACCGGGCACCTGGTGCTGTCGACCCTGCACACCAACGATGCGCCCAGCGCCATCAGTCGCCTGCTGGAGCTCGGCGTGCCGCACTACCTGATCAAGGCCACGTTGCTCGGCGTCATGGCCCAGCGCCTGGTGCGAACCCTGTGCCCGCACTGCAAGGCGCCGCTGACGCTGGGCGAAGACGACTGGCAAACCCTGACCCGACCCTGGCAAGCACCCTTGCCGGGCAATGCCCAGCGCGCCATGGGTTGCCTGGAATGCCGCGACACCGGTTATCACGGTCGCGCCGGAGTCTACGAAATCATGCAACTGAGCGATGGCATCAAAGCGTTGATCAGTCCCGACACCGATCTGCTGGCCGTGCGGCGTCAGGCATTCAAGGAAGGCATGCGCAGCCTGCGGCTGTCCGGGGCGCAAAAAGTCGCCGCCGGGCTGACGACCATCGAGGAGGTTCTGCGAGTGACACCCCAGAGCGAGCAGAACTGAGCCCGGCTGTTTTTATCCGGCACCGCTACACTCCAGCGAATGCAACTCCAAAGATCCACACATCAACAAGGAATCGTTATGCAGATCGGTAGCGTGCTTTTGCTTTTTGTCGGCTTGGTGGTCGCCATTCTGTTCATGGGTTTCAAGGTCGTGCCCCAGGGCTTCGAATGGACCGTCGAGCGTTTCGGGCGCTACACCAACACGCTCAAGCCTGGACTGAACGTCATCATTCCGGTCATGGACCGCATCGGGCGCAAGATGAATGTGATGGAAAGCGTGCTGGATATTCCGCCGCAGGAAGTCATCACCGCCGACAACGCCACGGTGCAAATCGACGCCGTGTGTTTCTTCCAGGTGGTCAACACGGCCCAGGCTGCCTACGAGGTCAACAACCTCGAGCATGCCATCCGCAACCTGCTGCAAACCAACATCCGTACGGTACTCGGCTCGATGGAACTCGACGCCATGCTCAGCCAGCGTGACGGGATCAACGAAAAACTGCTGCGTACCGTCGATGAAGCCACCGCGCCGTGGGGCATCAAGATCACCCGGATCGAGATCAAGGACATCAGCCCACCCGCCGACCTGATGGCGGCGATGTCGGGGCAGATGAAAGCCGAACGGATCAAACGTGCACAGATCCTCGAGGCCGAAGGCCTGCGCGCCGCGGCGATCCTGACCGCCGAAGGCAAGAAGCAGGCGCAGATCCTCGAAGCCGAGGGCAGTCGCCAGGCCGCCTTCCTGGAAGCCGAAGCCCGCGAGCGGCAAGCCGCGGCAGAAGCCCAGGCCACCAAAGTGGTGTCCGAAGCCATCGCCAGTGGCAACGTGCAAGCGGTCAATTACTTCGTGGCGCAGAAATACATCGATGCGCTGGGCAACTTGGCTTCGGCCAACAACAGCAAAGTGATCCTGATGCCGCTGGAGGCCAGCTCGATGATCGGCGCGGTGGGCGGCATTGGCGAAATCGTCAAGGCCACTTTCGATAACAAGAAAGCCTGAGGCGCGCCATGTGGGCATTTTTTCAGCATCTTTCGTTCTGGGACTGGTTGGCGCTGGGCACGGTGCTGTTGATTCTTGAAGTGTTCGGCGCCGGTGGCTATCTGTTGTGGATCGGCATGGCGGCGGCAGCCGTGGGTGTCCTGACCTTCCTCCAGCCAGACCTGTCCTGGGAGTGGCAGTTTCTGTTGTTTGGCCTGCTGGCGATTGCCACCGCGTTGTACTGGTGGCGGCGTCAGCGCACGGCAACGCGTCCGAGCGATCAGCCACACCTGAATCTGCGCGGCCAGGATCTGATCGGCAAAACCTTCGTGGTGCATGAAGCGATTGTCGACGGTCGCGGCAAAATCAAGGTGGCCGACGGCGTGTGGATGGCCCGCGGACCGGACGCCGTCATTGGCAGCCGCGTGCGGGTGGTCGGCCAACAAGGCGCGATCCTGCTGGTCGAAGCCGCTGAATAGGCGGTCATGGAACTCGATTGGGGGTTGGCAATCCAACCGCGTAGTTAACCCAGTGGAGTCACCCTTTCATGCGTTTCAAACTTGCTGTCGCTACCGTCGCCCTGTTGTCTTTGCCTGTCGGTTCGGCGATGGCCGATACTTTTTGGCGTAACATTCTTACGTCCGGCGCAACCACCGGTTCGAGCTATCTGACGTCCCGAGATCACAAGCTGATCGTTGCCGCCCAGGACGACGCCAGCAGCTTCGTCGCCAGTGACGGCAGTATCCGCGGTCCGTACCTGGAAGCGGCCATGCAGAAAGTCCGCGCCGACAACCCGGGCCTGCAAGCCACGGACATGGAACTGGCGAATGCAATCCTGGCGAAGAATGCAGTGGCTTCGGAATAACAATCGCGAACGCCAAAATGCCGCTCACTTGAGCGGCATTTTTTTGCCCCGCGGACACAAATCCCATGTTCACTGAACCCTCTGTGGGAGCGGGCTTGCTCGCGAAAGCGGTGTGTCATTCAGCATAAATCTGGCTGACTCGACGCCTTCGCGAGCAAGCCCGCTCCCACATGGGTTATGCGCTGCCTGGGAGGTCAGCGGTAGTCGTCGACCGGCACACACGCACAAAACAGGTTCCGGTCCCCGTACACATTGTCCACCCGGTTCACCACCGGCCAGTATTTGTGAGCCTTGGTGTGCGCGTCCGGCGTGACCGCTTGCACGATGCTGTACGGCCGCTCCCACACGCCGGTGATATCGGCCAACGTATGCGGCGCACCTTTCAACGGGTTTTCTTCAGCCGGCCAATTACCGTTTTGCACCTCGTTGATTTCCGCGCGGATACTCAGCATCGCCCCGATGAACCGGTCCAGTTCCGCCTTCGATTCACTTTCGGTCGGTTCGACCATCAGCGTCCCCGGCACGGGAAACGACATGGTCGGGGCATGGAAGCCGTAGTCCATCAGGCGCTTGGCCACGTCCTCCTCGGTAATGCCGGTCAACGCCTTGAGCGGTCGCAGGTCGAGGATGCATTCGTGCGCCACCCGCTCGTTGCGCCCGGTATAGAGCACCGGGAAGGCGCCGGACAAATGCCGCGCCAGGTAATTCGCAGAGAGGATCGCCACTTCGCTGGCGTCCGCCAGTTGCGGCCCCATCATCGCGATGTACATCCAGCTGATCGGCAAAATACTTGCGCTACCCCAGGGCGCCGCGCTGACGGCGCCATTTTGCGGATCCGGCCCGTCAATCGGCACCACCGGATGGTTGGCCACGAACGGTGCCAGATGCGCCCGTACCCCGATCGGCCCCATGCCCGGACCACCGCCACCATGGGGAATGCAGAAGGTCTTGTGCAGGTTCATGTGCGAGACATCGGCGCCAATATCGGCCGGCCGCGCCAGCCCGACCTGGGCGTTGAGGTTGGCGCCATCCATGTACACCTGGCCGCCGTGCTGGTGGATCACTTCACAGATTTCGCTGATGCCTTCCTCATACACCCCGTGGGTCGAAGGGTATGTCGCCATCAGGCAGGCGAGTTTGTCGGCGGCCTGCGCGGCTTTTTCCTTGAGGTCATCCAGGTCGACGTTTCCCGCCTCGTCACACTCGACGATCACCACACGCATCCCGGCCATTTGCGCCGACGCGGGATTGGTGCCGTGAGCCGACGAAGGAATCAGGCAAATATCGCGGCCGCCCTGTTGCCGGCTCTCATGGTATTTGCGGATCGCCAGCAATCCGGCGTACTCGCCCTGGGCACCGGAATTGGGTTGCATACAGATCGCGTCGAAACCGGTAATCGCGCACAACCAGCGCTCAAGTTCTTCGATCATCAGCCCATAACCGGCGGCCTGTTCCTTGGGTACGAACGGGTGCAGGTTGGCGAACTGGGGCCAGGTAATCGGGATCATCTCGCTGGTGGCGTTGAGCTTCATTGTGCAGGAGCCAAGCGGGATCATCGATTGATTGAGCGCCAGGTCCTTGTTTTCCAGTTGCTTGAGGTAGCGCAGCATCTCGGTTTCGCTGTGATGGGCGCTGAACACGGGATGGCGCAGATAAGGCGATGTTCGCGCCAGCCCTTCGGGAATTCCGCCAGGCAAGACTTCGGCATCCAAATCCTCGATGCTGAGCCCGTGATCGGCCCCCAGAAACACATCGAACAGCTTCGCCACGGTAGTTTCGTCGCAGGCTTCGTCGAGGCTCAAGCCCAGTTGGCCGCGTCCGAGAATGCGCAGGTTGACCTGTGCGGCCCGGGCACTTTCGATGATGGCGGTCTGGGTTCCACCGACTTCCAGGGTCAGGGTGTCGAAGAAGTGCCGGTTGACCCGGGTGATACCGTTGCGCTCAAGCCCGGCGGCAAGGATGCAGGTCAGCCGATGAACCCGCTGGGCGATCCGCTTGAGCCCTTCCGGGCCGTGGTAGACCGCATAGAAACTGGCGATATTGGCCAGCAGCACCTGGGCCGTGCAGATGTTGGAGTTAGCCTTCTCCCGGCGGATGTGTTGCTCGCGGGTTTGCAGGGCCATGCGCAGGGCGGTGTTGCCCCGCGCGTCTTTCGAAACACCGATGATCCGCCCGGGAATCGCTCGCTTGTATTCATCGCGGCTGGCAAAAAATGCCGCGTGAGGCCCGCCGTAGCCCATGGGCACGCCAAATCGCTGGGACGAGCCGAACACCACATCAGCGCCCAGTTCACCCGGCGGGGTCAGCAACAGCAGACTCAGCAAATCCGTGGCGACACAGGCCAGGGCCTGTTGCGCGTGCAGGTGATCGATCAACGGCCGCAGGTCGTGGATTTCGCCGTGGGTGTCGGGGTACTGCAGCAGTGCGCCGAACACCTGGTGCTGCTTCAGGTTATCCACAGCGTCGACGATCAGCTCGAAGCCGAAACCTTCAGCGCGGGTCTGCACCACGGAAATGGTTTGCGGGTGGCAGTTTTCATCGACAAAGAACAGGTTGCTTTTGGACTTGGCGACCCGCTTGGCCAGGGCCATGGCTTCCGCCGCGGCGGTGGCTTCATCGAGCAGCGAGGCATTGGCAAGTTCCAGGCCGGTCAGGTCGATGGTCAATTGCTGGAAGTTCAGCAGCGCTTCGAGCCGCCCTTGGGCGATCTCCGGTTGATAGGGTGTGTACGCGGTGTACCAACCGGGATTTTCCAGCACGTTACGCAAAATGACGGCCGGTGTGAGGGTGCCGTGGTAGCCCATGCCGATCAGGCTGGTCCAGACCTGGTTCTGCTCGGCATAACCACGCAGCTTGGCCAGCGCGGCCTCTTCATCGAGTGCCGGGGGCAGGTCCAGCGCCCGGTTGAGGCGAATGCCCGGTGGCACGGTTTGCTCGATCAATTCGACCCGGCTGCCGAGGCCGAGGCTGTCGAGCATCGCCTGTTGCTCGGCGGCATCGGGTCCGAGGTGGCGGCGAAGAAAGGCATTGGGATCGCGTAACTGGCTCAGGGACGGCAACTGGGACATGACGGGCTCTCTCTTGACTGGCGCTCAGCGTCGATGCAACACGGTCAAACCAGCATAGCAGTCGATATCCGCGTGGATGACGTGGCGCAGTCGACCAATCCGGATCATCATGTCCGGCGCCAACCTAATGTCCGCTGATCGGGTGACTGTATCTATGAGCCAACTGCCTTTCCTGCCGTTTTCCAAACCCACCATCGATGAAGCCACGATCGCCGCCGTCGGCGACGTATTGCGCTCGGGCTGGATTACCAGCGGCCCAAAGGTCCAGGCCTTCGAAGCGCAACTCTCGGAGTATTTTGGCGGGCGCCCGGTGCGCACCTTCAATTCCGGCACCTGCACCATGGAAATTGCCTTGCGTATTGCCGGGGTCGGGCCGGGCGACGAAGTGATCACCACGCCGATTTCCTGGGTGGCCACCGCCAACGTCATCCTGGAAGTCGGCGCCACCCCGGTGTTCGCCGACATCGACCCGGTGACGCGCAATATCGATCTGGATCAACTGGAAGCGGCGATCACTCCGCGCACCAAGGCCATCATTCCGGTGTACCTCGCCGGATTGCCCGTGGACATGACGCGTCTGTACGCACTGGCGAAGAAGCACAACCTGCGGATTGTCGAAGATGCGGCCCAGGCATTGGGCTCCAGCTGGAACGGCCAGCGCATTGGTTCGACGGGGGATTTCGTGTCCTTCAGTTTCCAGGCGAATAAAAACGTTACCTCATCCGAGGGCGGTTGCCTGGTGCTGAATACGCCCGAAGAAGTACGACTGGCGGAGAAATACCGGCTGCAGGGCGTTACCCGCAACGGCTTCGATGGCCTGGACGTCGACGTGCTGGGTGGCAAATTCAACATGACCGACGTCGCGGCGGCCATTGGCCTTGGGCAATTTGCTCATATCGAAACCATCACCGCTCATCGCCGTGACCTCGCCCGGCATTATTTCGCCTGCTTTGGCGAGGATTTCGAAGCGCAGTACGGGGCGCAACTGCCTCCGGCGGATTTCACCCAAAGCAACTGGCACTTGTTCCAGCTGGTATTACCGGAACGCACGGATGGCAAACCGGCGCGGGCGACTTTCATGGAGCAGATGCAGGCACTGGGTGTCGGGATCGGTTATCACTACCCGCCGATTCACCTGTTGAGCCTTTACCGCGAACGCGGTTTCAAGGAGGGCATGTTCCCGGTCGCTGAACGGGTCGGTCGGCTGATTGTCTCGCTGCCGATGTTCACGGCGATGAGCAAAGCAGATGTCGAGCGTTCGGTGGCGGCCGTGAAAGCGGTTCTGAAACCTTGAACAACCCTTGTAGGAGCCGGCTTGCCGGCGATGGCGATTTCGAGGACGCCATCGCCAGCAAGCTGGCTCCTACAGGGGCGAGGATTACTCGCCGATGGCAGTCTTGTAGCCGGCGGCATCCAGCAGTTTTTCCAGATCGGCGGTGTTGCTTGGCTTGAGTTTGAAGATCCATGCGCCGTACGGATCGGAGTTGAGCAGCTCAGGCTCACCGCTCAGCGCTTCATTGACCGCAATCACTTCACCGCTGATCGGTGCATAAATGTCGGAAGCGGCTTTAACCGATTCAACGACACCCGATTGATCACCGGCAGCAAAAACGTTGCCGACTTCAGTCAGCTCAACAAACACCACATCACCCAGCGCTTCCTGCGCGTGATCGCTGATGCCCACGGTGACGGTGCCATCGGCTTCCAGACGTGCCCATTCGTGACTTTCGGCAAAACGCAGGTCGGCAGGGATATCGCTCATGTTCTGTGTCCTCAGGAAAATAGTCGGCGGGCATTCCCGCCAGAAAAGATTAGATCAAGGTTTTGCCGTGGCGTACGAAGGTCGGTTTGACCACCCTAACCGGGTACCACTTGCCACGGATTTCCACTTCAGCGCGGTCGGCAGTTGCCATCGGCACGCGCGCCAGTGCAATCGACTTGCTTAGCGTAGGAGAGAAACTACCACTGGTGATCTCCCCTTCGCCAACATCGGCGATGCGGACCACCTGATGAGCGCGCAAAACCCCGCGCTCCTCAAGGACCAGACCGACCAGTTTGTGCTGTACGCCGGCCGCCTTCTCGGTCTCCAGCGCCTTGCGCCCGATGAACTGCCGGGTGGCAGGTTCCCAGGCAATGCTCCAGGCCATATTAGAGGCCAACGGTGAAATATCCTGCTGGATGTCCTGACCGTAAAGATTCATACCGGCTTCGACCCGCAAGGTATCCCGCGCGCCAAGGCCGATGGGAGAAATCCCGGCACCGACCAGATCGTTGAAAAAGCCTGGCGCCTGATCGGCCGGCAGAATGATTTCCAGGCCGTCTTCGCCGGTATAACCGGTGCGCGCGATGAACCAGTCACCGTCGGGCAAGCCTTCGAAAGGCTTGAGGAGCTGGATCAGGTTGCTGCGGGACTGGGTGACCAGTTCGGCAATTTTTTGCCGGGCCTGAGGGCCCTGGATAGCCAGCATCGCCAACTCGGACCGCTCGCTGAGTTGCACGTCGAAACCGTCGAGACGGGCTTGCATCCAGGCCATGTCCTGATCGCGGGTGGAGGCATTGACCACCAGCCGATAACCCTCATCGAGGCGGTAGACGATCATGTCGTCGACGATCCCGCCCTGCTCGTTGAGCATGGCGCTGTACAACGCACGGCCAGGGCTGTGCAGGCGTTCGACGTCATTGGCCAGCAAATGCTGAAGCCAGGCTTTGGCCTGGGAGCCACAGACGTCGATTACGGTCATGTGGGACACATCAAAGACACCGCAATCGCGGCGCACCTGGTGGTGTTCCTCGACCTGCGATCCATAATGCAGAGGCATGTCCCAACCGCCAAAATCGACCATCTTCGCGCCGAGTGCGAGATGAAGGTCATACAGAGGCGTACGCTGTCCCATGGGTTTCTCCTTCCGGGCGTGGCGAAGGTGCGGACAAGCGCTGCACGGACTGAATGCCTTGAAACAAAGGGCCTTTAGCCGATTTCAGCCACCTGGTCTGTCAGACGGACCGCACCGAATGCCGCGCATTGTAGCCGCAAGGTGTAGGACTGACACCTAGCTGTTTCGATGTGCCGAGCGCCGGATCAATCCGATGACCGGCAACAGCCCGACCAGCACCAGGGTCAATGCCGGCAAAGACGCCCTCGCCCATTCGCCTTCGCTGGTCATTTCAAAGATCCGCACCGCCAGTGTGTCCCAGCCAAACGGGCGCATCAGCAGGGTCGCGGGCATTTCCTTGAGCACGTCGACAAACACCAGCAGCGCAGCGCTCAAGGTGCCGGGCAACAACAATGGTAGATACACTTTGAAAAACAGTCGTGGCCCACTGACGCCCAGGCTACGTGCCGCTTCGGGCAAAGATGGCCGTATACGCGCCAGACTGTTTTCCAGTGGCCCGTAGGCCACCGCAATGAAGCGCACCAGATACGCCAGCAACAACGCCGCCAGACTACCGAGCAGTAGCGGTTTGCCCGCGCCTCCGAGCCAGCTCGAGAGCGGGATGACCAGTTCACGATCCAGGTAACTGAACGCCAGCATGATCGACACCGCCAGTACCGAGCCCGGCAAGGCGTAACCCAGGTTGGCCAGACTGACCCCGGAACGAATGACACGGGTGGGCGCCAGTCGTCGGGCAAACGCCAGTAACAAGGCGACGCTGACGGTGATCAACGCCGCCATCGCCCCCAGGTACAAGGTATGGGCGATCAGCCCGGCGTAACGCTCGTCGAGATCGAAGCGCCCACGCTGCCAGAACCACGCCATCAGTTGCAGCATTGGAATGACAAAGGCGCAGGCAAACACCAGCCCGCACCATGTCATGGCTGCCAGCGCCTTGACGCCTCGCAGGTGATACAGCGCCTTGACCCGTGGTCGCTCGTTGCTCGCCCGGTTGGCCCCGCGAGCACGCCGTTCGCCGTACAGCACGAGTATCACCACCAGCAGCAACAGGCTGGCCAGTTGCGCGGCGGAGGACAGGCTGAAAAAACCGTACCAGGTCTTGTAGATGGCCGTGGTGAAGGTATCGAAGTTGAACACCGACACAGCGCCGAAATCTGCCAGGGTTTCCATCAGCGCCAATGCCACGCCCGCACCAATGGCTGGCCGCGCCATGGGCAGCGCTACCCGCCAGAACGCTTGCCAGGGCGATTGGCCAAGGACCCGCGCCGCTTCCATCAGGCCTTTGCCCTGGGCAAGAAAGGCCGTTCGGGCCAACAGGTACACATAGGGATAGAAAACCAGCACCAGCACCAGAATCACCCCGCCCGTGGAGCGCACGCGCGGCAGTCGCAGACCACTACCGAACCACTCGCGCAGCAGGGTTTGCACAGGCCCGGCGAAATCCAGCAGGCCGACAAACACGAACGCCAGCACATAAGCTGGAATCGCGAAGGGCAGCATCAATGCCCAGTCCAGCCAGCGCCTGCCGGGGAAATCACAGAGGCTGGTCAACCAGGCGAGGCTGACCCCCAGCAGGGTGACGCCCACACCGACACCGAGTACCAGCGTCAGCGTGTTGCCCAGCAGGCGTGGCATCTGCGTACCCCACAGGTGGGACCAGATTTGAGCGTCGATGGTTTGCCAGGAAAGCAGCAGGACACTCAGGGGCAACAGGACCAGCGCAGCGATGGCGAAGACGACTGGATACCAGCGGCGTTGGGCGGGGTGGGCCAAGGAAAAGCTCTCTTACGGATGGGGTAGACACAACTGCGCACTCCCCTTTTTAGAGGTTGTGGCACCCAACAAATACTGGGGAGTGCATATTTTGTAGGAGCTGGCTTGCCAGCGAAGGCGGCCGAATGATCGGTGCACTGCTCAAGAACGCCTTCGCTGGCAAGCCAGCTCCTACAGGATCAACACGCGGGGCGCACAAACAAAACGCCCCGCATAGGCGGGGCGCAGCAAAACGGCTGACTCAGTTCCAGCCAGCCCTGTCCATCATGCGGATCGCTTCCGCCTGGCGCTTGCCGGCAATTTCCACCGGCAAGGTATCGGCAATGAATTTGCCCCAGGCCGCCACTTCCTCAGAAGGCGCTACCGTCGGGTTGGCCGGGAACTCCTGGTTCACGTCGGCAAAGATTTTCTGCGCTTCAGGCGTGGTCATCCACTCGACAAGGGCCTTGGCCGCTTCCGGGTGCGGCGCGTGTTGGGTCAGGCCGATACCCGACAGGTTGACGTGTACACCACGGTCAGCCTGGTTCGGCCAGAACAATTTCACCGGCAGGTCTGGCTTCTGCTTGTGCAGGCGGCCGTAGTAGTAGGTGTTGACGATACCGACGTCGCACTGGCCGGCATTGATCGCTTCCAGCACTGCGGTGTCGTCGGAGAACACGTCAGTGGACAGGTTCTTGACCCAGCCCTTGAGGATTTCCTCGGTCTTGTCGGCGCCGTGCACTTCGATCATGGTCGCGGTCAGGGACTGGTTATAGACCTTCTTTGCCGTGCGCAGGCACAGGCGGCCTTCCCACTGCTTGTCGGCCAGCGCTTCGTAGGTGGTCAACTCACCTGGCTTCACCCGATCAGTGGAGTAGGCGATGGTCCGCGCCCGCAGGCTCAGGCCGGTCCAGGCATGAGAGGCTGCCCGGTATTGCAGCGGAATGTTGGCGTCGATGGTTTTCGAGGTGAATGGCTGGAGGATGCCCATCTGCTCGGCTTGCCAGAGGTTGCCGGCATCGACGGTGAGCAGCAGGTCGGCCGGCGTATTCGCGCCCTCGGCCTTGAGCCGCTGCATCAGTGGCGCTTCCTTGTCGGTGATGAACTTCACCTTCACGCCGGTCCTGGCGGTGTAGGCATCGAATACTGGCTTGATCAGTTCGTCGATACGCGAGGAGTAGACCACCACCTCGTCAGCAGCCTGGGCGGCGGTGCTGCCGATCAGGGTCAGGGCCAGTGCAGTCAGTAGACGCTTCGGTGCCAACATGGGAGCGGTCTCTCGATTGAAAAATGAGGGCAAATGATAAGGACTCACATTTAGCTTCTCAATCGAACCCGTTCGCGGAGGAGTTACCAGATGTTGCGCCGCCTGGAGTTTTTGGTGCTTGTGCTGACGCCTTCGCGGGCAAGCCCGCTCCTACAGGGATCATCAGTAATGCATTAACACCGAAGCTACTGTGGGAGCGGGCTTGCCCGCGAAGAGGCCAGTAGCCTCATGCAGAAATCAGGGCTTGGCGAGTGCCGGCAATTCCCCGGTCAGCCCCAGCGCTTCACGCACGAACAACGCCTTGGCCTCGGGCATTTTCTCGACCATTTTCAACCCGGTGTTACGCAACCAGCGCACCGGCAACGGATCCGCCTGGAATAACCGCTCGAAGCCTTCCATCGCCGCCATCAACGCCAGGTTGTGGGGCATGCGCCGACGCTCGTAACGGCTGAGGACTTTCACATCGGCCAGGCGTTCGCCACGGGTTGCCGCTTGCAGCAACACTTCGGCCAGTACGGCGGCATCCAGGAATCCGAGATTCACACCCTGCCCGGCCAACGGGTGAATGGTGTGGGCGGCGTCGCCGATCAATGCCAGACCTTCAGCCACATATCGTTTGGCATGCCGCTGGCGCAGGGGCACACACAGGCGCGGGTCGGCGCTCAGCACTTCGCCGAGCCGACCTTCAAAGGCCCGCTCCAGCTCCTTGCAGAAGCCTTGTTCATCCATCGCCATGAGACGTTCGGCTTCGCCGGGCGTGGTTGACCAGACGATCGAACACCAATCCTGTTGTCCGTCGCGCTCAAGTGGCAGAAACGCCAACGGACCATTGTCGGTAAAGCGTTGCCAGGCCGTCATCTGATGCGGTTTGGCACAACGCACGCTGGTGACGATGGCATGGTGCAGATAATCCCATTCGCGGGTGGCGACCCCGGCCAGGCGTCGCACCGCCGAGTTGGCGCCATCCGCCGCGATCACCAGCGGTGCACGCAAGGTTCGGCCATCGGCCAGGGTCAGCAGCCAGTCATCACCGGAGCGGCGCATCTGTTCAAGCCGCGCATTGGCCAGCATTCCCAGGTCGCAGTCGTGCAAGCGGTCAAGCAAGGCATCCTGGACCACGCGGTTCTCGACGATATGCCCCAGCACTTCGGCATGCACGCTGGCCGCCGAGAAGTGGATTTGCCCGGTGCCGCTGCCATCCCAGACCTGCATGTCGGTGTAGGGGCTGCTGCGCCGCCTGGTGATGCCATCCCAGACGCCGAGGCGTTCGAGAATCCGCTGGCTGGCAGCCGACAAGGCGCTCACGCGCGGTTCAAACGCGGCCTGAGCGTTGAAGGGTTTGACACTCATGGGGCTGCCGTCCAGCAGCAGGACTTCCAGCCCGCTGTCCTGCAACGCCAGCGCCAGGGCGCTGCCGACCATTCCGGCCCCGACAATCAGCAGATCTGCACGCATTTCCATGCTTTAAGCCTGTCTCTCTTGCGGCTTGAGCCGCACGTAAAGGGTTTTCCCGACCCGCGCCAAGGTGGCCGGCGCCGTCATGAATGTCGACCTGCAATTGCCGCAGGTATTTTTATCAATCGCGCCTTGCCGAACCGGCGGATCAACCGGTTACGCATCCGGTCGCGTCCCCAGCCCCATCGCCTGCCGGGCAAACCAGCGTTTGGCCGGTGGCAACAGATCGAGCCCGAGCAAGCCGATGTTGCGCCCCAGGGACACCAGCGGCTGGGTACTGCCGAACAGGCGCGTGACCTGATCGGAGAAGCCCACGGTGAGGTTTTGATCGAGACGCTGGCGTTCGCGGTAGGCTTGCAACGTAGCGAAGTCGCCCAAGGGCTTTTCGCTGGCGAGCAAGGCATCGGCCAGGGCCTGGGCATCGCGCAGGGACAGGTTGAACCCTTGGCCCGCGATCGGATGCAGGCTGTGTGCCGCGTTGCCAAGGACCGCCAGATGCGGACGTACCTGTTCTTCGGCCTCGACCAGCATCAGCGGATACAGATGCCGTGCACCCACCTGTTTCAAGGTGCCGAGGCGATAACCGAACACACCCTGCAACTCGCTGAGGAAGCTGCGCTCATCGAGGGCCGCCAGGCGTTGCGCGTCCATGCCCAGGCGGGTCCAGACCAGCGCACAGCGGTTCTCCGGCAGCGGCAGCAGCGCCATCGGGCCTTCGTCGGTGAACCGTTCGAAGGCCATGCCGTTGTGAGATTCACTTGGGGTGATGTTGGCGATCAGCGCGCTCTGGTTGTACGGACGCTTGCGGATGCCGATCCCCAGTTGCTCACGCAGGCCGGAACGACCGCCATCGGCGAGTACCGCGAGGTCGCATTCCAGGGTGGTTTCATCATTGAGGGTCAGGCGATAGCCATCGGTCAGCGGCTCCATACGGGTGACTTCCGCCGGGCAGCGCCAACTGATCACGTCCTTGTCCAGGCCTTGCCACAGGCATTGGCCGAGCCAAGCGTTTTCAACGACATAACCCAACGCAGGAACACCCTCTTCCATCGCCGACAATCGGGCGGTGGAGAAGCGCCCACGGTCGGAAACATGAATCTGCTTGATCGGCTCGGCGCGGCGGGAGACTTCCTGCCAGATGCCTAGCCGTTGATAAATCTGCCGCGAGCCAAAGGACAACGCCGAAGAGCGGGCATCGTAACTCGGTTGCCAGGTGTCGCCAGGGGCGAACGGCTCGATCAATACGATCTTCCAGCCTCGAGCCTTGGCTCCGGCCTGCAAGGCCAGCGCCAGGCTTGCACCCACGAGGCCGCCACCGATGATTGCCAGATTGACTCGACTCATGCTGCTTGTGTCCGCGCGGCGGCCATCAGGGCCTCGATCTCGGCGACGGTTTTCGGCACGCCACCCGTCAATATTTCACAGCCGGTTTTGGTGACCACTACGTCGTCCTCGATGCGCACGCCAATGCCGCGCCATTTCTTCGCCACGTTCTGGTTGTCCGGGGCGATGTAAATCCCCGGCTCCACGGTCAGCGCCATGCCGACCTCCAGCACGCGCCACTCGCCGCCGACCTTGTACTCGCCGACGTCATGCACATCCATGCCCAGCCAGTGACCGGCGCGGTGCATGTAAAACGCTTTGTAGGCTTCGCTGGTGATCAGTTCGTCAACGTCGCCCTGGAGCAGCCCGAGCTTGACCAGACCGGTCGTTATGACCCGGACCGTCGCTTCGTGCGCCTGGTTCCAGTTTTTGTTCGGGGCGATTTCGGCAAAGGCGGCTTCCTGGGATGCCAGCACCAATTCGTAAATCGCCTTCTGTTCCGCTGAATACTTGCCGCTGACCGGAAAGGTCCGGGTGATATCGCTGGCGTAGCAGTCGATCTCGCAACCGGCGTCGATCAACACCAGGTCACCGTCCTTGAGCGCCGCGTCATTCTGCTGGTAATGCAGGATGCAGCTGTTGCGACCCGCCGCGACGATCGACCCGTAGGCCGGCATCTTCGCCCCACCCTTGCGGAACTCGTAATCGAGCTCGGCTTCCAGGCTGAATTCGTGCAACCCGGCGCGACAGGCTTGCATCGCCCGCACGTGTGCCTGGGCGGAAATCCGCGCTGCCTCGCGCATCACTTTCACTTCTGCCGCCGATTTATACAGGCGCATGTCGTGAAGCAGATGATCCAGGGCAACGAATTCGTTCGGCGGCTGGGCACCGAGGTTGGCCTTGGAGCGGATCACGTTGATCCAGTCCATCAGGTGGCGGTCGAATTCGGGATTGCTGCCCATGGCCGAGTACACCCGGTCACGGCCTTCGATCAAGCCCGGCAGGATGTCGTCGATATCGGTGATCGGAAACGCGTCGTCGGCACCGAAATCGCGGATCGCGCCTTCCTGCCCCGCACGCAAGCCATCCCACAACTCGCGCTCGGCGTTGCGTTCACGGCAGAACAGAATGTATTCGCCATGCACCCGCCCCGGTATCAACACCAACACCGCCTGAGGCTCGGGAAAACCGCTGAGGTACTGGAAGTCGCTGTCCTGACGGTAAACGTGCTCGACGTCGCGGTTACGAATGGCCACCGCGGCGGCGGGCAGGATGGCGATGCTGTTGGGTTCCATCTGCGCCATCAGGGCCTTGCGGCGACGGCTGTATTCCGATTTCGGGATGTGGATCATGGGCAGATGGCGTTCCCTGGCAAACGATTAGTGCAGCGACGGTTTGGCGGCGGCCGGCACGTCTTTTTTGGTCTCGGAGAACAGCAGCAGCGGTGCGACGCGCAGGTACTCCATGACTTCCATGTAGTCGTTTTCACCGTCGTCGGACTCTTCCAGCGCGTCTTGCACCTGGGAAATGGCCGCCAGGTCCTGCAGCACTTCGGTGGCCTCAGTGCTCAGGGTACTGCTATCGCGGCAATTCAGGCCGAAACCGCTAAGGAAGCCCTGGCACCATTGGCCCAGCGCAATCGCACGCTCGGTGAGTGGAGCTTCGTCAGTCGGCAGCAGCAGAACGACGGTCACGTCATCGCCGGTGAGCTCGCCTTTTACCATCTCTTGCAGGCCGATCAGGGCGCTGCGAACATTGTCCTGTGGCTCGCTTTCGAGCAGTTCGGCGGCGTCGATCAGCCAGCCTTCGGCATCGAAACCGGCGCCGGCGCAGCTGCGACCGAGCAACAGGCCGTGCAGTTCGGCAGGCGAGACGTTGTGACCGCTGGAAGTCAGCAGGGTGGCGAAGGCTTGGTACGGGGAATTCTGAATGGTCATGGGCAGCTAGGCGCCAGACGGCGCTATGTCTAGAATGAAGGCCTTGTATCCTACATCGACTACCCCTGTAGGAGCGAGCTTGCTCGCGATGGTCGCTAACGATAACACTGGGTCCCTGACACTCCGCGGCGTTCTCGGGTTCATCGCGAGCAAGCTCGCTCCTACAGTCCGCCCCCCCATCAGACAGTGAACACAATGGAAGACACCGATCTGCAAGCGCTGATGGCCAGACTCGAACTGCTGATTACCCGAGTCGAGCAACTTAAGAGTCAAAACGGACTCTTACTAGCTCAGGAAAAGACCTGGCGCGAGGAACGCGCGCACCTCATTGAAAAAAACGAAATCGCCCGGCGTAAGGTCGAATCGATGATTTCGCGCCTCAAGGCCCTGGAGCAAGACTCATGAGTTCAAGCAATAGCGTCACCGTGCAGATCCTCGACAAAGAGTATTCGATCATCTGCCCTCAGGAAGAGCGCAGCAACCTGATCAGCGCCGCCCGTTATCTGGACGGCAAGATGCGCGAGATCCGCAGCAGCGGCAAAGTCATTGGCGCCGACCGCATCGCCGTGATGGCTGCGCTGAACATCACCCATGACCTGCTGCACAAGGAAGAGCGCCCGGATATCCAGGCCAGCGGCTCGACCCGCGAACAGGTGCGCGACCTGCTCGATCGCGTCGATCTGGCGCTCGCCACTGATCCGGACGTCACCAAAGGCTGATTCGCGTCACCGCTTGCGGTATACTGCCTTCACTCCCTGGGGTGTTTGCCAGTTGGCGATGTCCCTGAGCCGATTTGCTATACCCTGGAAGTTGCACGTTGAGCTGGTGTGCATGTCCGCTAGACGGAAAGCCTTAAAGCTTACTGCATCTTCCACCTTGAACTTTCGGGTTCAAGGGCTAAGTCGACAGCGACACATTCGGGGAGCCTGATTCCAGTCCGATGCCGGTTTAAATACCGGCATCGGCGTTTTTATAGATCCGCTTTTTATAGATCCGCTTTTTACAGTTACGCTTCATGTACCTGACCAGCGAAGCCCGAATCCATGACCGAACCTGCGCTGCTTCCCCGCCCGCAACTTCGACGCATGCTGCGCAAGGCCCGCCGCGCACTGACACCCAGTCAGCAGCGCCGGGCTGCTCGCGGGCTGTATAGGCAATTGGCCCAGCAACCGCTGTTCCGCCGCGCCAGACACATCTCGCTCTACCTGCCGACCGACGGTGAAATCGATCCGCGCTTGTTGCTGCGTGCCGCACAGCGCCGGGGCAAGGCCACCTATCTACCGGTGCTGAGTGCCTGGCCGCGAACCAAAATGGTGTTCCAGCGCATCCGTCCCGGGGAGAAACTCAAACCCAACCGCTTCCGTATTCTTGAACCACGGGCAAACATCGCACGGCAGCGCAAGATTTGGGCGCTGGATCTGGTGCTGTTGCCATTGGTGGGTTTTGACGATGTTGGCGGGCGCCTGGGGATGGGGGGTGGTTTCTACGATCGGAGCCTGGCCTATCTGGCGCGACGAAACGACTGGCGCAAGCCGACGTTGTTGGGGCTGGCCCATGAATGTCAGAAAGTGGAGCGATTGGCTCAAGCGAGCTGGGATGTGCCGCTGCAAGGAACGGTGACGGACAAGGCCTGGTATTACGCCGGCTAGGCGCCACTTCAATCAGCGGCGCGGAGACAACAGGATCAGCGCTTGAAGGCTGTCGACTGTTGCTGCAATTGCGCGAGCTCGACCGGCGCATCGGTCTTGTTGGCCCACAGGCTTTGGGCGTAGCCAGTGGTTACGACGCCAAGGCCAAATAAAATGACCAGAATCCATAGTAAATCCGGTTTGCGTTTCATCGATTGCCCCCCAAAGGCATATCAACACGATGACAGCAGCGGTTTCCGTTTTGTTGGCCGTGCAGCAGCGTCAAGCTTTAAAGGCCGGCATTTTGCGACAACGTGAACTGCGGCGCAAATGCTGACGTCAACCGACTGTCGGTTTGTCATAAAATCGCCGACAAGCTGCTCAATCACCACGCAAGGAGCAAAAGACATGGCCTATTGGCTGATGAAATCCGAGCCCGACGAGCTCTCGATCAAGGGGCTGGAAAAGCTCGGCAAAGCGCGCTGGGACGGGGTTCGCAACTATCAGGCACGCAATTTCCTGCGGGCCATGGCCGTGGGGGATGAGTTCTTTTTCTATCATTCCAGCTGCCCGGAGCCGGGCATCGCCGGCATCGGCAAGATTGTCGAAGCCGCGTATCCGGACCCGACGGCACTGGAGCCGGAAAGCCATTACTACGACCCGAAGGCAACTGCGGACAAAAACGCCTGGAGCGCGATCGATGTCGCGCATGTCGAGACGTTTGCCCGGGTGCTGAAGCTGGATTACCTGAAGCAGCAGGCTTCGCTGGCCGAGATGCCGCTGGTGCAGAAAGGCTCGCGGCTTTCGGTGATGCCGGTGACGCCGGAGCAGTGGGCAACGGTCCGGGCACTTTTGTAGGAGCCGGCTTGCTGGCGATGGCGTTCGTGAGGGCGCTATCGCTGGCAAGCCAGCTCCTACAGGATCCAGCATTACTGGATAATCAGGTTGTTAAACAACAAATCCTCAATCACCGGTTTGCCGGTTTCATCGTTCATCACCTGCTGGGTCTGTTTCAGGGCTTCCTGACGCAGCTTTTCCTTGGCCTCGACGTTGTTCATCGTCTCGGTGGTCTGCTGGGCGAACAGTGCGACCAGTTGATTGCGAATCAACGGCTCATTGGCCTTCACCGCCTTGGCAGCCTCGTCACCGGTCACCCGCAACGCCACATCGGCCTTGTAGACCTTGAGTTTCGGCGTGCCATCCAACCCGTAATTACCCACGAACGGCGGGCTCAGGGTGATGTAGCTGACCTTCGGAGCTGTATCTTCTTTGGCTTCTTCGGCCACCGCTGCCACAGGCAGAGACAGGGCCAGCAACAACATGATCCACGCTTTCACAATTCGCTCCTTATCCGGTTTGCGGCCTAGCATAACGACCCGCCACACAAGCACAAGCTTATGGCTGACTATCAGGGTCGGGCATGCTCGTTGACCCATCGACCCACACACCTACACTTATCGGCCATCACTCCCAAAGGAATAGCCCTGATGAAAGCCGTGCTGTGCAAAGCCTTCGGCCCTGCCGAATCGCTGGTGCTGGAAGACGTCGCCAGTCCTGTCGCGAAGAAGAATGAAATCCTGCTGGAGGTGCACGCCGCCGGGGTGAATTTCCCCGACACGTTGATCATCGAGGGCAAATACCAGTTCAAGCCGCCCTTCCCGTTTTCTCCAGGTGGCGAAGCGGCCGGCGTGGTCAGTGCCGTGGGCGAGAAAGTCGGACACTTGAAAGTCGGTGACCGGGTCATGGCCCTGACCGGTTGGGGCAGTTTTGCCGAGCAGGTCGCCGTGCCGGGCTACAACGTGTTGCCAATTCCGCCATCCATGGACTTCAACACCGCCGCCGCTTTCAGCATGACCTACGGCACCTCGATGCACGCCCTCAAGCAGCGTGGCAACCTGCAACCGGGTGAAACCCTGCTGGTCCTCGGCGCCTCCGGCGGTGTCGGCCTGGCCGCGGTGGAAATCGGCAAGGCCATGGGTGCCCGGGTCATCGCCGCGGCCAGCAGCGCAGAGAAACTCGCCGTGGCCAAGGCCGCCGGTGCCGATGAACTGATCAACTACAGCGAAACCAGCCTCAAGGACGAAATCAAACGCCTGACCGACGGCCAGGGCGCCGACGTAATCTACGACCCGGTGGGCGGCGACCTGTTCGACCAGGCCATCCGCGCCATTGCCTGGAATGGCCGTCTGCTGGTGGTCGGCTTCGCCAGCGGCCGCATCCCCGAACTGCCGGTAAACCTCGCGCTACTCAAGGGCGCCGCAGTACTCGGCGTGTTCTGGGGGGCGTTTGCCCAACGCCAGCCGCAGGACAACACGACGAACTTCCAGCAATTGTTTGGCTGGTTCGCTGAAGGCAAGCTGAAGCCGCTGGTGTCGCAGGTGTATCCATTGAGCAATGCGGCGCAAGCCATCAATGATCTTGGCCAGCGTA
Organism: Pseudomonas sp. GW821-FHT01C01; assembly: GCF_059422645.1. Lineage (NCBI taxonomy): Bacteria > Pseudomonadati > Pseudomonadota > Gammaproteobacteria > Pseudomonadales > Pseudomonadaceae > Pseudomonas > Pseudomonas sp. GW821-FHT01C01. Next base: position 70,712 of record NZ_JBWKXF010000015.1, on the reverse strand, counting down.
AAGCGGTCGGGAAAGTGGTGGTGCAGGTTCGCTGAGCCGAGAGAGATTTCAGCTCAGATGAATAACACTGCGGCACAAACCAAGTCGCCTGTCAGGGCCGTGAAGCAGTTGCCTGGTCGGACTTTGATTTGCAGCGCTTGAGCCGCGCCTCCAGATTCCGGTCTGGCATGGCGTGGCTACGCAGGGCGTGCGCGGTCTGCTCGACATAATCACGCGTGGTGCCGTAGCGTCCGCAGGCGTTTTCGAACACATGGCTCAGTACGTGGTCCGGCAGGTTGCCGGCATAACTGGGCAGGTGCCGCTCCAGCACAAAGCCCAGGGCCTGTACCTGGCTGCCATCTTCGAGACGGCAATTGAGCCAGTGCGGACGGTAGGAAGGGAACGGCATCTCGCGCTGCCAAAGTGCGTACAGCGAGGCATCGAGTTGCTCTTCGGGCAAGCGATAGGCGAAACCGCTGCAAGAACCACCTCGATCCAGGCCAAACACCAGGCCGGGCATTTCCGGCGTGCCACGATGCTCGTGGGACCACAGATACAACCCGCGATGGTAGCCATGCACCCGGCCGCGAACCCGCTCGACCGCCGTGCATTCAGGCCGCCAGATCAGCGACCCGTAGGCAAACAGCCACACCGGCCCACCCTTGTGACGGGCCATGGTCGACTGCATCGAACTGAGCAATTGTTCGTGTGTGAGCTGCGGCCCCAGATCGAGCCGCGGAGGGTAAGCCAGGTTCAAAAAAGCAGATTCGATGGCGCTCATGGCGAATAGCGTTCAGCTCCCCGCGGGTGAAGAATTACTTAATAGAACGCACCGCTGTAACAATAAGGCACATAAGTTTTAAGGCAATTTAAATGCCATGGCATGGCTCTCAATTAATTGCCTGAATGGAATATAACCTACCGGCATTTATAAGTTTTTATAAATACCGATAGGCTATATAGAGAGTTATATACCTGTAGGAGCGAGCTTGCTCGCGATGGTCGTTAACGATTACGCGGGAGGTCAGGCTACCCGCAGTGTTCTTGAGTCCATCGCGAGCAAGCTCGCTCCTACAGGGGGGGCAGCATCAGGATCTAGGTGCGTAAGCAAATACGTCGGCGCGCATCTGATGGGCGTCCATCCCCGCTTCCACCAGCGCATCCAGCGTGCCGTAGACCATGGCCGGAGAACCACTGGCATAAACGTGCAGCGGCTTGAGGTCCGGGAAATCCTCACAGACCGCTTCATGCAACATGCCGCAGCGCCCTTCCCAGCCGCATTGGTCGCTGACGACCTTGTGCAGGAACAGGTTGGGCAATTTCAGCCATTCGTTCCAATGCTCGACTTGATAAAAGTCTTCTGGACGACGCACGCCCCAATACAAATGCACCGGATGCTTGAAGCCCGAGGCCCGGCAATGCTCGATCAGGCCGTGGATCTGGCCCATGCCGGTGCCGGCGGCGATCAGCACGAGTGGACCGTCCGGCAACTCTTCCAGGTGGGTATCGCCAAACGGCAACTCGACCCGCACCATGCTGTTGCGCCGGAGCTGTTCGATCAGGCTCAGCGCACTGGATTCGCGCGCCAGTACGTGGATTTCCAGGTCGCGCCCCGCATGCGGTGCCGAGGCGAGGGAGAATGCGGATTTTTCGCCGTTCTCACGTTCGATCATCAGGTACTGACCGGCGTGGTAGCGCGGCGGTTTGCCGGCCGGAGCCCGCAGACGCACGCGCCAGGTGTCGCCGCCCACGTCCTTGCACTCAATGACCTGACACGACAAGCTGCGCACCGGCAGTTCTCCCAGCGCGAGCACGCCATCCCACAGCACGATGCAGTCTTCCAGCGGCTCCGCTATGCAAGTGTAGAACTCGCCATGGTCACGCACATTGCCGGCCTGCTCGACCCGGCCTTCTACCAGCAGCGCCGCGCACACGTGGCAATTGCCATTGCGGCAGCTTTGCGGGCATTCGTAGCCCAAACGCCGTGCGCCATCGAGAATCCGCTCGCCGGGCAATATCTCAAGCACTGCTCCGGAGGGCTGCAAGGTTACACGCATCAATCTATTCCTAACTGATTCCAGATGGCATCGATCCGCTGGGTCACGGCATCGTCCTTGACGATGACCCGCCCCCACTCGCGGGTGGTTTCGCCCGGCCATTTATGCGTGGCATCGAGGCCCATTTTCGAACCCAGGCCGGACACCGGCGAAGCGAAATCCAGGTAGTCGATCGGCGTGTTGTCGATCATCACCGTGTCGCGCTTGGGGTCCATGCGCGTGGTGATGGCCCAGATCACGTCGTTCCAGTCCCGGGCGTTGATATCGTCGTCGGTGACGATAACGAACTTGGTGTACATGAACTGTCGCAAAAACGACCAGACACCCAGCATTACCCGCTTGGCGTGGCCCGGGTACGACTTTTTCATGGTCACGATGGCCATGCGGTACGAGCAACCTTCGGGCGGCAGGTAGAAATCGGTGATCTCCGGGAACTGCTTCTGCAGGATCGGCACGAACACTTCGTTCAACGCCACGCCGAGGATCGCCGGCTCATCCGGTGGACGACCGGTGTAGGTGCTGTGGTAAATCGGTTTGATCCGGTGGGTGATGCGCTCGACGGTGAATACCGGGAAGCTGTCGACTTCATTGTAGTAACCGGTGTGGTCACCGTACGGGCCTTCATCGGCCATCTCGCCCGGATGGATCACGCCTTCAAGGATGATTTCGGCGGTGGCCGGCACTTGCAGATCGTTGCCGCGGCACTTCACCAGTTCGGTGCGATTACCGCGCAACAGGCCGGCGAAGGCGTATTCGGAAAGGCTGTCGGGCACCGGAGTCACGGCACCGAGGATGGTCGCCGGGTCAGCGCCCAGCGCGACTGATACCGGGAACGGCTGGCCAGGATGCTTCTCGCACCATTCGCGGAAATCCAGCGCGCCGCCGCGATGGCTCAGCCAGCGCATGATGACCTTGTTGCGGCCGATCACTTGCTGACGATAGATACCGAGGTTCTGGCGATCTTTGTTCGGGCCTTTGGTGACGGTCAGGCCCCAGGTGATCAGCGGACCGACGTCGCCAGGCCAGCAGGTCTGTACCGGCAGCATGGCCAGGTCGACGTCGTCGCCCTCGATGACCACTTCCTGGCACACGGCGTCCTTGACGACCTTGGGCGCCATCGAAATGATCTTGCGGAAGATCGGCAGCTTGGACCAGGCATCTTTCAGACCCTTCGGCGGCTCGGGTTCCTTGAGGAACGCCAGCAATTTGCCAATCTCGCGCAGCTCGCTGACCGCTTCCGCGCCCATGCCCAGTGCTACGCGCTCAGGCGTACCGAACAGGTTGCCGAGCACCGGAATGTCAAAACCCGTGGGCTTTTCGAAAAGCAGGGCCGGGCCTTTGGCGCGCAAGGTGCGATCGCAAACCTCGGTCATTTCCAGCACTGGGGACACCGGAACCTGGATGCGCTTGAGTTCACCGCGCTGTTCCAGGCCGCTGATAAAGTCGCGCAAGTCGCGATACTGCATGCGTGAGCCTCGTTTTGGCCGTGGCGTTCGGGGGCAGGCAGTTTAGCGCCGAACCCTTCGGTTCAGAACCACGAACTGCCACCTGATCAAAAATCGGATAGCAAAAAGCCGGGTTTCCCCGGCTTTTTGTGCCTGCTCGACTTACTTGCGTTTCATCGACAGGAAGAACTCATCGTTGGTCTTGGTCGTTTTCAGCTTGTCGACCAGGAACTCGATGGCAGCCACTTCGTCCATCGGGTGCAGCAGCTTGCGCAGAATCCACATGCGCTGCAGCTCGTCGTCGGCGGTCAGCAACTCTTCGCGGCGGGTGCCGGAACGGTTGATGTTGATGGCCGGGAAGACACGCTTTTCAGCGATACGACGATCCAGCGGCAGTTCCATGTTGCCGGTGCCTTTGAATTCCTCGTAGATCACTTCGTCCATCTTCGAGCCGGTTTCAACCAGCGCGGTGGCGATGATGGTCAGCGAGCCGCCTTCTTCGATGTTTCGCGCGGCGCCGAAGAAACGCTTCGGTTTCTCCAGGGCGTGAGCATCGACACCACCGGTCAGTACCTTGCCGGAGCTCGGGATCACGGTGTTGTAGGCACGGGCCAGACGGGTGATGGAGTCGAGCAGGATCACCACGTCCTTCTTGTGTTCGACCAGACGCTTGGCCTTCTCGATGACCATTTCGGCAACCTGCACGTGGCGGGTTGGCGGCTCGTCGAACGTCGAGGCAACCACTTCGCCGCGCACGGTGCGCTGCATTTCGGTTACTTCTTCCGGACGTTCGTCGATCAGCAGCACGATCAGATGAACTTCAGGGTTGTTGCGCGCGATGTTCGCGGCAATGTTCTGCAGCATGATCGTCTTGCCGGCTTTCGGCGGTGCAACGATCAGACCGCGCTGGCCTTTGCCGATCGGGGCGCACAGGTCGATGACACGACCGGTCAAGTCTTCGGTGGAACCGTTACCGGCTTCCATCTTCATGCGCACAGTCGGGAACAGCGGGGTCAGGTTCTCGAAGAGAATCTTGTTTTTCGCGTTTTCCGGACGGTCGAAGTTGATCGTGTCGACCTTGAGCAGCGCGAAATAACGCTCGCCTTCCTTTGGAGGGCGGATCTTGCCAACGATGGTGTCACCGGTGCGCAAGTTGAAACGACGGATCTGGCTCGGCGAGACGTAGATATCGTCTGGACCGGCGAGATAGGAAGCGTCAGCGGAGCGCAGGAAGCCGAAGCCGTCCTGGAGAATCTCCAGCACGCCATCACCGGAGATTTCCTCACCGCTTTTCGCGTGCTTCTTGAGCAGGGAGAAAATCACGTCCTGCTTGCGCGAACGGGCCATATTTTCTATGCCCATCTGTTCGGCCAATTCGAGCAGTTCGGTAATCGGCTTTTGCTTGAGTTCAGTCAGATTCATATAGGAATGACGTAATCATTTATGGAGGGGGGAAATTAAGCTTTTGGCTTAATGAGGCCGCGCCGCAGAGAAGGCGACAGGATCGCGTACTTATTCGAAAAGGAGTGCGTCGGCGACGGCTAGCAGGGGGCAATGGAGAAACCAGTGCGGGGCCGAATGTAACACCTGAGTTTGGGAGCGTCTAGCCCTGAATACGCAAAAAGCCCCGCTATTTGCGAGGCTTTTTCAGGACACTTTGCAGCGACGCTTAGATGTTGGCGTCGAGGAAAGCAGCCAGTTGCGACTTCGACAGCGCGCCGACCTTGGTCGCTTCAACGTTGCCGTTCTTGAACAGCATCAAAGTCGGGATACCGCGCACGCCGTGCTTGGCCGGGGTTTCCTGGTTTTCGTCGATGTTCAGCTTGGCAACGGTCAGCTTGCCTTTGTAAGTCTCGGCAATTTCGTCCAGAACCGGAGCGATCATTTTGCAAGGGCCGCACCATTCAGCCCAGTAGTCGACCAGTACAGCGCCTTCGGCCTTGAGTACGTCGGCCTCGAAGCTAGCGTCGCTAACGTGTTTGATAAGATCGCTGCTCATGGAGTTCTCCAGGTTGTAAGCAAAAAAACGTGGCCCATCATAGCTGCCCTTCCCTCGTTCAGGAAGGTGCAGATGATTGAGTCTCGCTATGGTGATTCATGAGTTTGGGTATAGCTCAGGTCATGAAGTGACGGGAGCGATGAACGCGATTCCGGTGCGCAACGCCGCATTGCGTACGTGCTCTTGCATGGCCTTTTGCGCGGCGCCAGACGCTCGGCGAGCCAGCGCACGAAGGATTTTGCGGTGTTCCTGCCAGGTTTCCATGGCCCGCTCGACCCGGATGAACGGTAGCTTCTGGCTCTCCAGGAAGATGTCGGCGCTGGCGGTCAGGATGCTCAGCATCGCCTGATTGCCGCTGGCCAGCAGGATGCGGCGGTGGAATTCGAAATCCAGGCGGGCCGCGGCTTCGAAGTCGCCGGACTTCAGTTCGTTGCGCATGGCGGCGACATTGTCTTCCAGCACATCGAGTTCCTCGGTGCTCAAGGTTACGGCCGCCAACCCCGCAGCAAAACCTTCCAGTGCATAGCGCAACTGGAAGATATCCAGCGGCGAAGCCTGTGCCGCGAACGGCCAGCCCGGCGCAGCCTCGCCTCGCGGCAGTTCCACCGGCGCCTGCACGAACACGCCTTTGCCCGGCTGGATGTTGATGACGCCCAGCGCACTCAGGGATGACAACGCCTCGCGCAAAGAGGCCCGGCTTACGCCCAGTTGTACCGCCAGGTCCCGTTGCGAGGGCAAGGCATCCCCTGGCCCGAAGCCCTGCTCGGTAATCAGTTTGCGGATGGCTTGCAGCGCCACTTCAGGTACGGCGCGGGAGATCGAATTCATGGTTTTCCAGACGAACCAGGCCAATGTGCGCTCAGTTGTAAAGCTATTCGCGACGCCCGGCAAGTCGTGCCCCATGGGGGTTCGGTGATTTTCCTGGCTGCGCTATCGAGGTGCGAAATGCAACCTGACTGTTCAGACCAGTAAGACCGTGCGACACCAGTAAAACCGCGCTCTGGCGCCCTCAAAACCCCATGTTGGCATGGCCCATGCTCTGTCGATCCGCAGAAATCACCTCTTGCCGATTCGGAGATTTGCCATGACCCAGCGTTACCGCGCCCTCCTCGCTGCCCTGTTTGCCAGCCTGATGCTGACCCAGGCACCCGCCCACGCCGACGGCCTGGAAGATGTGATCAAACGCGGCGTCCTCAAGGTTGCCGTGCCCCAGGACTTCCCGCCCTTCGGCTCAGTCGGGCCGGATATGAAGCCCCGTGGCCTCGACATTGACACCGCCAAACTGCTGGCCGACCAGCTCAAGGTCAAGCTCGAACTGACCCCGGTCAACAGCACCAACCGCATTCCGTTCCTGACCACCGGCAAGGTCGACCTGGTGATTTCCAGCCTCGGCAAGAACCCGGAGCGCGAAAAAGTCATCGACTTCTCCCGCGCCTACGCGCCGTTCTACCTCGCCGTGTTCGGTCCGCCAGACGCCGACATCAAAGGTCTGGACGATCTCAAGGGCAAAACCATCAGCGTCACCCGTGGCGCCATCGAAGACATCGAGCTGACCAAGGTCGCCCCCGAAGGCGTGACCATCAAGCGTTTCGAAGACAACAACTCGACCATCGCCGCGTACCTGGCCGGGCAAGTCGACCTGATCGCCAGCGGCAATGTGGTAATGGTCGCGATCAGCGAGAAGAGCCCGAAACGCGTGCCGGCGCTGAAAGTGAAGCTCAAGGACTCGCCGGTCTACGTCGGCGTTAACAAGAACGAGCCGGCGCTGCTGGACAAGGTCAACCAGATCCTCGTGACCGCCAGGAGCGACGGTGCGCTGGAAAAGAACGCCCTGACCTGGCTGAAAGAGCCGTTGCCGGCCGATCTCTGATTCGGCGCGCAGGAGACGTTTTATGGCTTATCAGTTCGATTTCTTGCCGGTGGTGAACAACACCGATCTGTTGCTGCGCGGTGCGTTGTTCACTCTTGAGCTGACCGCCATCGGCGCTGTGCTCGGCGTGGGGCTGGGCATCGTCGGGGCGCTGGTGCGGGCGTGGAACATCCGGCCTTTCGCGGGGATTTTCGCGGTCTACGTCGAGTTGATCCGCAACACGCCATTTCTGGTGCAGCTATTTTTCATCTTCTTCGGCTTGCCGTCACTGGGCGTGCAGATCTCCGAATGGCAGGCAGCGGTGCTGGCGATGGTGATCAACCTCGGCGCCTATTCGACCGAGATCATCCGCGCCGGCATCCAGGCGACTCCCCGGGGTCAGCTGGAAGCCGCGGCGGCACTGGCGATGACCCGCCTCGAAGCATTCCGCCATGTCGTTCTGCTGCCGGCACTGGGCAAAGTCTGGCCGGCCCTGAGCAGTCAGATCATCATCGTCATGCTCGGCTCGGCGGTGTGTTCGCAGATCGCCACCGAGGAGCTGAGCTTCGCCGCCAATTTCATTCAATCGCGTAACTTCCGCGCCTTTGAAACCTACGCCCTGACCACGCTGCTGTACCTGTGCATGGCACTGCTGATCCGCCAGTTGCTGAACTGGATCGGCCAGCGATTCATCGCAAGGAGCAGCCGATGAGTGATTTCACCTTCTGGGACATCGTGCGCAACCTGCTCACCGGACTGCAATGGACGCTGGCGCTGTCGCTGGTGGCGTTTATCGGCGGAGGCGTCATTGGCTTGCTGATCATGGTCATGCGCATCTCGGATAAATCCCTGCCGCGCAGCTTCGCCCGTACCTACATCGAACTGTTCCAGGGCACGCCGCTGTTGATGCAGCTGTTCCTGGTGTTTTTCGGCGTGGCCCTGGCCGGTGTGGAGATTTCACCGTGGATGGCGGCGGCGATTGCGCTGACATTGTTCACCAGCGCTTACCTGGCGGAGATCTGGCGCGGTTGCGTCGAGTCTATCCCCCACGGCCAGTGGGAAGCCTCGTCGAGCCTGGCGCTGAATCCGCTGGAGCAACTGCGCCATGTGATCCTGCCCCAGGCGTTGCGCATAGCCGTGGCACCGACCGTGGGCTTCTCGGTGCAAGTGGTCAAAGGCACCGCCGTCACCTCGATCATCGGCTTCACCGAACTGACCAAAACCGGCGGCATGCTCGCCAATGCAACCTTCGAACCCTTCATGGTCTACGGCCTCGTCGCCCTCGGCTATTTCCTCCTCTGCTACCCCCTGTCCCTCAGTGCGCGCTATCTGGAAAGGAGACTGCATGCCTCTGCTTAGAATTTCCGCCCTGCATAAATACTACGGCGATCACCATGTGCTCAAAGGCATCGACCTGAGCGTCGAGGAAGGCCAGGTGGTCGCAATCATCGGGCGCAGCGGCTCGGGCAAATCGACCTTGCTGCGCACCCTCAATGGCCTGGAGTCGATCAACGACGGTGTGATCGAGGTCGACGGCGAATACCTCGACGCCGCCCGCGCCGACCTGCGCAGTCTGCGGCAGAAAGTCGGCATGGTGTTCCAACAGTTCAATCTGTTCCCGCACCTGACCGTCGGCGAGAACGTCATGCTCGCGCCACAGGTGGTGCAAAAAGTACCGAAAGCCAAGGCCGCCGAACTGGCGCGACAGATGCTGGAACGGGTCGGGCTGGGTGAAAAGTTTGATGCCTTTCCGGATCGACTGTCCGGCGGCCAGCAACAGCGGGTGGCGATTGCCCGCGCCCTGGCGATGTCGCCGAAAGTGTTGCTGTGCGATGAAATCACCTCGGCCCTGGACCCGGAACTGGTCAATGAAGTGCTGAGCGTGGTCCGGCAACTGGCCAGGGAAGGTATGACACTGATCATGGTCACCCACGAAATGCGCTTCGCCCGGGAGGTTGGGGACAAACTGGTGTTCATGCACCAGGGCAAGGTGCATGAAACAGGCGATCCGAAAGTGTTGTTCGCCATTCCGCAGACGGCGGAGCTGGCGAATTTCATCGGGACGGTTGAAGTGGCGGGTTGATAGATTTTTGTTGACTGGAAGGCCCTCTTCGCGAGCAAGCCCGCTCCCACAGTTGACCGTGTTGTTACTGGTTAATGTGGGAGCGGGCTTGCTCGCGAAGAGGCCATCCGTAGCACCACAAAACTTTCCGCGGCAGAAGATCGCAGCCTTCGGCAGCTCCTACGCGTTGGCGGCAGCCTTTGATCGTGGCACGATGTCGAGGTAATCGACCGAGATCCCCTGACCATGCCGCAATCCCAAGCCAAGAATCTGTCCCTGATCGCCGCAATCGACCTGGGCTCCAACAGCTTTCACATGGTCGTGGCCAAGGCCCAGAACGGCGAGATCCGAATTCTCGAGCGTCTCGGGGAGAAGGTTCAGCTGGCCGCCGGCATCGACGAAGAGCGCCACCTCAACGAAGAATCCATGCAGCGCGGGCTCGATTGCCTCAAGCGCTTCGCCCAACTGATCAGCGGTATGCCCACCGGCGCCGTTCGCATTGTCGGCACCAACGCCTTGCGTGAAGCCCGCAACCGCGCCGAATTCATCCATCGCGCCGAAGAAATTCTCGGCCACCCGGTGGAAGTCATTTCCGGTCGTGAAGAAGCGCGCCTGATCTACCTCGGCGTCTCCCACACCCTCGCCGACACCCCGGGCAAGCGCCTGGTGGCCGACATCGGCGGCGGCAGTACCGAATTCATCATTGGCCAGCGCTTCGAACCACTGCTGCGTGAAAGCCTGCAGATGGGTTGCGTCAGCTACACCCAGCGCTATTTCAAGGACGGCAAGATCACCCCGGCCCGTTACGCCCAGGCGTACACCGCGGCGCGGCTGGAGATCATGAGCATCGAGCACGCCCTGCACCGCCTGACCTGGGATGAAGCCATCGGTTCCTCGGGCACCATCCGTGCCATCGGCCTGGCGCTGAAGGCCGGCGGTCAAGGCTCGGGCGAGGTCAATGCCGAGGGTCTGGCCTGGCTCAAGCGCAAACTGATCAAGATGGGCGACGTCGAGAAAATCGATTTCGAAGGTATCAAGCCGGATCGCCGGGCGATTTTCCCGGCCGGCCTGGCGATTCTCGAAGCGATCTTCGACTCCCTCGAACTGCAACGCATGGATCACTGCGAAGGCGCCCTGCGCGAAGGCGTGCTCTATGACCTGTTGGGCCGCCATCATCACGAAGACGTGCGCGAACGTACCCTCACTTCGCTGATGGAGCGCTACCACGTCGATCAGGAACAGGCGGCACGGGTCGAGCGCAAGGCGCTGCATGCGTTCGATCAGGTGGCCGAGGACTGGGATCTGGAAGACGGCGTCTGGCGCGAACTGCTCGGCTGGGCAGCCAAGGTCCATGAAGTGGGCCTGGACATCGCTCACTACCAGTACCACAAGCACGGCGCTTACCTGATCGAGCACTCGGACCTCGCCGGGTTCTCCCGCGAAGACCAGTTGATGCTCGCGCTGCTGGTACGCGGCCACCGACGCAACATTCCCAAGGACAAGTTCGCCGAGTTCGGTGACGACGGCACCAAGCTGATTCGCCTGTGCGTGCTGCTGCGCTTTGCGATCCTGTTCCACCACATCCGTGGCACCCAGCAAATGCCTCAGGTGGAACTGAACGCCAGTGGCAACTGCCTGGAAGTGGTGTTCCCGGAAAACTGGCTGGATGAAAACCAGCTGACCCAGGCCGACTTTGAAATTGAAGCGCAATGGCTGACCCGGGTCGACATTGTGCTGAGCGTTCGCTGAAATTGAAAAAGGCCTTCTTCGGAAGGCCTTTTTTTGTTCACAACCCATGTGGGAGCGGGCTTGCTCGCGAAGAGGTCATCACATCCAACATCAATGTTGGCTGTTCGGCCGCCTTCGCGAGCAAGCCCGCTCCCACAGGTTCCGCGTTACCGGACAGCCAGGATCGGACTGCCCAAACGCTCCAGCAATGTCGCCTGGGCGCTGCGCGGGTTCTGGTTGCCGGTCGGTGTGTTACGGATGTAACGGCCGTCCGACTGCAGGCTCCAGCTGTGGGTGTTATCGGTGAGATACAACTCCAGCTCTTTCTTGACCCGCATGATCAGCTTCTTGCCTTCCACCGGGAAGCAAGTCTCGACGCGCTTGTCGAGGTTGCGTTCCATCCAGTCGGCACTGGAGAGGAACATTTGCTCGTCGCCACCGTTGAGGAAGTAGAAGACCCGGGTGTGTTCCAGGAAGCGGCCGATGATCGAACGCACGTGGATGTTATGCGAGACCCCGGCAATGCCAGGCCGCAGGCAGCACATGCCACGCACCACAAGGTCGATGCGCACGCCCGACTGGCTGGCCTTGTACAGCGCGCGGATGATCTTCGGATCGGTCAGCGAGTTGAACTTGGCGATGATGTGCGCCGGTTTGCCGTCGAGGGCGAACTGGGTTTCGCGGGCAATCATGTCGAGCATGCCCTTTTTCAGGGTAAACGGTGCGTGCAGCAACTTCTTCATGCGCAACGTCTTACCCATGCCGATCAACTGACTGAACAGTTTGCCAACGTCTTCGCACAAGGCATCGTCGGAGGTCAGCAGGCTGTAGTCGGTGTACAGGCGGGCGTTGCCGGCGTGATAGTTACCCGTACCGAGGTGCGCGTAACGTACGATTTCACCCGCCTCGCGACGCAGGATCAGCATCATCTTGGCGTGGGTCTTGAAGCCGACCACACCATAAATCACCACCGCACCGGCCGCTTGCAGTCGGCTGGCCAGTTGCAGGTTGGATTCTTCGTCGAACCGCGCACGCAGTTCGATCACCGCCGTGACTTCCTTGCCGTTACGCGCTGCATCCACCAGCGCATCGACGATTTCCGAGTTGGCGCCGGAACGGTACAGGGTCTGGCGCACCGCCAGCACATGTGGATCCTTGGCGGCCTGGCGCAGCAGGTCGACCACCGGGGTGAACGACTCGAACGGGTGCAGCAGCAGGATGTCCTGCTTGCTGATCACGCTGAAAATGTTCTCGCTGTTCTGCAGCAGTTTCGGGATCTGCGGGGTGAACGGCAGGTATTGCAGCTCGCGCTGGCTGTCCAGGCCGGTGATGCTGAACAGCCGCGTCAGGTTCACCGGACCGTTGACCTGATACAACTCGCTCTCGCTCAGGTTGAACTGCTTGAGCAGGTAGTCGGACAGGTGTTTCGGGCACGTATCGGCGACTTCAAGACGTACCGCGTCACCGTAACGACGGGAGAACAATTCGCCGCGCAAGGCGCGGGCCAGGTCTTCGACGTCCTCGGAATCCAGCGCCAGGTCGGCGTTACGGGTCAGGCGGAATTGGTAGCAGCCCTTGACCTTCATGCCCTGGAACAAGTCATCGGCGTGAGCGTGGATCATCGACGACAGGAACACGTAGTTGTCACCTGGGCCACCGACCTCTTCCGGAACCTTGATCACCCGCGGCAGCAGGCGCGGTGCCGGAATGATCGCCAGACCGGAATCGCGACCGAACGCATCGATGCCTTCGAGTTCGACGATGAAGTTCAGGCTCTTGTTCACCAGCAACGGGAACGGGTGCGTCGGGTCGAGGCCGATCGGGGTGATGATCGGCGCGATCTCGTCACGGAAATAACGGCGGACCCAGGTTTTGAGCTTGGTCGTCCAGTAGCGGCGACGGATGAAACGGACCTGATGTTTTTCCAGTTCCGGCAACAGAATGTCGTTGAGGATCGCGTACTGGCGATCGACGTGACCGTGGACCAGTTCGCTGATGCGGGCCAGGGCCTGGTGCGGTTGCAGGCCATCGGCGCCGGCCTGTTCACGGGCGAAGGTGATCTGCTTCTTGAGGCCGGCGACGCGAATCTCGAAGAACTCGTCCAGGTTGCTGGAGAAGATCAGCAGAAACTTCAGCCGCTCCAGCAACGGATAGGACTCATCCAGCGCCTGCTCCAGCACGCGGATGTTGAACTGCAGTTGCGAGAGCTCGCGATGGATGTACAGGCTGCTGTCATCGAGGCCGGGAATGGCCACCGCCGGCACTGGCGCAGCGGTTTCGACGACCGCCGCAGGCGGAGCCGGCTCCAGCTCTGGCGGGGTCTCGTCGACTTGCTCCACCACAGGTTGAGCGTCTTTTACGGCAACTTCAGTGAGCACTTCGGTATTCATCGAATGTTCCTGGGAGGGCTATTTTTGCTCTCGTAACAATTGAGCGGCACGAACGGCAAAGTACGTCAGGATGCCATCGGCGCCTGCACGTTTGAAAGCGGTCAGCGACTCGAGGATAACCCCTTCGCTCAACCAGCCATTCTGGATCGCCGCCATGTGCATGGCGTATTCGCCGCTGACTTGATAAACAAAAGTCGGCACTTTGAACTCTTCTTTTACCCGGCACAGGATATCCAGGTACGGCATGCCTGGCTTGACCATGACCATGTCTGCACCTTCTGACAAGTCCGCCGCCACTTCGTGCAGGGCTTCATTGCTGTTGGCCGGGTCCATCTGATAGGAGGCCTTGTTGGCCTTGCCCAGGTTCAGCGCCGAGCCGACTGCATCGCGGAACGGGCCGTAATAGGCGCTGGCGTACTTCGCCGAGTAGGCCATGATCCGCACATTGACGTGACCGGCCACTTCGAGGGCTTCGCGGATCGCCTGAATGCGACCATCCATCATGTCCGATGGCGCCACGACCTGAGCGCCGGCCTCGGCGTGGGACAGGGCTTGCCTGACCAGTGCGTCGACAGTGATGTCGTTCTGCACGTAGCCTTCTTCATCAAGAATGCCGTCCTGGCCGTGGGTAGTGAACGGGTCCAGGGCGACGTCGGTGATCACGCCCAGCTCAGGGAATTGCGCACGCAATGCGCGGGTCGCGCGCTGGGCAATACCTTGCGGGTTCCACGCTTCGGCGGCGTCCAGCGACTTGAGTTCCGCTGGCGTCACCGGGAACAGCGCCAGCGCCGGAATCCCCAGCTCGACCCACTTGGCCGCCTCTTCCAGCAACAGATCAATGGTCAGGCGTTCGACGCCCGGCATCGAGGCCACCGCTTCGCGACGGTTTTCACCATCCAGCACGAATACCGGCAGGATCAGGTCATCGACGGTCAGGACGTTTTCACGGACCAGACGACGCGAGAAGTCGTCACGACGGTTGCGGCGCAGGCGGGTTGCGGGGAACAAACGGTTGGCGGGGGTAAAGCTCACGGCAGACTCCTGAGCCCGCGCTTACGGGCGAGCGTGACAGTTATAAGCGGCCATTATGACGAACGTATTACAGTTATGTGCACGCTGCGACAGGTAGCCGCATTCCATTGTCCTTGTAGGAAATGTTCACGTCGAGACACATTTGGACACTTTCCTGAATGTGCCCGAAGGGTTAGGCTGCGCGTTCATTTCGCCAGCACCCAGACAATGCTCCAACAATTTCTGCATGACTTCGGCTACTTTGCCCTCTTTCTAGGCACGTTCTTCGAAGGCGAAACCATTCTGGTACTCGCGGGCTTCCTCGCGTTCCGTGGATACATGGACATCAACCTGGTGGTGGTCGTGGCCTTCTTCGGCAGTTATGCCGGCGACCAGCTGTGGTATTTCCTGGGACGCAAACACGGCCGCAAACTGCTGGCGCGCAAACCCCGTTGGCAAATGATGGGTGACCGGGCGCTGGAACACATTCGCAAGCATCCGGACATCTGGGTACTGAGCTTCCGCTTCGTTTACGGTTTGCGTACGGTCATGCCGGTGGCCATCGGGTTGTCGGGCTATCCGCCGGGTCGTTACCTGCTGCTCAACGGCATTGGCGCGGCGATCTGGGCCGCCGCACTGGCGGCGGCCGCGTACCATTTCGGCGCAGTGCTCGAAGGCATGCTCGGCAGTGTGAAGAAGTACGAACTGTGGGTGCTCGGTGCGCTGCTGGTCCTGGGCTTCGTACTGTGGCTGCGCCGGCGCTTCAAGAATGCCCGCCTGGCCAAGCAGGTCTACGCCGATGAACAAGCCCTGAAAGCTGCGCGGACCAATACCGAAGGCCCTACGACGCCAACCGAGTGATGCGGTTTCTGCAACAGTAGAGACCGATGCCGCTCAACAGGCTGTAACTGAGCAGGCCGACCCAGCCCACCGTGCTGGCCGGCCACAGCCCCACCACCGGGGCCAGCCATACCAATGGCAAATTCGACGCCAGCCGCACCAGCTCCAGCTTCAACGCCCACGGGCGATTCTCCAGGGCCACGCCCAGCACAAACAGACCGAACGCCACCGCTCCCCAGCCCAACACCAGGGCGGCGGTCGGCAAGCGCGGCTCCAGATTCATCAAGTAACTGCCGAGCGCGATGTAGACGCAGAACTGCAACAGCACGTAGAGCTGCTGGCGCCCGTCCAGCGGCACCTCGAACTTGCGGAACCGGGTCAGGTCCGGCTTGTTCATCGGGTATTTGGCTGCCACGTCCGCCGGACGCCAGCCGGTGCGCATGAACCAGATCCGCAGCTTGTCCCAGGTGCTTTCGGCACGCCGGGCATCGGCCCACAACTGCGCGTAGAACTGCACGTTCGCCCATACAGGATTCCAGCTCGCCAGCGGCGTGGTCACGCCGAAGATCACCGGCTCGTTGTCGTCTTCTTCCTGGAACGAGCCGAACAGACGGTCCCAAATAATGAACACGCCACCGTAGTTGCGATCCATGTAGAGAGCGTTCTGTGCGTGGTGAGCCCGATGATTGGACGGCGTGACAAAGAACCATTCGAACCAGCCAAGCTTGGGAATGTGCCGGGTGTGCACCCAGAACTGGTACAGCAGGTTCAGCGCCGCGACGCTGACGAACACCAGCAGCGGCACGCCGAACACCGCCATCGGCAAATAGAAGATCCAGCTCAGCAAAAAACCGGTACTGGTCTGGCGCAGGGCCGTGGACAGGTTGTAGTCCTCGCTCTGGTGATGCACCGAATGGGCGGCCCAGAGGATGTTGCGCTCGTGGCCCATGCGGTGCAGCCAGTAGTAGCAGAAATCGTAGAAGACAAAGGCAAACAGCCAGGTCCAGACGCTGTCGGCCGACAGTTCGAACAGCGCCAGATGCTGGAGGGCAAAGGCGTAGGTCACCAGACCCACACCTTTGGTCAAAAGACCCGTGGTGGTCGACAGCACGCCGGTACTGATGCTGTTGATCGCGTCCGCCACCCGATAATTGCTCACCCCGCGCCAACGGTCGGCCAGCAGTTCGACGGCGATCAGCACAAAGAAAAACGGCACCGCATACAGAATGAAGTCCATGACGCGCCCTGATTGGAATCTTGAGGACAGATGCTATGTGTAGCCGTGAATTAACCCTATGGCAACGAGTGACAAATTAGTGGACATTTAACGCCATGAATCTGGAGAAAAGCCCATGAGCAAAAAAGTTGCAGTGATCCTTTCCGGTTGTGGCGTGTACGACGGCGCCGAGCTCCATGAGAGCGTCATTACTCTGCTGCGCCTGGACCAGCGCGGCGCCCAGGTACAGTGTTTCGCACCGAACATCGCGCAGTTGCATGTGATCAACCACCTGACCGGCGAAGAAATGCCCGAATCGCGCAACGTGCTGGTGGAATCGGCGCGGATTGCCCGGGGCAACATCAAGGATATCCGTGACGCGAACGTCGATGAGTTCGATGCGCTGATCGTGCCCGGCGGCTTCGGCTCAGCCAAGAACCTGTCCAACTTTGCCATCGAAGGCGCCGGCTGCACCGTTCAACCGGATGTCCTGGCACTGACCGAGGCCTTTGCCGAGGCCGGCAAACCGGTGGGGTTGATGTGCATCTCCCCTGCCCTGGCGGCAAAGATCTACGGCCCCGGCGTAACCTGCACCATTGGCAACGACACCGACACCGCTGCCGCGATGAACAAGATGGGCGCGACCCATACCGATTGCGCCGTCAGTGAAATCGTCGAGGACAAGGCGCGCAAACTGGTGAGCACCCCGGCTTATATGCTGGCGCAATCGATCAGCGAAGCGGCATCGGGGATCAATAAGCTGGTAGACCGGGTGCTGGAACTGACCCACGAAAACGACGCCTGACACGATTTACTGTAGGAGCTGGCTTGCCAGCGAAAGCAATCCCACCTTCACCATAGGCGTTGAAGGGTATGGCCCCTTCGCTGGCAAGCCAGCTCCTACAGGGGGACGCTCAGGCTTTTCGGCTGAGCCGTGTGAGAATCCGGTCCAGCGCATTGGCAAACGCCTGCTTCTCACGGTCACCGAACGGCGCTGGCCCCCCACCCATTTGCCCCTGTTCACGCAAATCGGTGAACAGGTTGCGCACGGCCAGTCGCTCCCCCATGTTCTGCGCATCAAACTCCTTGCCTCGTGGATCGAGCGCTGCCACGCCCTTCTTCACCAGACGGTCGGCCAATGGCACATCGCTGCAGATCACCAGTTCACCGGGGACCGCGTGTTCCACCAGGTAATCATCGGCCGCATCCGGGCCGCTCGGCACCACGATCAACTTGACCAGTGCCAGCCCCGGCTTGGTCTGCGGCTGCCCGGCCACCAGCACCACTTCGAACTGGCGCTTGAGGGCGAACTTCACCACCAGGTCCTTGGCTGCCCGCGGACAGGCATCCGCATCGATCCACACACGCATTGGTTTTTCCTCTGTTGAAAAGCATCACGGGCAAACCACGCTCCCGCAGGTTAACGCTAAACCTGTGGGCGCGTGGCTTGCCCGCGAAAGTGAGCGAAGCGAATGCCGTTTAAGAAACCTGCACCCGCTGCTTCTCAGCCACCCGACCACGTCCATAAAGCACGACAATCGCAATGATCGCCACGACCTGGGCACTCAGCGAATACGCATCGGCATGGATTCCCAACCATTCAAAGTCAAAGAACAGTACCGGTCGTGTGCCGAAGATCCCGGCTTCTTGCAGCGCTTTCACGCCATGCCCGGCAAACACCACCGACAAGGCGCACAAAAGACCAGCGTTGATGCTGAAGAACAGCGCCAGCGGCAGCTTCGCCGAACCGCGCAAAATCACCCAGGCCAGGCCAACCAGCAACACCAGCGCCGTGGCCCCGCCGGCCAGCACCGCGTTGTGCCCCGCGGGGCCTGCCTGCAACCACAGGGTTTCGTAGAACAGAATCACTTCGAACAGTTCGCGATACACCGAGAAAAACGCCAGGATCGCAAAGCCGAAACGCCCGCCGCCGCCCACCAGGCTGGTCTTGATGTAATCCTGCCAGGCCGCCGCGTGACGACGGTCGTGCATCCACACACCCAGCCACAACACCATGACGCTGGCAAACAATGCCGTCGCGCCTTCCAGCAACTCACGCTGTGATCCGCTGACATCAATGACATAGGCTGCCAGCGCCCAGGTACCCAACCCCGCCACAAACGCCAGGCCCCAACCAACGTTAACGCTGCGCACCGCCGTCTGTTGACCGGTGTTACGCAGGAAAGCCAGGATTGCCGCCAACACCAGAATCGCTTCCAGACCTTCGCGCAGCAGAATCAGCAGGCCGGAAATGTAACTCAGCGACCAACTCAAACCGTCGTTGCCCAGCAGACCGGCTGACGCCTTCAACTTGGCTTTGGCCACGTCCAGGCGCTGTTCGACGTCGCTCACCGGCAGGCCGTCCTGCAACGACTGACGGTAAGCCATCAGGGATTTTTCAGTGTCTTTACGCACGTTGGCGTCAATGTTATCCAGCGAGCTTTCAACCAGTTCGAAGCCTTCCAGATACGCCGCTACCGATAAGTCATAAGCCTGATCATGCTCACCGGCACGATACGCCGCGATGCTCTTGTCCAGAGTAGCCGCGGTGTAGTCGAGCAGTTGTGCCGGGCCACGCTTGACCTGCGGCGGCTGCGCCCGTTGGGCACGGAACGTCGCAGCGGCTTGCGGGCCTTCGGCGGCCTGTACTTCGGCCGGGGTCTGACGGACCAGGTCGGCGATGTTGTAGGTTTTGTCAGCATTGGCCGTCGCCAGATCGACACTGAAGCTGGCGATATAGGTGGCCAGGTCCCAGCGCTGACGATCATCCAGTTGGTCGGCAAAGGCCGGCATGTCAGTCCCTTCAGCGCCAAGGCCCAAAGTGTTGTAGATCGCGTAGAGGCTCAGGCGATCCAGCCGCGTGGTATCGCGCAGGTTGGACGGCGGTGGCGTCATGCCGACACCCGCCGGGCCATCGCCGGCCCCCGTGTCGCCATGGCAGACCGAGCAATGCTGGGCGTACAGCGGCGCCCCACGCGACGGGTCCGGCGTAATGACCGGGGCTTGGCTGACTTCATAGGCCACGGCCAGCTTCGCGCCCAGTTGCCGGGCCTGACGAGTGACATCGACACCGTCCTGACGGGCACTGATGGAACTTCCCAGTGAGGTCAGGCTTTGCTCCAGCGCGGCTTTTTCCGGTTTGGCCGGCATGGCCGCCATCAGACTTCCCAGCGTCTCGACCGATTCTTGTTGCGCGCGAAATCCGGCCTGGTCCGTGATGCTGCCCGCCTGCACCGTGCCTGGGTAATCTGCGCTGATGTAATCGAGCAAGTGCAGCGCCTGCGGCGCACCTTCGGCGGGGGCAGCCAGCAGTTGAAAGCTGCACGCCGCGAACAGCGGCAGCAACAGCCAGGCCAGGAAACGGGCGGGGGCAATCATGAATGCATCTCAATTTGCAAAACGAAGTTACATATTGTTAACGCCCAACGGGTTTCGCTCAAGCGTTGTTGGGCCTTCCTGCGAGATCGCGGGTTCTCCAAGGTACTGATTCGTCAATGAAAAAGGCGCCCCATGCGGTTAATGCCGATCAGTTAAGGGATCGACCAACGCTGATCAACCTGTGGCGAGGGAGCTTGCTCCCGCTGGACTGCGTAGCAGGCCCATTTTTGGGGCCGCTTCGCTGCCCAGCGGGAGCAAGCTCCCTCGCCACAGGTCCAGGGTCTCGGCTTAACTGATCGGCATTAACCGCATGGGTCGCCTTTTGGGGTTTCTGCCGGTTTACACTGCGGCTCTGCGCAGCGTCGCCATGAACGCTGCCGCCCCGATGAACAGCCCGGCAAAGGTCCGGTTCATGCGTTTTTGCTGTTTCGGTGTGCGCAACAGGCGCAGCACTTTGGACGCCAAACCGGTGTAACCGGCCATGACGATCAGGTCGACGCAGACCATGGTCACGCCGATCACCAGATACTGAATCAGCAGTGGCGCATGCGGGTCGATGAACTGTGGCAACACCGCCAGCATGAACACCAACGCCTTGGGGTTGCTGATGTTCACCAGGAAACCACGGAACACCAGGGCCATCGGCTTGCCGATCTGGCGCACCGCCGCGTCATCGCTCATATCGCTGGGCAGCGCACGCCATTGCTTGATCGCGAGGTAGACCAGATACGCCACGCCAAACCATTTGATTGCGTAGAAGGCCGTGGCCGAAGCCGTGAGAATGGCGCCGACGCCGGCACCGACGATGGCGATCTGCATAGCCAGGCCCAGTTGCAGGCCCAGGGCGTTCCAGTAGCCGCGCCAGAAACCGTATTGCAGGCCGCTGGACATCGACGCAATGGCGCCGGCACCGGGGGACAGGCTGATCACCCAGCAGGCGGCAAAAAACGCCAGCCATGTTTGAAGCTCCATTGCACACCTCGACTCAGACTCGTGACAGACGTCTAAGCTAATGCGGCTTTGGGTGGATGACTACCGATTTTTTACGGGACATGGTGACAGCCGACCAGCGCTTGCGGCATGAGGGCCTCTTCGCGAGCAAGCCCGCTCCCACATCAGACCGAGTCGTTAATAAGAACGCGGTCACCTGTGGGAGCGGGCTTGCTCGCGAAAGCGGTGTATCAGGCAGCAGAAAATTTATTTTTCAAACCCGCTGGAAGGAAACACATCCGTCCCACGCCAGCGTCGCACCGAACGCTGGAAGAACAAACTGTTGGGCACCTGCACCATGGCGCTGCCCGTGCCGAGTTCTTCAGCTTCGATCAGCGTGGTGTAAAGGAGATTGATCGCCACCACCCGGCCTTTGACGCCGGGCTTGTCGGTGGTGTCCACCAACTCGACCACGTCACCTATACGAAACGGGCCGACAGTAAAGATCAGGATCGCGCACAACAGGTTCGAGAGCACGCTCCACATGGCGAAAAACGCCACCGCCGCGACCGCGACGAAACCAGACAACGCAGTCCAGAGTACCGTGGCCGATACACCGAGTCGCTCCAGGACGAAAATCAGCGCGCTGCCCATGATCAGCCAGCGCAAACCGCCCCGCAGCGGCAGCATCAACTGCGGCGGGAACGGGTAACGCTCACCGAGACGGATCAGGCCTTTGGCGACGAAGCGCTGGGTGAAGTAGCCGGCGAGCAGGATCAGCAGAATTTGCACGCCAAGCCAGATCGGCTCGACCCACACCGCCGGCAACGGCAGCTTGAAGGCGTCCATCAGGACAGCGCCTCCAGCTCCGCCTGCATGCTTTCCAGCAACTCCAGGGCTTCCATCCACGCTTCTTCCAGCTCCGCCTCACGCACCTTCAGCCTGGCCTGTTCGGCCAGCAGATCACGCAATTCGTTCTTGCGCGCCGGCTCGTAGATGTCGCTGTCGCCGAGGCTGGCATCGACCTTAGCCAGTTTTTCGTGGAGCTTGCCCAGCTCCGCTTCAAGCTTGTCAGCTTCGCGCTTGTGCGGTGCCAGTTGCTGGCGCAATGCAGCAGCGGCCTGACGCTGGGCTTTCTTGTCGGTCTTGTCCGGGTTGACCGGCGTGTTGCTGACCGGGGCATTGCGCTGGCGATACTCCACCAGCCAGCGGGTGTAGTCCTCCAGATCGCCGTCGAACTCCTCGACCTTGCCGTCCGCCACCAGATAGAAATTGTCGGTGGTGCTTTTGAGCAAATGCCGGTCGTGGGAGACCACCAGTACCGCACCACTGAATTCCTGCAGGGCCATGGTCAGCGCCAGGCGCATTTCCAGGTCCAGGTGGTTGGTCGGTTCGTCGAGCAGCAACAGATTCGGTCGGTCCCAGGCGATCAACGCCAACGCCAGACGCGCTTTCTCGCCACCGGAGAAATTCAGTACCGGCTCGTCGATCCGCGCACCACGGAAGTCGAAACCGCCGAGGAAGTCACGCAGGGTCTGTTCGCGCTCGGTCGGTGCCAGGCGCTGCAAGTGCAGCAACGGGCTGGCCTTGGAATCCAGAGAGTCGAGCTGATGCTGGGCGAAGTAACCGACGACGGTGTTCTCGCCACGGGTCAAGCGGCCAGCCAATGGCGAGAGCTCACCGGCAAGGTTCTTGATCAGGGTCGATTTACCGGCACCGTTAGGGCCGAGCAGACCGATCCGCGCCCCCGGGGTCAATTGCAGTTTGACCTTCTCCAGCACGGTTTTCTCACCGTAACCCAGACGGGCATCGGACAGGTCGATCAGCGGGCTGGAAATTTTCTGCGATTCGCGGAAGACAAAGTCGAACGGCGAATCGACGTGGGCGGCGGTCAGCTCTTCCATCCGCTCCAGGGCCTTGATCCGGCTCTGGGCCTGACGGGCCTTGGTGGCCTGGGCCTTGAAGCGGGCGATGTAGCTTTCCATGTGCGCACGTTGCACCTGCTGCTTCTCGTAGGCCTGTTGTTGCTGGGCCAGGCGTTCGGCTCGGGCGCGCTCGAAGGCGCTGTAGCCACCGCGGTACAGGGTGATCTTGCGCTGATCGACGTGAGCCACATGGTCGACCACGGCATCGAGGAAGTCCCGGTCGTGGGAGATCAGCATCAGGGTGCCCGGATAGCTCTTGAGCCACTCTTCGAGCCAGATAATGGCGTCGAGGTCGAGGTGGTTGGTCGGTTCGTCGAGCAGCAGCAGGTCCGATGGGCACATCAAGGCCTGCGCCAGGTTCAGACGCATCCGCCAGCCACCGGAGAAATCCCCGACCTGACGATCCATCTGCTCGTTGGTGAACCCCAGCCCGGCCAGCAGCTTGCGCGCCCGGGCGTCGGCGGTGTACCCGTCGGCGCTGTCGAGTTCCGAATGCAGGCGGGCCTGTGCGGCACCGTCATGGGCCACTTCGGCTGCCGCCAGGTCGCGTTGCACCTGGCGCAGGCGCAGGTCGCCATCGAGCACGTAGTCGACCGCCAGGCGTTCGAGGGTGTCGACCTCCTGGCGCATGTGGGCGATACGCCAGTCGGCCGGCAGGAAGCAATCACCCGAGTCCGGGTGCAGTTCGCCCCGAAGCAAGGCGAACAGGCTCGATTTGCCGGCGCCATTGGCACCGATGAGGCCGGCTTTCTGGCCGGCGTGCAGGGTCAGCTCGGCGTCTTCTAGCAGACGTTGCGGGCCACGCTGTAAAGTCAGGTTCTGAAGTCGAATCATAATGGCGGCGGAGTCTACCAGCTTCGCTCGCAACTGGCGCGAGTAGCACTATGTCCTCTGACCTGTGGAGTTTTTCCCTGACCACTTACGCCCGTCCGGGCGTTGAGCAGGCATGCCTGCAATTGCAGTCGGCGGGGGTCAATGTGTGCCTTTTGCTATGTGGGGCGTGGCTGGGACAACGGGGCGTTGCCTGCGATGAGCCGCGTTTGCAGCAACTACGCAGCGTGGCCGTCGCCTGGGACACCGATGTCGTGCGGCCGCTGCGAGCCCTGCGCACGCAATGGAAAGCCGCGGCCACGGAAGACGCCGATTTGCATACCCTGCGTGAACAAGTGAAGGCACTGGAGCTGGAAGCCGAACGGCATCTGTTGTTGCGGCTGGAGAGAGCGGCGCAGAGTTGGCCGCAAGGTGCCGCGACCGATCTATCGGCCTGGCTGGAAGGTGCGACGGCGGGTGCCGCCCACCTGCACCGCGACGCGCTGCATCAGCTGCGCGTCGCGGTAACCGGCACTTAGGAAGCGCTGGTTGGGGTGGTTGCTGCGATCGATGCGGCGGCCGGCGTTGGCGCTGGCGTGGCTGTCGAGGTGGCTGCTGCTAAAGCAGACGTTGCTGCCGGAGCCGGGTTGGCTGGCTTGGCAACCGGTGCGGTGGCTGGTTTGGCGGCAACCGGCTTCTTCACTGCAGGTTTGGCTGCGGGTTTTGCAGCAGGTTTTGCAGCAGCCGGTTTGGCGGCAACTGGCTTGGCAGCGGCTGGTTTGGCGGCAACGACTGGTTTCGCTGCAGCTGGTTTTGCGGCTGGTTTGGCAGCCGCTTTTACAGCAGGTTTTGCCGCTGGCTTGGCTGCTGGTTTAGCGGCCGGTTTTGCAGCGACAGGTTTTGCAGCCGGCTTGGCAGCAGGTTTCGCAGCAGCGGTGCGGGCAGCTGGTTTAGCGGCCGGTTTTGCAGCCGGTTTAGCGGCGGCGGTTTTAGCCACGGCTGGTTTGGCAGCAGCGGCTCTTGCAGCGGCAGGTCGTGCGGCGGCTGGTTTGGCTGCCGTGGTTTTAGCCGCAGGTTTTGCAGCACTGGCAGCAGCCGGTTTTCTCGCAGCCGGTTTGGCAGCAGGCTTGGCCGCGGCAGTTTTCGCTACTGGTTTGGCAGCGGCTGGTTTTGCAGCAGCAGGCCTGGCCGGTGCTTTTGCTGCAGCCGGTTTGGCAGCGGCCCTCTTCGCAGGTGCCGCAGCAGGCTTGGCCGCACGCAGGGACAACGCCTTGCTGACAGCCTCTTGTACACGACCGACGCCCTGGGCCAGTTTCAGGCTTTCTTGAGCATCGCGCTTGAGTTGCAGAATGTAGCCACGGGTTTCCGATTGACGATTCTTGAGGGCATCGAGCAGCTCCTCAAGATCGGCCACTGCGTCCTTGGCCTTGGCTTGCGCCTTGGCTTTTCCGGCCGCCGCAGCGTCCTGCAGTTTGGTGCGGGATTTGTGCAGTTTTTCTTGCGCTTTTCCGCGCTGCTTTTCCAGTTTGGCGAGCAATTTTTCAGCATCAGCCAAGGCTTCGGAACAAGCGGTTTCCAGATGCTCGAGCAGGCTGCCCGAGAGTTGTTGGAGCAGGTGCAATGGAGTGTTTACTGGCTTCTTGGTGGCCGACATGGTTTACCTCCTGGCTGAAGTGAGTGCGGCTCATACTAGACCTCTGCTGCAACCGCCGCTAGGGCATGTTGACACTATCGAAAGCGCCGCGTTGCAAAGGATTGAAAAACTTCTGCATCGGCGCAAAAGCAGTTCACCGTTGTGCGCATTCTCACTGGCATAATCGCCCGCAATTCAGGTTGGAGAGTGACCATGTCGCGCTACCTTTTTTTATCGCTGTGCGTGTTTTTTTCGGTGGCCCAAGCCGCCGAAAAAACACAGGGAAATGAAGCCCACGATCTGGCTTACAGCCTGGGTGCAAGTCTTGGCGAACGCTTGCGCCAGGAGGTTCCCGACCTGCAACTCCAGGCACTGGTCGACGGATTGCAGCAGGCCTATCAGGGCAAACCGCTGGCGCTGAAGGACGAGCAGATCCAGCAAATTCTGACCGAGCATGAAGCCCGGATTGCCATGCAGCCAGCCGAGCCGCAAAGCGAAATGGCGCTGGAAAAAGAGCAGCGCTTTCTCGCCGCAGAGAAATCCAAACCCGGCGTGCGCGAACTGGCTGATGGCGTGTTGCTGACCGAGTTGACGCCAGGCACTGGCGCCAAGGCTGGACCCAACGGCAAGGTGCAGGTGCTGTACATCGGTCGCTTGCCCGACGGCACGGTGTTCGATCAGAACAGCCAGCCACAATGGTTCAGTCTCGACAGCGTGATTGCCGGATGGCGCAGTGCATTGCAAAACATGCCGGTCGGGGCGAAATGGCGACTGGTGATTCCGTCGGCTCAGGCCTATGGCGCCGACGGAGCCGGTGACGTGATCGCACCGTTCACACCGCTGGTGTTCGAAGTCGAATTGCGCGGTGCCACCGGCTGACGACACAAACGAAAAACGGCGTGCCTTGGCACGCCGTTTCCGGATCTTGCGGGTAGCGCTTCAGGCCTGAACCGAATCGGTTTCCTTGTGAGCGGTGTGCAGCACTTCGATCAGGCAGTCCTCCAGCTCGAAGCGTTCGTGCAACAGTCCGCCGAGTGTCTTGAACTCCTCGGCGACACACTTGCCCTCATCGCACAGGTCGTTGAACGCGAGCAGCTTTTCGGTGATGACGTCGATGCGCGGATAGATCGTCTCGGCGAGCTCCAGGCCACGCTGGTCGTTGAAGGCCTTGGCCTCCCCCGTCAGTTGCTCGTAGATCTCGAAATGCCCGGCGGACACGTAATCGACCAGCACGCCGCAGAATTCCTGCAAGGGCTTACGGTTCGTGGACAATGCCTGCGGATCGGCACCGAGCTTGTCGTATGCATCGATCAGCTCTTTACGCTCCTGCAACCAGCGATCGATCAGCAGGTGCACTCCACCCCAGCGTTCCTGAGCATTCTGACAACTTTCGAGCATGGTGATCTCTCTTCCCTTGTGGGTCAGCTGCTCTATGCCCGTTCGCCTCTTGTTACGTCAGTGGGCGGTCAGGCAGAGCGTCATCGAGCAACATAATTCCAATGACACGTGCGGGCCAGATTATGCCCGCACGACACTGCCTTCAAGGTACGCACGCGATAATGTTCATACAAGTGTTTAATCACCTGCGAAGGCCCGGTGCGACGACTCGCCGCTGAGTGGTCGCTGATAGCTGATCCAGACCAGTCGCAACGACTGGTACACGGCCAGAATCATCATCGCGACAAAGAACAGCAGGCTCCATTCCGTGAGACTCAGATCGAACAGCGTCCAGGAAATCCTCCCACAATCGGCAGCGCCCTTGAACATTGGCTGTACGACGCTTAACCACGGAGTACTGGACAACAGTTCCGCCAGACGGGTCGAGCACGTCGCTGCCTGATCCGCCGGAAGACTTTGCAGCAGGACCTGTCGCCACGCCGTGACGGTACCGGCCAGGCTGCAGCAAAGACTCAGCAGCCAATACAGAACGTTTCCGATGCGACCGGGACCATGGACCGAAGCTGTCAGGCAGACACCGGCAAAAAGAGCCAGGCAAAACCGTTGCACGAGACACAAACCGCAAGGTCGCAAGCCGACGGCATACTCCAGGTAGTAGGAAACGCCCAGCGCCAGGGCACCCGCAATGAAAGCCATGAAAAACAAGGAGCGTGAACAGGCCAAAGACATGGCTTTTCCGTAAAAGTAGTGACAGGCCGTTACGGTAGAGGAAAGCGCTGCGGCCTTTCAAGGCAAGCGCCCACGGACACTTCAGCACAGGTGTAGGGAAATCCCGACGTAGACGAGAGGATAAAAAGTAGTCCGCTGTAGGACTTTGCCTGCGACGAAGTTTGGCGACTGAATTTCAACAAATCATCGCATTGCGGCGAGGGCAATTGCGCCTTCGCCGCAGGTCATCGCTCAGACGCCGGAGCCTGGCGCCAGCGCTTGGGTCAAGCGCGGATTGGTACTGGCAGAGGGGCCGCGAGCAAGCGCTCATCCAACAAACCCAGGCCTTCCTCAAACAGCTGGTTGCTGCGATCGGTATCGCCCATTTGCGCCAGCAACCGCGCCAGCTCCGCACAGGCTTCCGGATTGCGTTGCACACGCAGGCTGCTTTCCAGATAGTCCCGGGCCTTGCCCCACAAACTGTTTTGCAGGCATAGACGACCCAGTGTCAGCAGCAGGCCCGGATCGGCCGGATGGTCCTTGAGCCAGCCTTCGGCGGCCTGCAACTGGCGGACCGGATCCTTGCCGCGAACCAGTCCGTAGAGCCGTGCCAGATGACTGTCGTAGCTGCGTTTGAGAGCGGTGCGCAGCACTTCCTCGGCCTCGACCTGAGCCCCCAATTGCCGCAATTGCTCGGCATACGCGAGCACCAGTTGCGGCTCCTGACGCTGTGCCGAGGTCAGTTGCTGCCAGGCACGTTCGAGCGATTGCTGCCCCACTGTTCCGTCTTCTTCCCGTTGCGCCGCCAGAGACAGGTTCGCCCCCCAGGCCCGACGCTCCAGCTCGGCGAGCTCGGCCGCCGGCAGGACTTTGTCCTTGCGCAGCTCCGGCAGCAGGCGAATCACTGCCGACCAGTCACCACGCTGCTGAAGCAGGCGCTGCAACTGACGCAGAGTCTGCGCGTTATGCGGATGGCGTTCATGCATGGCTTGCAGGGTTGCGAGGGCGCCTTCGGAATCACCGCGGTCGGTCTGCAACTGGGCGTGGTTCAAGGCAATCGCCAACTCGGCCTGAGGTTGACGCTCCAGGGCGCGCTCCAGAAGGTTGTCGCTTTCTTCGTAATTGCCTTGTTCATTCGCGGCACGGGCCGCACCGAGGTAGTAAAGCAGCGGCTGGCGCTCGGCTTCGGCAGCCCGATGCAAATGACGTTGCGCACTGGCCCAGCGCCCCTCGGCCAGGTCCAGTTGACCGTGCTCGATCGCCACCTGCACCCGACGGCTGCGGTTTCGCCGCGACCATGGATTGACCACGCCACTGGAAGCCATCACCAGTTCGACCAGCGACTTGATGCCCCAGATCACCAGCCAGAGAACAGCCACCAGCGCCAGGGTAGCCCACAGGCTCGACTCATAGCGGAAGGTCTTGTAGGCAATCAGCACGTAACCGGATTGTTCGGCAATCGCCAGTCCAAGCGCGGCGGCGGCGGCGATAACGAGGAACACGATCACATAGAGGCGCTTCATGGCGTGGCCTCCGGCGCGGTGTTCGCGGCAGGCCTGGTCATTGGCTTGATCGAGTCCTCGGCATTGACGTTGCGCCGCTCCAGATACCCCTGCACCGCGCTCAGCGTGCCAGTCAAATCTGGCGTGACTACGGTGACGGGTTGCTTGCTCAACTCAGCCACCTGCTCAAGCATGACTTTGCTTTGCGCGTTGTCCGGATTGAAGTTGCCCCTGAGGATGTCCCGTGCTTCATCCAGCACCTGGGAGTAAACCGCAGCCTGACCATTGAGTGCGGCCCATTGTGCCTGCTCCAGTGCCAGGCTCAGGGCCAGGCGCACTTGGCTCAGGCTCTGGCCGGCCAGCAATGGACGAACGTTTTTGTCGGCATTGAAATCGATACGGATGTAGCGCGAAATCTGATCCCACCACTGCGCCCAGCGACTGGCGCCGTCGCCATCGGCGGTCAGGCGCAGCAACGAATCGCCACGGTCCTTGTACTCGGGGGCCAGCTCGGTGAGGCTGGCCACCTGCTCGCGCAGCGCGCCCAGACGCAGAAACAGCCCGGTGCGATCGGGCTGTTCGGTGCTGCGCAAGGCGATCAGGGTCTTGGCCACCTGCTCGCGAGCGGCAAAGGAGCCCGGGTCGTTCTGCTCGCGCAGTATCTCGTCGGCGCCTTGTACCAGTGCCTGGGCACTGCTGATGTCCTGCAAGGCGGACAGTCGCAGGCTGGCCAGACGCAGCAGGTGCTCGGCCTCCGCCAGGCGCCAGTCCTTGCGACTGGCGCCGAGTACGGTTTCCAGCCGCTGGTTCAGCCGCTGCTGATCACCTTGCAGTTGAATCACCAGACGGCTGCGTGCTTCCAGTTCATCGGCGGGAGGCAATTGCGCCAGGCGTGCGCTCAGGCGTTCCTCATTGAGCTTGAGGTTTTGCGCCTGGTCATTCAACGCCTGTACCTGGCTCATCTGTTGCTGATTATTGGCTTGCAGGTGACGCACCTGCCAGACACCCCAACCGCCCACCGCGACACCGGCCGCACCCAGCAGCAGCGCGATGATTGCCAGACCATTGCCTGGACGCTGCACGGCAGCGGGTGACGGCGGCAATTCATCAACAGGAGCATCAAACGGTGCATCAAGCACCGGTCGCGAGTCATCTTTAGGCAAGGCTGTTTCGCTCACGTATCCATCCTTTGCATTAGAAAACGGGTACGGGTTGCTCCCGTAACGCCGTCAGCAAGGCCGCGGCACTGGCACCGCGACAATCCACAACTGTTTTGGCCCCGGCGGCACGCGCCTGCTCGGCAACCCTGGGGCTTGGTACAAACAACGGCAACCGCGCCAACTGCGGCCAGGCATCGCCGGCCAATTGATGCAGGTGCTCAAAACCTTGTCCACTGCTGACCACCAGCCCGTTCAGGCGTTCCGCCTGGATCCGTTCCAGCAACGCTGTCGGCGGGTAACTCGGCAATGCCCGACGGTACAGCTCCAGATACTCGACACTAGCACCAAGCTCACGCAAACGCTCCGCCAGCAACTCGCGCCCACCTTCCCCACGCAGGATCAGCACTCGCGGATCGGGTTGCGCGATAGCCTCGCGCAGTCGGGAAAGTTCGAGCAAGGCTTCACTGTCATCACCTTCTGCCGGGAAGCTCACGTCCAACCCGTGATCCCCGAGGATCTGTGCAGTCGCCGCACCGACGCTGAACCACTTCACACCGGGCGACGTTGGCCAATACCGGTCGAGCAGCTCGACGCCGATCCGGGCGGCCGGCTTGCTGACCACGATAACGGCGCAGAACTGATCCAGCGCCAGAATCACCTGGCGCATTGTGTCAGTGGTGGCAATGGGGACGATGTCCAAAAGCGGCAGACTGTTACTGAATATCCCCTGCTCGGCCAAAAGACTGCTCAGCGCCGCCGACTCATCGGCGGGACGCGTCAGCAGCAAGCGCCAGCCGATCACTCGTGACCAGCCTCGCCATAGACCGCTTTGAGAATGTCGTCGGCGCCCTGGCTGAGAAGGTCTTCGGCCACTCGCACACCCAGCGCCTCGGCATCGCCGCGAGGTGCGCGGGCTTGCGCGCTGAGCAGCCGGCCACCGCCTGGATCGCCCACCAGCCCGCGCAACCAGACCTGATCACCTTCCAGCACGGCGTAGCAGGCAATCGGCACCTGGCAGCCACCATTGAGGTGCTTGTTGAGGGCACGTTCGGCGGTCACGCGGGTGGCAGTGTCCTGGTGATGCAGAGGCGCCAGCAACGCATGGATTTCACTGTCGGCGCTGCGGCATTCGATACCCACCGCGCCTTGACCACCGGCCGGAAGGCTGTCGTCGACACTAATAGCCGAAGTGATGCGATCTTCAAAGCCCAGGCGAATCAGGCCGGCCGCGGCGAGGATGATGGCGTCGTATTCACCGGCATCGAGCTTGGCCAGGCGGGTGTTGACGTTGCCGCGCAGAAAGCGGATTTCCAGGTCCGGGCGACGGGTCAGCAGTTGAGCCTGGCGACGCAGGCTGGAGGTGCCGACGATACTGCCTTGGGGCAGCTCGTCCAGGCTGGCGTAGGTATTGGAAACAAAGGCATCGCGCGGGTCTTCCCGCTCGCAAATGCAGAACAGGCCGAGGCCTTCGGGAAAGTCCATCGGCACGTCTTTCATGGAGTGCACGGCGATGTCGGCTTCATTTTCCAACAGCGCGGTTTCGAGCTCCTTGACGAACAGACCCTTGCCGCCGATTTTCGACAGCGGTGAGTCAAGCAGCTTGTCACCACGGCTGACCATGGGAACGAGGGTCACCAGCAGGCCCGGATGAGCCGCTTCAAGGCGGGCTTTGACGTATTCGGCCTGCCACAGGGCGAGAGCGCTTTTGCGGGTGGCGATGCGGATCTGGCGAGAGGACATGGATCAATCCGTACTGAATAGATACGGCGGATAATAACAGCTCAGCCAAATCCACTTTGACTTGTATCAGATACTGTCCGGCCTCCCTGGCCCCGGATGTCCGGCAATCGGGTGTGAAATTCGCCTGCGGACAGCTGTTTAGAGCTGTTGCATCATCCTGCGCACGCCGGCCACATGGCGCCGGCTGACGATCAGCGCATCACCGTTGAGGCCTTTGAGGAACAGCTGAAAATGCCCCAGGGGTGTGCGTTGCAATCGCTCGATACGCTCGCGGGCAACCAGTGCGTTGCGATGGATACGCACGAAACGGTCACCGAATTCGTCCTCAAGGGCCTTGAGCGGCTCATCGAGCAACACTTCGCCGGTTTCATGGCGCAAGGTCACGTACTTGTGGTCGGCAATGAAGTACACCACCTGATCCAGCGGAATCAGCTCGATCCCTTTACGGGTTCGGGCGCTGATATGGCTGCGCGGGCCGCTGCCGCTTTCGGCAGCAGGGCGGGTCAGGGCTGCAAGCTGGGCACGATTGGGGCGCTCGGCTCTCTTTAATGCGTCATGTAATTGTTCAGTTCTCACAGGTTTCACCAGATAGCCTACAGCGCTGGCCTGTAAGGCTTCCACGGCAAATTCATCGGGCCCGGCGCAGAACACTACGGCGGGTGGGGTTTCGCGTTCGCACAACCGCGCAGCCACTTGCAGGCCATCGAGACCCGGCATGCGGATATCAAGCAGCACGATATCCGGCTTGTGGCTGTCGATCAGTGCCAACGCCTCTTCGCCATTCGTGGCACTAGGCTCCAGGACACTGTATCCCTCGAGTTCGCCAACCATTCGGCTCAGGCGCTCGCGGGCCAAGGGTTCGTCATCAACGATCAGGACATTCATATTGCGCTGGATTCCTGCGTGAGTCTCGCACAAGGATAGCGTAGACAGGTGAAGTGACGTCCGTCACCGCGATCCACGCTAAGACTAGCGCGAGCGTCAAAAAGTGCCGCTGGTCCGGCGGCTAAATTTTCATCTGCCGGGCGATTGGCGGCCCAGGCCCGCATTGGCGACACATCGCCACAGGGTTTGCTGATACGCAATATGAACACCCTCTCTTCTTAATAGTCAGCGGCTGCACCGAGAAGTGCGCTGACCCTACTGTCCAACTGTAGACGGTTGCCGGGACGATATAGATCAATTGGAAAATATCGTTCAGCAAAAATGTGCGGGCCTTACCCGGGCCTGGGCTCGCCCCCCGGGAAAAAAACGTGTCGACCAGTGTCAGCGACAGGATTGGCAACCCTGTTATTATCCGCGCCAGCATTCCACGCCTTTTTACTTCAAGCCGATACGAGCGAATTCATGAGCACTGACAAGACCAATCAGTCCTGGGGCGGCCGCTTCAGTGAACCCGTCGACGCCTTCGTTGCCCGCTTCACCGCCTCCGTCACTTTCGACCAGCGCCTGTATCGCCACGACATCATGGGCTCGATCGCCCACGCCACCATGCTGGCCAAGGTCGGCGTGCTGACCGATGCCGAGCGCGACAGCATCATCGATGGCCTGAAGACCATCCAGGGTGAAATCGAGGCCGGCCAGTTCGACTGGCGCATCGACCTCGAAGACGTCCACATGAACATCGAGGCGCGACTGACCGACCGCATCGGCGTGACCGGTAAAAAACTGCACACCGGCCGCAGCCGTAACGATCAGGTCGCCACCGACATCCGTCTGTGGCTGCGTGACGAAATCGACCTGATCCTGGCTGAAATCACCCGCCTGCAAAAAGGCCTGCTGGAACAGGCCGAGCGCGAAGCCGCCAGCATCATGCCGGGTTTCACCCACCTGCAGACTGCACAGCCAGTGACTTTCGGGCACCACATGCTGGCCTGGTTCGAGATGCTCAGCCGTGACTACGAGCGCCTGGTCGACTGCCGCAAGCGCACCAACCGCATGCCGCTGGGCAGCGCGGCGCTGGCCGGCACCACCTACCCGATCGATCGTGAATTCACCGCCCAACTGCTGGGTTTCGACGCGGTTGGCGGCAATTCGCTGGATAACGTCTCCGATCGCGATTTCGCCATCGAATTCTGCTCGGCCGCCAGTATCGCGATGATGCACCTGTCGCGCTTCTCCGAAGAGCTGGTGCTGTGGACCAGCGCGCAATTCCAGTTCATCGATCTGCCGGACCGTTTTTGCACCGGCAGCTCGATCATGCCGCAAAAGAAAAACCCGGACGTGCCAGAGCTGGTACGCGGCAAGACCGGCCGTGTGTTCGGCGCGCTAATGGGCCTGCTGACCCTGATGAAAGGCCAGCCCCTGGCCTACAACAAGGACAACCAGGAAGACAAGGAACCGCTGTTCGACGCCGCCGACACCCTGCGCGACTCGCTACGGGCCTTTGCCGACATGGTTCCGGCGATCAAGCCCAAGCACGCGATGATGCGTGAAGCGGCCCTGCGCGGCTTCTCCACCGCCACCGACCTGGCCGACTACCTGGTGCGTCGCGGCCTGCCATTCCGTGATTGCCACGAAATCGTTGGTCATGCCGTGAAATACGGCGTGGATAGCGGCAAGGACCTGGCGGAAATGAGCCTGGAAGAACTGCGCAAGTTCAGCGACCAGATCGATCAGGACGTGTTCGCCGTGCTGACCCTTGAAGGCTCGGTCAATGCCCGTAACCATATCGGCGGCACCGCGCCGGCGCAGGTGAAGGCTGCAGTGGCTCGCGGCCAGGCATTGCTCGCCAGCCGCTAAATCGTCAAAAGCTTCGCGAGCAAGCCCGCTCCCACAAAGGTATGTGTCAGACACTGGTTTCGTGTGTCACGCCGATCAATGTGGGAGCGGGCTTGCTCGCGAAGGCGATCGACAGAACGCCGCAAAAATCTACTTCTTGGCCGCAATCATCGCCATGAATGCTGGCATCGCCGCCTCCTTGTCCGCCGCGATCCGCTTCACATTCGGATTCTGCTCCAGACGCTCCAGCAACGCCTTGGCCTTCGGCATTTCAGCCAACAAATCAATGTCGAACAACTTGTGCGCCACACCACACGCCAGCGGCACGCTGTACTGGAAGTACAGATCGGCAATGCTCAAGCTTTCTCCAGCCACATAAGGGCCGAATTTGCCGTGCCTGGCCAGGGAGGCAAACCCCAGTAGCAACTCAGCCTTGCTCTTTTCCTTAATCGCCTCCGGCACCGTCATGCCAAAAAATGCCTCCGGGAAGCAGGCACGCGCCGGCAGTTCGATGTACAGCTCGATTTCCTTGGCCAACGCCAGCACCTGCGCGCGCTCAAACGGCTCATTCGGCAGCAGCGGCTTGCCCTTTTGGGCTTGTTCGATGTATTCGAGAATCACACTGGTTTCGTTGATGTAGCCCTGCTCGACGCCCAGCACCGGGACCTTGCCCCGCGGGCTGATCGCCAATGACTCCGGGGTCTGGGTCGGGACGAACATGACCTCCTCGAACGGCAGGCCTTTTTCCAGCAACGCCAGTTTGACCATGTTGTAGTAGTTGCTGACACAGAATCCATAAAGTTTAAACATCACAAAGCCTCCAGGCCGTGCGGGGTGGGCGGTGCATGTTTATAGAACGCTGCCGGGATTCTTGCCAGCAGCATCACGCGGTTGAATGCGGTTAAACTGGCCACCTTTCCCTGAGGAGCCTGCCATGAGCGAGCTGAACGATATCGACAACGACGAAGAAGAGTTCGCCGAAAGTACCCTGATCCAGGCCATCGAAAACCAGATCGAAAGCGACAACCCGCCAGCGGCCAAGGCGACGTTCAACAAGCTGACCCTGGTGGGTTACGAGCGGGAAGAAATCCTCAACCTGATGGCTCACGTTTTGGCGGTAGAAATCGACGCGATCCTCGAAGAAGACCGCGCATTCAATACCGAATGGTACGAAGCTGCGCTGCGCGCATTGCCTGAGTTACCGCCGGAAAAGCAGTAACCCCGCGACTCCCCCTCTGTAGGAGCGAGCTTGCTCGCGAAGGTCGTCAACGATGGCGCGTAAAACCAGCTGCCCCGTGGCGCTCTCAGGTTTTTCGCGAGCAAGCTCGCTCCTACAGAGGCAAAAAACCCTGTCACGAGCACTGGACATGCCGGACAAGCGGGTTCACCTTAGGGACGCTGTCGTCCAATTCCTAGAAAGTCTGGAGTCCTTATGTCGCTTACCCCTGAGTTGGTTGCCGAACTGGAAGTCCTTGCCCTCTTCAACCTGGACAGTTCCCAGGAAGGTTTGAAAATTCATCAGACCGCTGCCCCGAAAGCCATTGCCGCCGCCAAACGCCTGTACGAAAAAGACCTGATCGACCAGCCAGATGGCGGTTACCTGACCAGCCTGGGTCGTGACGCGGCGCAAAATGTGCAAACCGTGCTCACCATTCTGAAAGCCGAAGAAACAGCCTGAATTCCCCCGCATCGCCCACGGAAAACCTGCTGAAGGATTTCCGCGGGCGCACTTCGGTGCCCGTTGTCGCCAAGCGATAGAAATCTGACGCCAGAAACACAAAATCAGCTTAAAAGTCCCGTGTCCGAGACGCTAAACTGCCCCTCACCTGAGACTCCCACGTCCGAGCCCTGCGAGCCGGTTTGAGCTGACATGACGCGCACCCATGAAATCCGCCCTGATCTGGACGAGGGAATCGACCGCAAGGTTCTCAGCCAGCTGCGCGCACGCTTTCTGAAACTCAACGAAGGACGCATGGCTCGCGCCATGGAAGGGTTGTCGACCCGCCAGCAAGGGGTCCTGACCTTGCTGCCGCTGTTTTTCCACGTTAATCACCCGCTGTTGCCTGGCTACGTTTCCGGCAGTACGCCGGCCGGGTTGTCGAATTTCGAACCGGATGCCAATGTCCTCGCTGAAGCCCAGCGCCTGACCCGATCGTTTTCCTACAAACCGCGCCACGGCAGCAACCCGCCCCGACCGATTCACGGACTGTTCCTGATGGGCAGCCTCGGCACCCTGGCGCAGGCCGACCAGAGCGACATGGATGTGTGGGTCTGCCATGGACCGGACCTGACCGAGAACGAACTCGCCGAGCTGCGCAAAAAATGCCAGTTGCTGGAAGCCTGGGCCGCAAGCCAGGGCGCCGAGGCGCATTTTTTCCTGATCGACCCGACCCGTTTCGTCCGTGGCGAGCGCGATACCCAACTGAGCTCGGAAGATTGCGGCACCACCCAGCACTACCTGTTGCTGGACGAGTTTTACCGCACCGCGATATGGCTCGCCGGGCGGACACCGATCTGGTGGCTGGTGCCGGTCTACGAAGAGTCGAGCTACGACCGCTACACCCATACCTTGATCTCCAAACGCTTCATCCGTGCCGATGAAACCCTCGACCTCGGTAACCTGGCCTACATCCCGCCCGGCGAATTTATTGGCGCCGGACTCTGGCAGTTGTTCAAGGGCATCGAGTCGCCCTACAAATCTGTACTCAAGCTGCTACTGACCGAGGTTTACGCCAGTGAACACCCCAGGGTCCATTGCCTGAGCCTGCGCTTCAAGCAAGCGGTGTTCGCCAACCGGCTCGACCTCGACGAACTGGACCCGTACGTCGTGGTGTACCGGCGCATCGAGGAATACCTGATTGCCCGCAACGAACCGGAACGGCTGGAACTGGTGCGTCGCGCGTTGTACCTGAAGGTCAATCGCAAACTCACCGGCAACAGCCGCACCCAGAGCTGGCAGCGCTCGTTGCTCGAACGCCTGGCCCATGAATGGCATTGGGACCGGCGCCAACTGGCCCTGCTCGACAGCCGCAGCCAGTGGAAAGTCCGCCAGGTCAGTTCCGAGCGGCGGGCCCTGGTCAACGAGCTGAACTACAGCTACCGCTTCCTCACCCAGTTTGCCCGTCACGAACAAACCGTCAGCCGCATCAACAAGCGCGACCTGAGTGTCCTCGGCCGTCGGCTGTATGCCGCTTTCGAGCGCAAGTCCGGCAAAGTCGAGTTCATCAACCCCGGTATAGCCCCGGACCTGGCTGAAGACACTCTGACGCTAGTGCACGCGCCGAACAAGAAAGAACCAAGGCAAGGCCAGTGGGGCTTGTACAACGGCAGCCTGACGGCGCTGGAGTGGGAACATTTCGCGCCGATCAAACGCAGCCGCCACTTGCTTGAACTGCTGACCTGGTGCCACCGCAATGGCGTGATCGACAGCAGTACCCGCCTGGCCTTGCACCCCGGCAGCAGCGACTTGAGCGAATTCGAACTGTTCAACCTGCTCGGCAGCCTGCAACAGACCATCGCCCTGCCCTTGCCCACCGTCGCCGAGGAACCTCTGCTGCGCGCCAGCGTGCCGAATGAAGTGCTGATTCTGGTGAATGTCGGCATCGATCCGCTCAAGCACCATCGCGACCTGAACATCCTCATGACCACCGAACGCACCGACTCCCTGAGCTACGCCGGCGTCCGGGAAAACCTGGTGCTGACGCTGGACCAGGTCACGCTCAACAGCTGGAACGAAGTGCTGGTCGGTCGCTACGACGGCCCCCATGCCCTCCTCGACTGCATCCGCGACTACCTCAACAACCTGCCGGCCGGACCGCAACAGCCGAAGCTGAGGGTGCGCTGTTTCTGCCATAACCGCGCGCAGTTCATCGCCCAACGGGTGGAAGATATCCTCGATACCGCGCAGAACCTGCTGCTGAGCCGGCTCAATCACCGCTACCTGATCCAGGTCCAGCAGCACTACCACGTACTGGATCTGGTGCCGGGACAGGTCCAGCACATCGCGCTGGCTACCCTGCCGGCGCTGATCGATTACCTGGGCGAGGAAATGGCGAGCTACAGCCCGTTGCACCTGGACCCGAAGGCACTGGAAGACCACGACCTCGCGCTATTCCTGCCGATGGGTCAGCCGGACTGCATTCAAGTGTTCTATCGGGTCAACGAAGATCAGGCTGATCTGTACGTGCTCGATGAGTTCAATGCCCTGTGGCAGCAACGCCTGCCGTGGCACGACGAGCAAAGCCTGCTGGTGCCACTGCAGCGCTTCCTGCAATCGATCCAGTACCGTCGCGATGCCTTGTTGCCGATGGACGCTGCCCACCCATTGAACCTCGACACCCTGTATTGCCAGTTGCTGCCGTCAGGCCCTGGTCGGGCGCGCCGCATCGAAGCCCGGCCGGTGCCGCAGACGCCGGTGAACAAACCGTTTTACGACGTGCAGGCGATCGTCGGCAAAGCCGCACCGGGTCAGGTGCAGGTGACGTTGTATTGCAATCAACGGGAGTTTTCCGAACTGGAGCATGGCGACCAACTGTTCAGCGTGGTCGCCCGGGAAATCGTCGGGCAGCGCCGGGAAACCGAACGCTACCGCTGCTACATCACTGACCTCGACCTGTCAGGCCTGCTCGGCGAAGGACAGAGTTCCACCCATCTGTACCTGCGCTACAAAGCTGACCTGGAGCACGCATTGAACGAGGCGCTCGATCAGGTCTGAGGGGATGTCACTCCGGGAACGCGCCACCATTGGCCGGCTGCGATTCGACTTCCAGCAGCGT
This sequence comes from Pseudomonas sp. GW821-FHT01C01, assembly GCF_059422645.1. Classification (NCBI taxonomy): domain Bacteria; kingdom Pseudomonadati; phylum Pseudomonadota; class Gammaproteobacteria; order Pseudomonadales; family Pseudomonadaceae; genus Pseudomonas; species Pseudomonas sp. GW821-FHT01C01. The sequence goes on along the minus strand of NZ_JBWKXF010000015.1, from coordinate 31,456 downwards.
CAACTTCAGGGTCTTGCCGCCCGGAGCCGGCCAATCGATATGCTGGCCAACCTTCAGACCGAGCAGCGCGCTGCCCACCGGCGCCAGGATCGAGACCTTGCCTTCGTCGGCATTCGCATCCTTGGGGTACACCAGGGTCAGGTGGTAGTCCTTGCCACTGCCTTCTTCGCGGCAATGCACACGGGAATTCATGGTCACGACATCGGCGGGCACTTCATCGTGGCCGACTACGGTATCGGCGCGATCCAGCTCGGTTTGCAACGCGATAACGCCAGGCAGCGTTTCGTCCAGGCTGTCGATCAGACGCTCCAGACGTTGAACGTCCAGACGGGTAAGGGTGATAGAAGGTGCGGTCATGATCAGGGCAGACTCCTTTCTTCTGCACGAAAAAAGCAAAACCCCGCCAGAAAAAGGCGGGGTTTTCACAAGCCTCGATGGGTTGAGGCGTATCTGGACACTATCACAGCTCAAAAAATATACAAGTCAGGGGCCTGTACGGTCAGTTCGATCCCCTGTGGCGAGGGAGCTTGCTCCCGTTCGGTTGCGAAGCAGCCGCAAGCTTTTAGGGCCGCTTCGCGCCCCAGCGGGAGCAAGCTCCCTCGCCACAAAAGCCTTTATCCCAAGGATTTGCGGTGGGCAGCCTCGGCGCAAATCACCCGTCGGCGCTCGTCATCGGCCGAGCGCCATTCGCGGATGTCTTCGACATGGCGGAAGCAGCCCAGGCAGACTTTTTGCTCGTCCAGCCGACACACACCGCTGCACGGCGACGGCACCGCCGGGCTGACATTGCTATAGAGCGGCTTCGGTGGGCGGACAGGCGCAGGCTGGGTCACGATCTCACAGGCCTTCGAAATCGAATTCGACACCGGCCTGTTGCTGGACGATACGCTCGAGCATTTCACCCAACTGCTCTTCGCTCTTGTCACACATCCAGCGCTCACTTTCTTCGTCATAGTCGAAGTGGAAACCCCCGGACACCGCGGCCAGCCACAGCTGACGCAGCGGCTCCTGGCGACTGAAAATCAGCGAAGTGCCGTTCTCGAACTTGACGGTCAGCACACCGGCCGAGCTTTCGAGGTCGATGTCCAGGTCGCTCTCGTCAAAGATGTCCTCCAGGGTTTGCTGGGTGGCATCGACCAGGTCGTGGAAACGCGCTTCGGACAAACTCATTACGGCAACCTCAAAAAGTGTCTGATCAGGCTCAAGCGCCGCAAGATACGACCGAGCCCCGTCGATTGCAAAGGATAACGACCAAGCGGCCGTCTGTGGGAGCGGGCTTGCTCGCGAAAGCGCTGTGTCAGTCGACATCTGCATTGACTGATACGGCGCTTTCGCGAGCAAGCCCGCTCCCACAATGGATTGCACTTATGTTACCGGCATCGGGCCAAGCCCCGCCGGACGGGCGGTCCGTTGCATAGGCAAGCTGCCGGGTGGCCGGTATACTCCGGCGCAATTAATGCATTTTCAAGGATTTCGCCATGAAGCGCCTGATCTCTTCCCTTGCTGCGCTCCTCGCGGTTGCCTGCCTTGTGTCGGCCTGCGGTCAAAAAGGCCCGCTGTACCTGCCCGATGAAGACCAGGACCCTGCCGAGCAAGCCAAGTCGTCGCAACAGCAGCCTGCCTCGAAAGCACACAAGCACGACGTCTACCAATAAGGGAACCTCATGGACGCTTTTAACTACCGTGACGGTGAACTGTTCGCGGAAGGTGTTGCCCTGTCTGCCATCGCCGAGCGCTTTGGTACACCGACCTACGTTTATTCCCGTGCACACATCGAAGCCCAATACCTGGCTTACGCCGATGCGCTGGCCGGCATGCCGCACCTGGTGTGCTTCGCGGTCAAGGCCAACTCCAACCTGGGTGTACTGAATGTCCTGGCGCGCCTGGGCGCCGGTTTCGACATCGTCTCCCGTGGCGAACTGGAACGCGTACTGGCCGCTGGCGGCAGCGCCGACAAGATCGTGTTCTCCGGCGTCGGCAAGACCCGTGACGACATGCGACGCGCCCTGGAAGTCGGCGTGCACTGCTTCAACGTCGAGTCCACCGACGAGCTGGAACGCCTGCAAGTGGTCGCCGCCGAACTGGGTGTTCGCGCGCCGATTTCGCTGCGCGTGAACCCGGACGTCGATGCTGGCACCCACCCGTACATTTCCACCGGTCTCAAAGAGAACAAGTTCGGCATCGCCATCGCCGACGCCGAAGACGTGTACGTGCGTGCCGCGCAATTGCCGAACCTGGAAGTGGTCGGCGTCGATTGCCACATCGGTTCGCAACTGACCACCCTGCCACCGTTCATCGATGCCCTCGACCGCCTGCTGGGCCTGGTCGACCGCCTCGGCGATTGCGGCATCTACCTGCGCCACATCGATCTCGGTGGCGGTCTGGGCGTGCGTTATCGCGACGAAGAGCCGCCACTGGCTGGCGACTACATCAAGGCCGTGCGCGAGCGTCTCGACGGTCGTGACCTGGCGCTGGTGTTCGAGCCGGGCCGCTTCATCGTCGCCAACGCCGGCGTGTTGTTGACCCAGGTCGAATACCTCAAGCACACCGAGCACAAAGACTTCGCCATCGTCGACGCCGCCATGAACGACCTGATCCGCCCGGCGCTGTACCAGGCCTGGATGGACGTCACTGCCGTGCGTCCGCGTCAATCCGCGGCCCGCGCCTACGACATCGTCGGCCCGATCTGCGAGACCGGCGACTTCCTGGCCAAGGATCGTCAGCTGGCCCTGGAAGAAGGCGACCTGCTGGCCGTGCATTCGGCCGGTGCCTACGGGTTTGTCATGAGTTCCAACTACAACACCCGCGGCCGTACCGCTGAAGTGTTGGTGGACGGTGATCAGGCATTTGAAGTGCGTCGCCGTGAGACGGTAGCCGAGTTGTTTGCTGGCGAAAGCCTGCTGCCGGAGTAAAACCATGCTGCTGCGTTTTACCAAGATGCACGGCCTGGGCAATGACTTCATGGTCCTCGACCTGGTCAGCCAGCACGCGCACATTCTGCCCAAGCACGCCAAACAATGGGGCGACCGGCACACCGGCGTCGGTTTCGACCAGTTACTGATCGTCGAGGCGCCGAGCAACCCGGACGTGGACTTCCGCTATCGGATCTTCAACTCCGATGGTTCCGAAGTGGAACAGTGCGGCAACGGTGCGCGCTGCTTCGCCCGTTTCGTGCTCGACAAGCGTCTGACCGCAAAACGGCTGATTCGCGTCGAAACCAAAAGTGGCATCATCGAACTCGACGTGCGCAACGACGGCCAGATCAGCGTCAACATGGGCGCCCCGCGCCTGGTGCCAGCAGATATTCCGTTCCAGGCGCCGGAGCAGGCCACGAGTTATCAGGTCGACGTCGACGGCACCCCGGTCGATCTGGCCGCCGTGTCCATGGGCAACCCCCATGCCGTGGTGCGGGTCAGCGATATCAACAATGCGCCGGTGCATGAACTGGGGCCGAAAATCGAACATCACCCGCGCTTCCCGGCACGGGTCAATGTCGGTTTTCTCCAGGTCATCGACCGGAGCCGCGCACAGTTGCGCGTCTGGGAACGTGGAGCCGGGGAAACCCAGGCTTGCGGCACCGGCGCCTGTGCCGCCGCAGTGGCCGCGATCAGCCAGGGGTGGATGGATTCGCCGCTATTGATCGACCTGCCTGGCGGGCGCTTGTCCATCGAATGGGCAGGCCCTGGCCAACCGGTGATGATGACCGGCCCGGCAGTGCGCGTATACGAAGGACAAGTGCGTCTTTGAGTGAGCGAAATCCATGACCGACAAGCCTCAAGTACCCGCACGACAAGCTGACGAATCACCGTCCGAAAGCCTGGAGGCGGCGGCTGTCGCCGCGTACCTGGAGGCTCATCCGGACTTCTTCGTCGAGCACGAAGAACTGCTCCCGTCCCTGCGTATTCCCCATCGGCGCGGCGACACCGTGTCGCTGGTCGAGCGTCAGATGACCATTCTGCGCGACCGCAACATTGAACTGCGTCATCGCCTGTCGCACTTGATGGATGTGGCCCGGGACAACGACCGGCTGTTCGACAAGACCCGTCGCCTGATCCTGGCGCTGATGGACGCCGCCAGCCTGGAAGACGTGGTGATGTGCGTCGAAGACAGCCTGCGCCAGGAGTTCCAGGTGCCCTTCGTCAGCCTCATCCTGCTCGGCGACAACGCCATGCCGGTCGGCCGTTGGGCCACTCACGCCGAAGCACAAGTAGCCATTGGCGGCTTGCTTTCGGAAGAAAAAAGCATCAGCGGCAGCCTGCGCGAGCATGAACTGGACTTCCTGTTCGGCGAAGAACAGCGCAAGCAGATCGGTTCCACCGCGGTGGTTGCCATCAGCCACCAAGGCATCCACGGCATCCTGGCCATCGCCAGCCGCGATCCGCAGCACTACAAAAGCTCGGTGGGCACCTTGTTCCTGAGCTACATCGCTGAAGTCATGGGCCGCGTGCTGCCACGGGTCAACAACTCCCTGCGCTCGGTACGCTGAACATGGAACGACAACTGGACGCTTACTGCGAACACCTGCGCAGTGAGCGGCAGGTGTCGCCGCACACGCTGTCGGCCTATCGCCGTGACCTCGATAAAGTGCTGGGCTGGTGCGTCAAACAGAATATCGGCAGCTGGGCGGCGCTGGACATCCAGCGCCTGCGCAGCCTGATTGCCCGCCTGCACGCCCAGGGTCAATCGTCCCGCAGTCTGGCGCGACTGCTGTCGGCCGTTCGCGGGCTCTATCACTACCTGAACCGCGAAGGCCTGTGCGACCACGATCCGGCCAACGGCCTGGCGCCGCCTAAAGGTGAACGCCGCCTGCCGAAAACCCTCGACACCGACCGCGCCCTGCAACTGCTCGAAGGCGGGGTTGAAGATGACTTTCTGGCGCGTCGGGACCAGGCGATTCTCGAGCTGTTCTATTCCTCCGGCCTGCGGCTGTCGGAGTTGACGGGGCTCAATCTCGATCAGCTCGACCTGGCCGACGGCATGGTCCAGGTGCTTGGTAAAGGCAGCAAGACTCGCCTGCTGCCGGTAGGCAAAAAGGCCCGCGAGGCGCTGGAACAATGGCTGCCACTGCGGGCCATGGCCAACCCGGCGGACGATGCGGTGTTTGTCAGCCAGCAAGGCCGGCGTCTCGGCCCACGAGCGATCCAGGTGCGGGTCAAGGCTGCCGGCGAGCGCGAACTGGGGCAGAACCTGCACCCGCACATGCTGCGGCACTCTTTCGCCAGCCATTTGCTGGAATCCTCCCAAGACCTGCGGGCGGTACAGGAGCTGCTCGGACACTCGGACATCAAGACCACGCAGATCTACACCCACCTGGACTTCCAGCATCTGGCAGCGGTCTACGACAGCGCCCACCCACGGGCCAAACGCATGAAAGGCGACGATTCATGAGTATTCAGTTGATCACCTTCGACCTCGACGACACCCTGTGGGACACCGCCCCGGTGATCGTCAGCGCCGAAGCCGTATTGCGTGCATGGCTGACCGAACATGCGCCCAACCTGGGTGCAGTGCCGGTGGAACATTTGTGGGCCATTCGCGAGCGCATTCTGAGCATCGAGCCGAACCTCAAGCACCGCATCAGCGCCCTGCGCCGGCGCGTGTTGTTCCAGGCCCTGGAAGAAGCCGGATATCCCCATGCCGAGGCGTCGGACCTGGCCGATCAGAGTTTCGAAGTGTTTCTGCATGCCCGGCATCAGCTCGAAATATTCCCGGAGGTGCAACCGACCCTGGAGTTGCTGGCCAACCATTACGCCCTCGGCGTCGTCACCAATGGCAACGCCGATGTGCGGCGGCTGGGGCTGGCGGACTACTTCAAATTTGCGTTGTGCGCCGAAGACATCGGCATCGCCAAACCCGATGCACGACTGTTCCGGGAGGCTTTGCAGCGCGGTGGCGCGACCGCTGAAACGGCGGTGCATATCGGCGATCATCCGGGTGATGACATTGCCGGTGCGCAGCAGGCGGGGTTGCGTGCAATCTGGTTCAACCCGGCGGGCAAGGCCTGGGAAGCGGACCGGTTGCCGGATGCGCAGATTGGCAGTCTGACCGAGTTACCGACGTTGTTGGCGCGGTGGAACACCGGTCTGAACTGACGCAACAACCTTGTAGGAGCTGGCTTGCCAGCGAAGACGGCCGCAAGGGCCATGCATGGCTCAAGGCCCCCTTCGCCGGCAAGCCGGCTCCTACAAGGGATTGCGCCGACCTTTTGATTTTTGTCTCAGGCATGAAAAAGCCCGCAGCGACGGCGGGCTTTTTCAGCAAGCGCGAAGCAGGCTCAGATAGGCCGGCTGCCGTACTTGTTGTCAGGCTTCTTGGGCGGATCGGCGACCACATTGGCCTCCACTTCCTGCACCTTGCCGCCACGCGCCAGGAACTCTTCCATGGCCTTGGCCAAGGCGTCGCGCTCCTTGTTCTTGGCTTCGACACTCGGCAGCTCATCGACCGATACCGCTGCCTTGGCCTTGCCTTTGGCGGTCGGAGCCGGCGCATCACCGCCGTCGTCTTCAGCGACGTCTTCCGCCGCTGCTTCCAGACCTTCTTCGGTTTCGTCGTCGTCGCCTACTTCGAGGTCGTCGTTTTCCAGATCATCGTCGCTCATGTTCTACCTCATGACTTGCGAAAAGCAGATTAGTTATAGCCCAGCTTTGCCCTCTGTCGAAGGCTGCCGGGAAAAAATCAACGGCCGCTGCTGACCAGCGGTTATGCCCCTTCACCGTGCACGGTGGCGAGGACTTTACGGGCACCGCCATGATCACGGTGCTCGCCCAGGTAAACGCCTTGCCAGGTCCCCAACGCCAACCGGCCTGCCGAAATCGGCAAACTGAGCTGACAGCCAAGCACGCTGGCCTTGAAGTGCGCCGGGAGGTCGTCCAGGCCTTCGTCGTTATGCTCATAGCCGTCTGTTCCTTGTGGGATCAGACGATTGAAAAATCGTTCGAAGTCGCGACGTACCGCCGGATCGGCGTTCTCGTTGATGGTCAACGACGCCGAGGTATGCTGCAGCCACAAATGCAACAGACCGACCCGACATGCCTTGAGTTCAGGCAGGCCGGCGAGTAACTCGTCCGTTACCAGATGAAAGCCCCGGGGCCTCGCCCGCAAGGTAATCAGAGTCTGTTGCCACATACAGTTCTCCGCACGTTCGGGGCGCATTCTAGCGCGCTCTGGGAAAAAACAAAGGCCCTAATATTCCTTCAATCCTGTAAGCCTTCGACCGCACAAAATCACCCGGAGCAAACATCGCAAAACCTGTAGGAAAAAACCTTTTAGCTCACCCTTCAATGACAAATTCCAGACAAAAAAATGCCCGGCAAGCCGGGCAAGTTTTTTATGCGCGTGCTTACAAGTTGTAGCCGCGTTCGTTGTGAAGCGCCAGATCGATGCCGACCGCTTCTTCTTCTTCGTTGATGCGCAGACCCATGACCGCATCCAGCACCTTGAGGATGATGAACGTGGCAATTGCGGTGTAGATCACCGTGAAACCCACGCCCTTGCACTGAATCCACACTTGCGCGGCGATGTCGGTCACGGTGCCGAAGCCACCCAGGGACGGAGCAGCGAACACACCGGTCAGGATTGCGCCGAGGATACCGCCGATACCGTGCACGCCGAAGGCGTCCAGGGAGTCGTCATAACCGAGCTTGCGTTTCAGGGTGGTCGCGCAGAAGAAGCACACCACGCCAGCCGCCAGACCGATTACCAGTGCGCCCATCGGGCCGACGGTACCGGCAGCTGGGGTGATTGCCACCAGGCCGGCAACCACGCCCGAAGCGATACCCAGTGCGCTAGGTTTGCCGTGAGTGACCCACTCGGCAAACATCCAGCCCAGCGCAGCAGCAGCGGTAGCGATTTGCGTCACCAGCATCGCCATACCGGCGGTGCCGTTGGCTGCAGCGGCGGAACCGGCGTTGAAACCGAACCAGCCGACCCACAGCATCGCCGCGCCCATCAGGGTGTAACCGAGATTGTGCGGCGCCATTGGCGTGGTCGGGAAGCCTTTGCGCTTGCCCAGCACCAGGCAGGCAACCAGGCCGGCCACACCGGCGTTGATGTGCACCACGGTGCCGCCGGCGAAGTCCAGCACGCCCCAGTCCCACAGCAGGCCGCCATTGCCGGACCAGACCATGTGCGCAATCGGCGCATAAACCAGGGTGAACCACACGCCCATGAAGACCAGCATCGCGGAGAACTTCATCCGCTCGGCAAAGGCGCCGACAATCAACGCCGGGGTGATGATCGCGAAGGTCATCTGGAAGGTGACGAACACCGCCTCAGGGAACAGCGCCGCAGGCCCGGTCAGGCTGGCTGGCGTGATGCCGGCGAGGAATGCTTTACCCATGCCGCCGACGAACGAGTTGAAGTTGACGACGCCCTGCTCCATGCCAGTGGTGTCGAACGCGATGCTGTAGCCATAAATGACCCACAGGACGCTGATCAAACCGGTAATGGCGAAGCACTGCATCATCACGGAAAGAATGTTTTTCGACCGAACCATGCCGCCGTAGAACAGCGCGAGGCCGGGAATGGTCATGAACAGCACCAAGGCTGTCGAGGTCATCATCCAGGCGGTATCGCCGGAGTTGAGGACTGGGGCCGCCACTTCGTCTGCCGCCATGGCCAGGCCGGGCATTACGAGGGACAACAGGGCTCCTAGCCCTGCGAATTTACGCAGAGTCATTTTGTTTTCTCCTGGGGCGTTGGGTTTGTGGCGGCTTAGATAGCGTCGGTATCGGTTTCGCCGGTACGGATGCGAATCGCCTGTTCCAGATTGACCACGAAGATCTTGCCGTCACCGATCTTGCCGGTGTTGGCAGCCTTGGTGATGGCCTCGATTACCCGGTCCAGATCCTTGTCGTCGATGGCGACGTCGATCTTCACCTTGGGCAGGAAATCGACCACATATTCCGCGCCGCGATACAGCTCGGTGTGACCCTTCTGCCGACCAAAGCCTTTGACTTCAGTGACGGTAATGCCCTGCACGCCGATCTCGGACAGCGACTCGCGTACGTCGTCCAGCTTGAACGGCTTGATGATGGCAGTGACTAGCTTCATGAAAACTCTCTCCCGAATTGGTGGACTTGCCCCAGGAAAACAAACCCGTCTCAAGTCTAAGCGCAGTGCCTGGCTTTGTAACGCATCGTCGGCCTTACCTGCCCGTCCGACGCCAGCTAACCGCTCCTTGCGAAGCACTCCCCGTGTTTCGCTTGGCGCACTGCATTCGTCACAGCGACTGCATCAGTGCATGGGTCACGAGGGACTAAGCAGAAAGCTTGCCATCTCCACAAAACTGACTGTTTTCAAGCCTTTGCCAGCGCAGAGTGGAAACTTCGCTACAACACTCGGCACGTTACGCACAACAACGGTGCGACGCCTTCTGTCCCCATGCGCGAAAAGCGTGCACCCCTTGCCCGCGGAAATGACTATAGACACTGCGTGATACACTGCCCGCCATAGTTTCCAGGACATTGCCCATGCTCGCGCCAAAAGACTTCCTCGACGCCCTGACCAGCACCGCCTCCCGCCTCTTCAGCGGCGACACGCCGCTGCCGAAAGCTGAAATCGAAAGCCAGTTCAAAATGTTGCTGCAGAGCGGCTTCAGCAAACTGGATCTGGTGAGTCGGGAAGAGTTCGATAGCCAGATGGTTGTATTGGCGCGCACGCGGGCGCGGCTGGAGGCTCTTGAAACGAAGGTCGCGGAGCTGGAAGCGAAGCTGAATCCGCCGACCGAATAACGCCACACATCCCCGTGGCGAGGGAGCTTGCTCCCGCTGGACGGCGTAGCCGTCCCTCTTTTTGGGGCTGCTGCGCAGCCCGGCGGGAGCAAGCTCCCTCGCCACAGAGACGATGCTCGCCCATTGACGTACGCAACATCCTGCCAAAAATTCCCATCGGTATCGCCACGCCAGATCCCATCCTCACAACTATCCTTCAGAAACCGCAGGATGCGGCCCCCGTACAACTCAAGGAACGACCATGTCCCTCTCCATCGTCCACAGCCGCGCCCAGGTCGGCGTGGAGGCGCCTGCCGTTACAGTTGAAGTTCACCTAGCCAATGGTTTGCCTTCGCTGACCATGGTCGGGTTACCGGAAGCGGCGGTGAAGGAAAGCAAGGACCGGGTGCGTAGCGCGATCATCAATTCGGGGCTGCAATTTCCGGCGCGGCGGATCACGCTGAATCTGGCGCCGGCCGACTTGCCGAAGGATGGCGGGCGGTTCGATCTGGCGATTGCCCTGGGGATTCTCTCGGCCAGCGTGCAAGTGCCGACGCTGACACTGGATGACGTGGAGTGTCTGGGGGAGCTGGCGCTTTCCGGCGCCGTGCGGCCGGTCCGCGGGGTGCTGCCAGCAGCATTGGCGGCGCGCAAGGCCGGACGCTGGTTGATGGTGCCGCAGGCGAATGCCGAGGAGGCTTGCCTGGCGTCAGGGTTGAAGGTCATTGCCGTGGACCATCTGCTGCAGGCAGTGGCGCATTTCAACGGGCATACACCGATCGAGCCTTATGCTTCCGATGGACTGCTCTGCGCCAGCAAACCTTATCCCGATATGAATGAAGTGCAAGGACAGTTGGCGGCCAAGCGTGCGCTGCTGATTGCGGCTGCTGGAGCTCACAACCTGCTACTCAGTGGTCCCCCGGGGACCGGAAAAACGTTGCTGGCGAGTCGTTTGCCAGGGCTGCTGCCGCCGCTGACCGAGAGCGAGGCGCTGGAAGTGGCGGCGATTCAATCGGTCACCAGTTGTGTGCCCTTGCGTCACTGGCCACAGCGCCCCTTTCGCCAGCCCCATCACTCCGCCTCTGGCCCCGCTTTAGTGGGTGGCGGCTCGAAACCGCAGCCGGGTGAAATTACCCTCGCCCACCACGGCGTCTTGTTTCTTGATGAGCTTCCCGAGTTTGAACGCAGAGTATTGGAAGTCCTGAGGGAGCCGATGGAATCCGGGCATATCGTAATCTCGCGGGCGAAAGATCGCGTGCGCTTTCCGGCGCGTTTTCAATTGGTGGCGGCGATGAATCCGTGTCCCTGTGGATATCTTGGCGAGCCAAGCGGGCGCTGCTCCTGCACGCCGGACATGGTGCAGCGTTATCGCAACAAACTCTCGGGACCGTTGCTCGATCGCATCGACCTGCACCTGACTGTCGCCCGGGAAGCCACGGCGTTGAATCCCAATGTGAAGCCAGGAGAGGACAGCGCCAGTGCTGCGGTGCTTGTCGCTGAGGCTCGTGAGCGCCAGCAGAAGCGTCAGGGTTGTGCCAATGCCTTTCTGGATTTGCCGGGGTTGCGTCGCTACTGCAAGTTATCCACAGCCGATGAGCACTGGCTGGAATCCGCCTGTGAACGACTGACCCTGTCACTGCGTTCGGCGCATCGGTTGCTCAAGGTGGCACGGACGCTGGCGGATCTGGAACAGGTTGATGCGATCAGCCGCGAGCATCTGGCGGAAGCGTTGCAATATCGGCCGGCCACGCAGTAAGTGTCGAAACCGAGTCGCTCCATTCGCGAGCAAGCCCGCTCCCACAGGTTCGGCGTCGTTTATCCTGTGGGAGCGGGCTTGCTCGCGAAGACTAACTCAGCCGCACCTCAACGAAAGCGGTCAACCTCGGAACGCAAGACCGCCGCCAGCCTCTCCGGCGGCTTCATCGTTTCAGCTCAAGTGCACGACATCCGGCAATTCCATGGAACGGGCTTCGTTTTGCAGGAAGTCACTGAGCCGGCGCATGCGTTCGCCGCCGGGCCGGGTTTTCGGCCAGACCAGGTAATATTTCTCACCACTGGCGACGGCCGTGGGCCACGGCAAACTGAGGCGCCCCTGGGCCACATCTTCCGCCACCATCAGCAGATCGCCCATGGACACGCCATAGCCTCGCGCAGCGGCGATCATGCCCAGCTCCAGGGTGTCGAACACCTGCCCGCCCTTGAGCGACACCTGTTCGGCCAGGCCCATGCGCTCCAGCCAGTTACGCCAGTCGCGTCGGTCCGGCGTCGGGTGCAACAACTCGGTGTTGGCCAGGCGCGTGACGTCCCAGGGCTGATCGCCCCGCAGGTTGGGCGCGCCCACCGGGATCAATTCCTCGGGGAACAGGTAACTCGCCTCCCAGTCCGGAGGGAAATGGCCGTTACTCAACAGCACCGCGCAGTCGAACGGCTCGTCGTTGAAATCCACGGAATCGACGTCCATCCACGCACTGGTCAGTTGTACTTCGTTACCCGGTTGCAGATGACGGAAGCGACTGAGGCGCGCCAGCAACCAGCGCATGGTCAGGGTCGAAGGGGCTTTCATGCGCAAGATGTCGTCTTCGGCACGCAAGGTATTGCAGGCGCGCTCCAGCGCGGTGAAGCCTTCACGAATGCCCGGCAACAATAACCGGGCCGACTCGGTCAGTTGCAGGTTGCGGCCACTGCGATGAAACAAGCGGCAGGCAAAATGTTCTTCGAGTGTACGAATATGGCGGCTGACCGCACTTTGGGTAATCGACAGCTCTTCGGCCGCGCGGGTAAACGAGCTGTGCCGCGCCGCCGCTTCGAATGCGCGCAGGGCATACAAGGGAGGAAGACGACGGGACATAAGGAAAGCTCCTGGTGCGGGGTTCGTCCACCCTAGCAGAAACTCTCCAGCATGAGTTTGAATCATGCCATCCATCCTTTTTATCCCTTTGTGCAAACCTCGCAGAGCGCCGAGAATCGGTGCTTTCCTGTTCCCTTTGATAATCGAGCGTGATGACCATGCAGCATCCAGCACGTATTGAACTCTGGGCCATCCTGCGGTTGGCGGGGCCGCTGATTGCCTCGCAGTTGGCGCACATGCTGATGGTCCTCACCGACACCCTGATGATGGCGCGCCTGAGTCCCGAGGCGCTGGCCGGTGGCGGGCTCGGCGCGGCGACCTATTCGTTCGTGTCGATTTTCTGCATCGGCGTGATAGCTGCCGTCGGCACACTGGTGGCGATCCGTCAGGGGGCCGGCGACATTCTCGGGGCTACCCGGCTGACCCAGGCCGGGTTGTGGCTGGCATGGCTGATGGCGCTGGTCGCCGGTTTGCTGCTGTGGAACCTCAAACCGGTGCTGCTACTGTTCGGCCAGACCGAAAGCAACGTCAACGCGGCCGGGCAGTTTTTGATCTTCCTGCCCTTCGCCCTGCCCGGCTACCTGAGCTTCATGGCCCTGCGCGGGTTCACCAGCGCCATTGGCCGTGCGACGCCGGTGATGGTTATCAGCCTGGGCGGGACCGTGGCCAACTTCCTGCTCAACTATGCATTGATTACCGGGATGTTCGGCTTGCCAAAATTGGGGCTGATGGGCATCGGGCTGGTCACGGCGATTGTCGCCAACCTGATGGCAATTGCGCTGGCGTGGCACATTCGTCGGCATCCGGCTTATGACGCCTATCCGCTGTGTCAGGGTTTGTCGCGGCTCAATCGGCACTATCTGAAGGAACTGTGGCGCCTGGGCTTGCCGATTGGCGGCACCTACGCGGTGGAAGTCGGGCTGTTTGCCTTCGCCGCCCTGTGCATGGGCACCATGGGCAGCACGCAACTGGGCGCACACCAGATCGCCCTGCAAATCGTTTCGGTGGCGTTCATGGTCCCGGCAGGTATTTCCTACGCGATCACCATGCGCATCGGCCAACATTACGGCGCCGGGCAATTGCTGGATGCGCGTCTGGCCGGGCGGGTCGGGATCGCCTTCGGGGCTGCGGCGATGCTGTGTTTCGCCATGGTCTTCTGGCTGCTGCCAAACCAGTTGGTCGGTTTGTTCCTCGACCACAACGACCCGGCGTTCCGCGATGTCATCAACCTGGCCGTGAGCCTGTTGGCAGTGGCGGCGTGGTTCGAGCTGTTTGACGGCACCCAAACCATCGCCATGGGCTGCATTCGCGGACTCAAGGATGCCAAGACTACTTTCCTCGTCGGCCTGGGTTGCTATTGGCTGATCGGCGCTCCGGCGGCGTGGTGGATGGCGTTCCACTTGCACTGGGGGCCAACGGGCGTCTGGTGGGGCCTGGCGCTGGGCCTGGCGTTCGCGGCGGTGAGCCTGACGCTGGGGTTCGAGTGGAAAATGAAGCGGATGATTCGGCGGGAGCCGTCATCGCAGCATTTCGAGGCCGTTCAGACCGAATGAGACCCCTGTAGGAGCTGGCTTGCCAGCGAATAGGCCGGCACATTCAGCTTCGACGTTGAATATGATGGCCCCTTCGCTGGCAAGCCAGCTCCTACAAGACCGCCTGCCGGCTGGAATCAAACGTCAGGTACTCCACCAGTTCGGCCAGCGGCAATGGCCTGCTGATCAAATACCCCTGCACCTGATCGCACTCGAACCCGCGCAGCAGATCCAGTTGCTCCGGCGTCTCTACACCTTCGGCAACCACTTCAAGGTTGAGGTTGTGCGCCAGGTTGATCATCGCGTGGACCAGTTTGCGGTTCTCCTCACGCTGTTCCATGCCGCCAACAAAGCTCTTGTCGATCTTCAGCAAAGTGATCGGCAGGCTGTTGAGGTGCACAAACGACGAGAACCCGGTGCCGAAATCGTCGAGTGAGAAGCGCACACCGAGGCGCCCGAGGGCGTCCATGGTCTGCTTGACCAGATCGCTGCGGCGCATGACCGCAGTTTCGGTCAGCTCGAACTCCAGCCACTTCGCCTCGACGCCGCGCTCGGCAATCAGGTGACTCAGGGTCGACAGCAACTGGCTGTCCTGGAACTGCCGGAATGACAGGTTGATCGCCATGTGCAACGGCGGCAAACCCAGCTCAAGCAGCGCCTGCATGTCGCGCAAGGCCCGGGAAATCACCCAGTACCCCAGCGGCACAATCAGACCGCTTTGCTCAGCCAGCGGCACGAATTCGCTCGGCGGTAGCAAGCCGCGCTCGGCATGCCGCCAGCGCACCAAAGCTTCGAGGCCGACGATCTGTCCGTCTTCAAGGTTCAGCCGTGGCTGGTAGTGCAATTCCAGCTCATCGCGGCGCAGCGCCCGGCGCAGTTCGGTTTCGAGGTCGGCGATGCTGCGGGCATTGCGGTTGATGCGTTCGTTAAAAATGTGAAAGGTGCAACCTTGCGTGCTTTTGGCCTGCTGCATGGCGATGTGCGCGTGCCACATCAGCGGATCCGCGCCGGCCTGGGCCCGGGCATGGGCAATGCCCAGGCTGGAGCCGATCAACAGGCTTTCGCCGTCGACCCAATAAGGCTCGGCCAGCGCTTCGCTGATGCGCTCGGCCATCCACTCGGCACGCTGGGGAGCACGACGGGTGTCGATCAGCAGCGCGAATTCATCACTGCCCAGGCGCGCGAGTTGATCGCCGGCCTCAAGCTGGCTCTTGAGCCGCGCCACCACTTGCAGGATCAGGCGGTCACCGGCCTGATGGCCGAGGGCATCGTTGGCATAACGAAAGTTGTCGAGGTCGAGATGACCGAGGGCCAGGCCGCGACCGTCGCTTTCCGCCAGCCGCGCCGTCAGCAAGGTCTGAAAGCCCTGGCGATTGGCGATGCCGGTGAGCGGATCCTGCTCGGCCAGACGTTGCAGGGTGTTTTCCAGCACCCCACGTTCGCGCACATGGCGCAGGCAACGGCGCAACATGCCCGGATCGAGATGATCGCGCACCAGCCAGTCACTTACACCGTCGGGCGGGGTCAGCGGCTCATGGTCGAGCAGCAACACCGTCGGCAGGCTGCAACGGCCCGGCGCCGGTTGAAGTTGCGGGATGGTCAATAACACCGCGCTGCGGTTGTCATCGAACAGGCTGCTGACCGACTCCCAACTCGGCGCGCTGATGAGCACGGCCGAGCTCCCCATCGGAGCCAGACACTCGCGCAACAACGCTGCCCACGCTGGCTCTTCGGCCAGTAGCAGCAAACGCAAGGGTTCGACAGGCGTAGACAAGCTAGCTCCCTAGACTCTGCAAAGATGTAGGCGACGGGCATTATGCCGTTCCGATAACCAATGACCAAAGACATCAGTCATCAAATCGAGCCCTTTGTATCTGGAATTACGAACATTAGCCGCAAATTCGTTGCGCATCCTGCGTGAAAGTAACAAAACCGGCAATTGCAGAAAGCGCGGTACGTCACAAGTCGGACAGAGCAGCACAATTCGCTGAGCCTGTTAAAATGCCGGCCCATTTTGTGACTGACTCCTGAATTTACCTATGTCCCGACTCAATCCCCGGCAGCAAGAAGCCGTGAGCTACGTCGGCGGCCCTCTTTTGGTGCTCGCCGGTGCAGGCTCCGGCAAGACCAGCGTAATCACACGCAAAATCGCGCACCTGATCCAGAACTGCGGCATTCGCGCCCAGTACATCGTCGCCATGACCTTTACCAACAAGGCCGCCCGCGAGATGAAGGAACGGGTCGGCACCCTGTTGCGTGCCGGTGAAGGTCGCGGGCTGACGGTTTGCACGTTCCACAACCTGGGCCTGAACATCATCCGCAAGGAGCATGTGCGGCTGGGCTACAAACCGGGCTTCTCGATCTTCGACGAGACCGACGTCAAAGCCCTGATGACCGACATCATGCAGAAGGAATACTCGGGCGACGATGGCGTCGACGAGATCAAGAACATGATCGGCGCCTGGAAAAACGACCTGATCCTGCCGGCCCAGGCCCTGGAAAACGCGCGCAACCCCAAGGAACAGACCGCCGCCATCGTCTACACCCACTACCAGCGCACGCTCAAGGCGTTCAACGCAGTGGACTTCGACGACCTGATCCTGCTGCCGGTGAAGCTGTTCGAAGAGCACGCCGACATCCTGGAAAAGTGGCAGAACAAGGTGCGTTACCTGCTGGTCGACGAATACCAGGACACCAACGCCAGCCAGTATTTGCTGGTGAAAATGCTCATCGGCAAGCGCAACCAGTTCACCGTAGTGGGCGACGACGACCAGTCGATCTACGCCTGGCGCGGTGCCCGCCCGGAAAACCTGATGCTGCTCAAGGACGACTACCCGTCCTTGAAAGTGGTGATGCTGGAGCAGAACTACCGCTCCACCAGCCGCATTCTGCGCTGCGCCAACGTGTTGATCTCGAACAACCCCCACGAGTTCGAAAAGCAGCTGTGGAGTGAAATGGGCCACGGCGACGAGATCCGCGTGATCCGTTGCCGCAACGAGGACGCCGAGGCCGAGCGTGTGGCCATGGAAATCCTCAGCCTGCACTTGCGCACCGACCGCCCGTACAGCGATTTCGCGATCCTCTATCGCGGCAACTACCAGGCCAAGCTGATCGAGCTGAAATTGCAGCATCACCAGGTGCCGTATCGCCTGTCCGGCGGCAACAGCTTTTTCGGACGCCAGGAAGTGAAGGACCTGATGGCCTACTTCCGCCTGATCGTGAACCCGGATGACGACAACGCGTTCCTGCGGGTGATCAACGTGCCGCGCCGTGAAATCGGTTCGACCACGCTTGAGAAACTGGGCAACTACGCCACCGAGCGCAAAATCTCGATGTACGCCGCCACCGATGAGATGGGTTTGGGCGAACACCTGGATTCGCGCTTCACCGATCGCCTGTCGCGCTTCAAACGCTTCATGGACCGGGTGCGCGAGCAATGCGCCGGTGAGGACCCGATCTCGGCCCTGCGCAGCATGGTCATGGACATCGACTACGAGAACTGGCTGCGTACCAACAGCTCCAGCGACAAGGCCGCGGATTACCGCATGGGCAACGTCTGGTTCCTGATCGAGGCCCTGAAGAACACCCTGGAAAAAGACGAAGACGGCGAAATGACCGTTGAGGACGCCATCGGCAAACTCGTCCTGCGTGACATGCTGGAGCGCCAGCAGGAAGAGGAAGACGGTGCCGAAGGCGTGCAGATGATGACCTTGCATGCCTCCAAGGGCCTGGAGTTCCCCTACGTGTTCATCATGGGCATGGAAGAGGAAATCCTTCCGCACCGTTCCAGCATCGAAGCCGACACCATCGAAGAAGAACGTCGCCTGGCCTACGTGGGCATCACCCGCGCGCGCCAGACCCTGGCCTTCACCTTCGCCGCCAAGCGCAAGCAGTACGGCGAGATCATCGATTGCGCGCCGAGCCGCTTCCTCGATGAGTTGCCGCCGGACGATCTGGCCTGGGAAGGCAACGACGACACACCGACCGAAGTCAAAGCCGTGCGAGGCAACAACGCATTGGCGGATATACGCGCGATGTTAAAGCGCTAGAATTGACCACTTTTATATGACCTTCGGCGCACAGGCGCCAAAAGAGGACAGCTTCATGGAAGCCCTGCACCAGAAAATTCGCGAACAAGGCATTGTGCTTTCCGACCAGGTCCTGAAGGTCGACGCCTTTCTGAACCACCAGATCGACCCGGCCCTGATGAAGCTGATCGGCGACGAATTCGCCACGCTGTTCAAGGATTCGGGCATCACCAAGATCGTCACCATCGAAGCCTCGGGCATCGCCCCGGCGATCATGACCGGCCTGAACCTCGGTGTGCCGGTGATTTTCGCCCGCAAGCACCAGTCCCTGACCCTCACCGAAAACCTGCTGTCGGCGACCGTTTACTCGTTCACCAAGCAGACCGAAAGCACCGTGGCGATCTCCCCGCGCCACCTGACCAGCAGCGACCGCGTGCTGATCATCGATGACTTCCTGGCCAACGGTAAGGCGTCCCAGGCGCTGATTTCGATCATCAAACAGGCCGGCGCGACCGTGGCGGGCCTGGGCATCGTGATCGAGAAGTCGTTCCAGGGCGGCCGTGCGGAACTGGACTCGCAGGGTTATCGCGTAGAGTCCCTGGCTCGCGTGAAGTCGCTGGCCGATGGTGTCGTGACCTTCATCGAATAACACCACACCGCAAACCCCCTGTAGGAGCTGGCTTGCCAGCGAAGAGGCCATCACATCCAACATCCTTGTTGTATGTCACGCCGCCTTCGCTGGCAAGCCAGCTCCTACAATGGGTTTCGTGCGGTGGCCTTGAGGCCGGCCAGCAACAAGCGCTGGTACAAATCCTCCTTCAGCCCCTCCGTGTTGGCCAGTTGCATGCGCTCCAGATGCTCCGGGAACGCTGCTGCCTCCGGCGCATCCAGCGCCGCCTTGCCCAATTCCAGCACCTCGCTCAGCTTGAACTTGCTCTTGAGCCAGTTCAGCGCCCGCAATACATCTCGCTCGACCTCGGTGAAATCACACCCCAGCGGATACTCTGGAAACAGTTGCGGATGCCGTGCCTGAATGCCCTGCAACCGTTGCGGAGTGTTATCGGCAAAGCGTGGATCGAGACGGAAGTCCTTGGGCAATTTGCCGACTTTCTGCGCCCGCTCGATCAATCCCGGCTGAAAACGCGAGTCGCTGATGTTGAGCAAGGCCTCAATCACTGCCGCATCGGTTTTGCCGCGAAGATCGGCGATGCCGTATTCGGTGACCACAATGTCCCGCAAGTGCCGGGGAATCGTGCAGTGGCCATACTCCCAAACGATGTTCGAGCTGACCTCGCCGCCAGACTCACGCCAGCTGCGCAGCAGCAACACCGAACGCGCGCCTTGCAGCGCATGGCCCTGAGCCACGAAGTTGTACTGCCCGCCTACGCCGCTGAGCACACGTCCATCTTCGAGCTGATCCGCAACAGCGGCACCCAGCAATGTCACGGTGAACGCAGTGTTGATGAACCGTGCATCAAGACGCTGCAAACGCTTGAGTTCTTCCTGGCCATAGAGCTCGTTGATGTAGCTGATGCGGGTCATGTTGAATTCGAGTCGCTTGCTTTGTGGCAACTCACGCAAGCGTTCGTAGTAGGTGCGCGGGCCGAGGAAGAAGCCGCCATGCACAGAAATGCCGTCGGTTTGTGCGGCCTCATCCAGGGTGCCGGCATTCGCCTGTTGCTGGGTTGCTACGTCCGGGTAAACCTTGCGCCGCACGATTCCGGCATCCGCCAGCACCAGCAAGCCGTTGACGAACATTTCGCTACAGCCATACAGGCCTTTGGCGAATGGTTCGATGCCACCTGCGCGCTCGATCAGTTGCGCCCAGTGGCTGAGGTTTACGTCGGCCAGCAACGCCTTGTAAGCGTCGTTGTCCGCTTGCCGTGCCAGCAGCGCCGCCGTCAGCGCATCGCCCATGGAGCCGATGCCGATCTGCAAGGTGCCACCGTCACGCACCAGGGTGCTGGCGTGCAGGCCGATGAAATGGTCCTGACACCCCACCGGCATGTTCGGCGTGGAAAACAGCGTGGTGTTGTCTTTCTCATTGATCAGCAGGTCGAAGGTGTCGATACCGAGTTCCGCATCGCCGGGCATGTAAGGCAGATCGTTGTGCACCTGGCCGACCATCAGGATGGTTTCTCCGGCGGCACGGCGCCTGGCAATCATCGGCAGCAGATCGAGGGTGATGTCCGGGTTGCAGCTCAGGCTCAAGCGGTCGGGTTGCCCGGCATGACTGGCGACCAACTGAGCGACCAGATTCAACCCGGCAGCATTGATGTCCCGCGCCGCATGGCTGTAATTGCTGCTGACGTAGTCCTGCTGCGCCGCCGCACTGTTGAGCAGGCTGCCGGGCTGCATGAAGAACTGCTGAATGTGGATATTGCCCGGCAGTTGGTCGCGATGCAGGTCGGCGAGGAAATCCAGCTCGGGATAATCGCCGAACACCCGTTCGATAAAGGGTTCGAGGAAGCGTTTTTGCAGTCCGTCACCCAGTGAGGGACGACCCAGGCACAGCGCGGTGTAGATCGTCAGCCGCCGCTCTGGCAGTTGCGCGATACGTCGATACAACGCGTTGACGAAGTGGTTGGGTTTGCCCAGGCCCAGGGGCAGGCCCATGTGAAGGTGGACCGGCAACCGCGCCAGTACGTCATCGACCGCCTGCTCGATAGAACACAGCTGCACCATCGGATCCTCCCTCACGTTCCATGAATTGGGGTTGGACCGAGCTTGCCGGGTCTTGGCTGCAATGAACAGCCTCAGACGCCAAATCATGCCAGCACCGAAGATCCTTTGTGGGAGCGGGCTTGCTCGCGAAGAGGCCGTGTCAGTCGCCATCAATGTTGACTGACACACCGCTTTCGCGAGCAAGCCCGCTCCCAAAAGGGTTCTTCATTGTCTTCAGGACAAAACAGCGGGCACAAAAAAGCCGCTCGAAAGCGGCTTTTCAGCAGGAAGACTCAGGCTTATTTCAGGCCGGACATCTTCTGGATCGCGCCTTTGAGCTCGGCGTCTGCGCAATCGGCGCAGGTGCCTTTTGGCGGCATCGAGTTGAGGCCGGAGATCGCCTTGGCGAGCAGGCCGTCAACACCGCCTTCTTTCTTGGCGCGCTCGCCCCAAGCGGCGGCATCACCGATTTTCGGCGCGCCCAACAGGCCTGAGCCGTGGCAAGCGTTGCAATGTTTTGCAATCACTTCATCCGGAGTTTTCGCACCACCACCGCCGCCAGCGGCAGTGGCCACCTCCATGCCCTTGCACTCTTTACCCTGAACACAAACCTGACCGACTGGCTCAAGGCGTTTAGCAATATCGTCGTTGGTCGCAGCTTGAGCGCTGACACTGACAGCCCATAGGGCCAATACGGTTGCTGGTGCAGCCAGCATTTTCATAATTAGGTTCACGCGTTCACCCTCAATGGTGGCTAGTCACGCCTACGGCCACGGTTCGCAGGCGGGCGCAAGTATAGCGGTAAGCCCGTCGCACTGAAACAACCCCAAAATCGGAGTGGTCTTAGGCTGCGGCGGAAAAACAGCCCGGGCGCCTCGGTGATACTGGCAGGACGCCTTTTTTCTTAGAAATTCGCCGGCGTTGCTGCGCTGATTAGTCGCGCCGGCATATCGAACGGATTCCGGAAACGGTGTGGCTTGGTACTTTCAAAGTAGTAGCTATCGCCGGCTTCGAGTACAAAAGTTTCGAGACCGACCACCAGTTCCAGTTTTCCTTCGACCAGGATGCCGGTTTCCTCGCCTTCATGGGTGAGCATCTCGTCACCGGTGTCGGCGCCTGGCGGATAAATTTCATTGAGGAATGCGATAGCCCGGCTCGGGTGGGCCCGACCGACCAGTTTCATGGTCACGGCGCCATCGGAAATATCGATCAGCTCGTTGGCCTTGTAGACGATCTGAGTCGGTTTTTCCTGCAGGATCTCTTCGGAAAAGAACTCGACCATGGACATGGGAATCCCGCCCAACACCTTGCGCAGCGAACTGATCGAAGGGCTCACGCTGTTCTTCTCGATCATCGAAATCGTGCTGTTGGTGACCCCCGCCCGCTTGGCGAGTTCACGCTGGGAAAGGCCTTTGAGCCTACGGATGGATTGCAGTCGTTCACCGACGTCCAAAGCTTGCGCCTCCAGGATTCAGGATTGTTGAAATAGTGAGCGTTATCATGGCGACAGCGTTCAGTATTTACAACACCTTGACCTGAATCCTGCTCAGCGAGGCGACTTCCGGTCTGGAGCCCTGCGCACTAAGCCCCGGAATAGAGCAGTGGCACTCGGCGCAGGTTGCAGAAAATCTGGTAAGGAATCGTGCCGGCAGCCATGGCTACATCACTGGCGAGGATGTTTTTGCCCCACAACTCGACGGTCGAACCGAGACCGGCCTGCGGCACATCGGTCAGGTCGATACAGAGCATGTCCATCGACACCCGACCGAGCAACTGGCTGCGCTGCCCGGCCACCAGCACTGGCGTGCCGGTCGGTGCCAAGCGCGGGTAGCCGTCGGCATAACCCATGGCCACGACGCCAATGCGCATCGGTTTAGGAGTGATGAATCTGGCGCCGTAACCGACGGGTTCGCCAGCCGGCAACTCGCGCACACTGATCACTTTCGATTCCAGGGTCATGACCGGTTGCAGGCGTGATGCCACTTCGTTGGCTTCTTCGAAGGGCGTGGCGCCATAGAGCATGATGCCCGGACGCACCCAATCACTCGGAATCTGCGGCCAGCCGAGCACTGCCGGCGAGTTGCGCAAACTCACTTCGGCGGACAAACCTTTACGCGCCGCTTCAAACACCGCCACCTGTTCGGCGCTGGCCTGTTCGTGCAGTTCGTCGGCACGGGCAAAGTGACTCATCAGCACCACTTTCGCGACCTTGCCGCTGGCCAGCAGACGCTGATAAGCCGCCTGATAATCCGCCGGGTGCAGCCCCACGCGGTGCATGCCCGAATCAAGCTTCAGCCACACGGTAATCGGCTTGCTCAACGCGGCTTTCTCGATGGCTTCGAGCTGCCACAGCGAATGCACCACACACCAGAAATCATGCTCGACGATCAGTGACAACTCGTCGGCTTCGAAAAAGCCTTCCAGCAACAGCACCGGTGCATGAATACCCGCTGCCCGCAGCTCCAACGCCTCTTCAATGCAGGCCACGGCAAACCCGTCCGCCTCGGCTTCCAGCGCTTGCGCGCACCGCACAGCGCCATGGCCATAGGCATCGGCCTTGATCACCGCGAGGGCTTTGGCCCCCGTGAGTTCACGGGCGATTCGGTAGTTGTGACGCAGGGCTTGAAGGTCGATCAGGGCACGGGCAGGACGCATGGCGGCACACTTCTGGTCGGGTTAACGGGAAAAAAAACCGGCGCTGGCTGACGGCGTGAACCGCCAACAGCACCGGGAGAGGGATCTTTCTGACAGGCTTATGGCAGAGCGGCGACAACCGACAGCTCGACCAGGATTTCCGGCTCGCACAGTTTCGACTCAACCGTGGCGCGGGCCGGGGCAACACCGCTTGGCAGCCACTGGTCCCACACCGCGTTCATGCCTTCGAAATGCGCGTCGATGTCTTTCAGGTAAATCGTCACCGACAGCAGATGGTGCTTGTCGGTGCCAGCCAGATCGAGCAAACGCTCGATGTTGGCGAGGGTTTCACGGGTCTGCTGTTCAATCCCGGCGTTCATGTCATCGCCGACCTGTCCGGCCAGGTAAACCGTGCCGTTATGGGTGACGATCTGACTCATGCGCTCATTGGTGAGCTGGCGCTGGACTGACATGCTTTGCAGACTCCTGGGTTTTGTTGCCGTAACGGGAAATATCGAGGCCTTCGGCGCTGATCTGCGGCTTTTTCTTCGCCATCAGGTCAGCCAGCAAACGACCCGAACCACAAGCCATGGTCCAGCCGAGCGTACCGTGACCGGTGTTCAGGAACAGGTTCTTGAACGGGGTGGCGCCAACAATCGGGGTGCCGTCCGGAGTGGTCGGACGCAGGCCGGTCCAGAAATCAGCCTGGGCCAGATCGCCGCCCTGAGGATAAAGATCGTTGACGATCATCTCCAGTGTTTCGCGGCGACGCGGGTTCAGCGACAGGTCAAAACCGGCAATCTCGGCCATGCCGCCGACGCGGATGCGGTTGTCGAAACGGGTGATCGCGACTTTGTAGGTCTCATCGAGAATGGTTGAGGTCGGTGCCATCGCCGGGTTGGTGATCGGCACGGTCAGCGAGTAACCCTTGAGCGGATAAACCGGTGCCTTGATGCCCAGCGGTTTGAGCAGTTGCGGCGAGTAGCTGCCGAGTGCCAGCACGTAGCGGTCAGCGGTTTCCAGCTTGCCGTCGATCCACACGCCGTTGATGCGGTCACCGGCGAAGTCGAGGCGCTGGATGTCCTGGCCGAAACGGAACTGCACACCGAGCTTCGCGGCCATCTCGGCGAGCTTGGTGGTGAACATCTGGCAGTCGCCAGTCTGGTCGTTCGGCAGGCGCAGGGCACCGGCGAGGATGTCAGTGACGCTGGCCAGGGCCGGCTCAACGCGGGCGATGCCTTCGCGGTCGAGCAGTTCGAACGGCACGCCGGACTCTTTCAGCACGGCGATGTCTTTCGCCGCGCCGTCCAGTTGAGCCTGGGTGCGGAACAGTTGGGTGGTACCGAGGCTGCGGCCTTCGTAGGCGATGCCGGTCTCCAGGCGCAGTTCGTCGAGGCAGTCACGGCTGTACTCGGACAGACGGACCATGCGCTCCTTGTTCACCGCGTAACGGCTGGCAGTGCAGTTGCGCAGCATCTGTGCCATCCACAGGTACTGGTCGATGTCGGCAGTGGCCTTGATCGCCAAGGGTGCATGGCGCTGCAACAGCCACTTGATGGCTTTGAGCGGCACACCCGGTGCGGCCCACGGCGAGGCATAACCCGGCGAGACTTGCCCGGCGTTGGCGAAACTGGTCTCCATGGCAGCAGCTGGCTGCCGGTCGACAACCACTACTTCAAACCCGGCGCGGGCCAAGTAATAAGCACTGGTGGTACCGATAACGCCGCTACCCAAGACCATGACGCGCATTTTCATATCCCTCATCGCGGCTAACCGCTGACGTTTGTTATTCAGAGCTTTAGATGCGCGCAGTGTAAAAAAGATTTGCCAGTGCTTTTCACTATATAAGCGCCTATATTTGGCGACAATTCTCGGCAAAAACCCTTTTCACGGAGGCGCATCCCCTATGCGTACCAACACTCAGACCAAACGTGAGCTGGACAAGATCGACCGCAACATCTTGCGGATCCTGCAAGCGGACGGGCGGATTTCCTTTACGGAGCTTGGGGAAAAGGTCGGGCTCTCGACCACGCCCTGCACTGAGCGGGTCCGGCGCCTGGAGCGCGAGGGGATCATCATGGGCTACAACGCCCGGCTCAATCCGCAGCACCTGAAGGGTAGTCTTCTGGTGTTCGTCGAGATCAGCCTGGACTACAAATCCGGCGATACTTTCGAAGAGTTCCGACGCGCGGTGCTGAAATTGCCCCATGTGCTGGAGTGTCACTTGGTTTCAGGGGATTTCGACTACCTGGTGAAGGCGCGGATTTCCGAGATGGCCTCGTATCGCAAATTGCTGGGCGACATCCTGCTCAAGCTGCCCCACGTGCGCGAGTCCAAGAGTTACATCGTGATGGAAGAGGTGAAAGAGAGCCTGACCTTGCCGATTCCGGATTGAGATTTGCGGTGTCTGTTCAGCCGCTTTCGCGAGCAAGCCCGCTCCCACAGTTGATCCGTGTCGAACATAAACTTTGTGTTCACTAAAGATCCAATGTGGGAGCGGGCTTGCTCGCGAAGGCAGCGACTCGGTCTATCTAGACCAACACCTGCCGAGTACTGGCCATGTACTCGAACACCTGCTTCTCAACCCGTGGATGAATCAGCTCCACCGGCCCCCGCCCATTGGGGCACGGCAAGGTCTTGGTGGTGCCGAACAACCGGCAGATCAGCGGCCGCTCGTCATACACCGTGCAACCATTCGGCCCCAGATGCACACAATTGAGCTCTTCCATCGCGGCATCCTGCTCGGCGCGAGTCTTGCGCGGCAGGCGCGACATTTCTTCCGGCGAGGTGGTCACCGGTCCGCAGCAGTCATGGCAACCGGGCACGCACTCGAACGAGGGAATCTGTTGTCGCAATGTGCGAATTGTCTGGCTGTTGCAGCTCATTGCAGCGGTGACCCAAAGCGGAATAGAGCGCGATTCTGACGCAAAAGCCCCGATCCAGACAGCACCAGCCGACCAATGTTGCCCGCCCGGGAAGGTCCGGCTTATGCTCCGTCAAGTTTTCTAAACGCAAGAATCAGGAACACGCACATGAATGCCCGTGCTCAACAGCCTGTCAGCCACACCGCTTCCTACTACGCCGCCAGCAGCCTGCCGCAGCCCGAACATCCGGTGCTCAAAGGCGAAGTGTTGGCCGACGTCTGTGTAGTGGGTGGCGGGTTTTCAGGGTTGAACACGGCGCTTGAGCTGGCCGATCGCGGACTCAGCGTGGTGTTGCTTGAAGCCCACAAAATCGGTTGGGGCGCCAGTGGACGCAATGGCGGGCAGCTGATTCGCGGCGTTGGCCACGGCCTCGATCAGTTCACCAATGTCATCGGTGTCGAAGGCGTGCGGCAAATGAAACTCATGGGCCTGGAAGCGGTGGAAATCGTCCGGCAACGGGTTGAGCGTTTTCAGATCCCCTGCGACCTGACCTGGGGTTACTGCGACCTCGCCAACAAGCCCCGTGACCTTGAAGGTTTCGCCGAAGATGCCGAAGAACTGCGCAACCTCGGTTATCGCTACGAGACTCGTTTGCTGCAAGCCAATGAGATGCACACCGTGGTCGGCTCTACGCGTTATGTCGGTGGCCTGATCGACATGGGTTCGGGGCACCTGCATCCACTGAACCTGGCCTTGGGCGAAGCCGCAGCCGCACAACGACTGGGGGTCCAGTTGTTCGAGCAATCGGCCGTGACCCGCATCGACTACGGCCCCGAGGTCAAGGTCCATACCGCAGAGGGCTCGGTACGCGCCAGAACCCTGGTGTTGGGTTGCAATGCCTACCTCAATAACCTCAACCCGGAACTCAGCGGCAAAGTCCTGCCCGCCGGCAGCTACATCATCGCCACCGAACCCTTGAGCGAAGAACTGGCCCACGCCCTGCTGCCGCAGAACATGGCGGTCTGCGATCAACGGGTGGCGCTGGATTATTACCGGCTCTCGGCGGACCGGCGCCTGTTGTTCGGCGGCGCCTGCCATTATTCAGGCCGCGACCCGAAAGACATCGCCGCGTACATGCGTCCGAAAATGCTCGAAGTCTTTGCGCAACTGTCTGGTGTGAGGATCGACTATCAATGGGGCGGCATGATCGGCATCGGCGCCAATCGCCTGCCGCAGATCGGCCGACTCAAGGACCAGCCGAATGTGTATTACGCCCAGGCCTATTCCGGTCATGGTGTGAATGCCACGCACCTGGCCGGCAAACTGCTGGCCGAAGCCATCAGCGGCCAGCACAGCGGCGGCTTCGATCTGTTTGCCAAAGTGCCGCATATCACCTTCCCCGGCGGCAAGCATTTGCGCTCGCCGTTGCTGGCACTGGGGATGTTGTGGCATCGGCTTAAAGAGTTGGTCTGAAGGATTGGCGGTGTCTGTACCGACGCCTTCGCGAGCAAGCCCGCTCCCACAGTTGATCCGTGTCGAACACAGAATCTGTGTTCACTGAAGATCTAATGTGGGAGCGGGCTTGCTCGCGAATGGGCCTAAAAATCACCATGGATTTCAGATCCGCCAGAAAGGCTTCAGCCCCTCCTCCAACGCCTGCTCCCGCGTCAGCCCGATATCCTTGAGCTGGTTGGGTGTCAGGGTCAACAACGCCTTGCGCGTGCGCAGCCGGCGCCAGAACTGATCCCAGCGACTCAGGCCGGACGACGCATTGCGCATGCCCGCCTCCCGCGTGCCGTTGTTCTGCCCTGCCGCCAGTTCCTGACTGCGTAACGTCAGCCGCACATCGCTCAAACCGTTCATCTTGGATGCTCCTGTTTACTTGGGTAGCCAGAGGTTCCATGATGCGAGGGCGCGCAAAAGCAATACAGATTCAATGCAACTGTATTAACTCAATACAGTTTTGCCGATTCCGCCACTGAATCCTGATTTTTTGCCTGATCTGTACTGGTTAACCGAATCACCCCTATCGAGGCTGCACCATGACTCTTTACGTCAACCTCGCCGAGTTGCTCGGCACACGTATTGAACAGGGCTTCTATCGCCCCGGTGACCGACTGCCTTCAGTACGGGCGCTGAGCGTCGAGCACGGCGTCAGCCTGAGCACGGTGCAGCAGGCCTATCGGGTGCTGGAGGACAACGGGCTGGCCATGCCAAGGCCCAAATCCGGATACTTCGTTCCGGCCAGCCGCGAATTGCCGGATTTGCCGGCAGTCGGCCGCCCGGCCCAGCGTCCGGTGGACATTTCGCAATGGGATCAGGTGCTGGAATTGATCCGCGCAGTGCCGCGCAAAGATGTGGTGCAACTCGGACGCGGCATGCCGGACATCACCAGCCCGACCATGAAACCGCTGCTGCGCGATCTGGCGCGAATCAGCCGGCGGCAGGACATGCCCGGTCTGTATTACGACAACATCCACGGCAACCTCGAACTGCGTGAACAAATCGCTCGCCTGATGCTCGATTCCGGCTGTCAGTTGGGCGCCAGTGAGCTGGTGGTCACTACGGGTTGCCACGAAGCACTGTCCACCAGCATTCGCGCAATCTGCGAGCCGGGGGACATTGTTGCGGTGGACTCGCCGAGCTTTCACGGTGCGATGCAGACCCTCAAGGGCCTGGGCATGAAGGCCCTGGAAATCCCTACCGACCCGCTGACCGGGATCAGTCTTGAAGCACTGGAACTGGCCCTGGAGCAATGGCCAATCAAGGTCATACAGCTGACCCCCAACTGCAATAACCCGTTGGGCTACATCATGCCGGAGTCGCGCAAACGTGCGTTGTTGACGCTTGCGCAGCGCTTTGACGTGGCGATCATCGAGGACGATGTGTATGGCGAACTGGCCTATACCTACCCGCGCCCGCGCACGATCAAATCCTTCGACGAGGACGGGCGCGTCCTGTTGTGCAGTTCGTTTTCCAAGACCCTGGCCCCGGGCCTGCGCATCGGCTGGGTCGCACCCGGCCGTTATCTGGAACGGGTGTTGCACATGAAGTACATCAGCACCGGCTCCACTGCGCCTCAGCCGCAAATCGCCATCGCCGAGTTTCTCAAGGGTGGCCACTTCGAACCGCATTTGCGGCGGATGCGCACGCAATACCAGCGCAATCGCGACGTGATGATTGATTGGGTGACTCGCTATTTTCCTGCTGGCACTCGCGCCAGTCGCCCACAAGGCAGCTTCATGCTGTGGGTCGAACTGCCGGAAGGCTTCGACACCCTGAAACTGAATCGCGCCTTGCACGACCAGGGCGTACAGATTGCCGTGGGCAGTATTTTTTCCGCCTCGGGCAAGTACCGCAATTGCCTGCGCATGAACTACGCTGCCAAACCAACACCGCTCATCGAAGAAGCGGTGCGCAAGGTCGGTGCGACAGCGATCAAACTGCTGGCGGAAACCGATCAGCTCAGCGACTGACTTTTATTCGGGAATCAGCGTCCATATGCCTATCTGCGCCGCCAAACGGAACGATCCTACGTGAGAGTCAGACAGCCCCTGCTTGCTTTTCTGCTGCTCGCCTCGTTCCTGAGCGGTTGCTCCAGCTTCGACGTTCAGCGCGTACCGAGCCAGGCGCTGCCGGCTTCAGACTCCGCATTCGGTCGCTCGGTCCAGGCACAAGCCGCACCTTACAAGGGGCAATCGGGCTTTCGCCTGCTATCGGACAGCACCGAGGCCTTCACCGCCCGCGCCGAACTGATCCGCAATGCCCAAAGCAGCCTCGATTTGCAGTACTACATCGTGCACGACGGCATCAGCACGCGCATGTTGATCGAGGAATTGCTCAAGGCCGCTGACCGCGGCGTGCGGGTGCGGGTACTGCTCGACGATAC
Source organism: Pseudomonas sp. GW821-FHT01C01 (assembly GCF_059422645.1). NCBI lineage: Bacteria > Pseudomonadati > Pseudomonadota > Gammaproteobacteria > Pseudomonadales > Pseudomonadaceae > Pseudomonas > Pseudomonas sp. GW821-FHT01C01. The sequence goes on along the minus strand of NZ_JBWKXF010000015.1, from coordinate 1,287 downwards.
CGCCAGCGACGGCCTGGACCGCATCATCGCAACCCTCGCCGCGCATCCGAACATCCAGATCCGCGTATTCAACCCGCTGAATCTGGGCCGCAGTACGGGCGTGACGCGCACCGTGGGCCGCCTGTTCAACCTGTCGCAACAACATCGACGCATGCACAACAAGCTGTGGCTGGCAGACAACAGCATGGCCATCGTCGGCGGGCGCAATCTGGGCGACGAGTATTTCGATGCCAAGCCCAATATGAATTTCACCGACATCGACATGCTCAGCGTCGGCCCGGTCGCCGAGCAACTCGGGCACAGTTTCGACCAATATTGGAACAGCGCCCTGAGTAAGCCGATCGACGAATTCCTGTCGAGCAAACCCACCCCCCGGGACCTGGAAAACACTCGCACCCGGCTGGATGAGTCGTTGGCGGAAACGCGCAAACAGAATCACGCGCTCTACAAGCACTTGATGACCTTCACCACGCATCCGCGCCTGGACATCTGGCGCCGCGAACTCATCTGGGCCTGGAACCAGGCACTGTGGGACGCGCCGAGCAAGGTACTGGCCAAGGGCGAGCCCGATTCGCAGTTGCTGCTGACCACGCAACTGGCGCCTGAACTCGAGAGCGTCCGCAAAGAGCTGATCATGATTTCGGCTTATTTCGTGCCTGGCCAACCGGGGCTGGTGTACCTGACCGGGCGCGCCGATGCTGGCGTCTCCGTAAGTTTGCTGACCAACTCACTGGAAGCCACGGACGTGCCGGCCGTGCATGGTGGCTACGCGCCCTATCGCAAGGCGTTGCTGGAACATGGCGTAAAGCTTTACGAATTGCGTCGTCAGCCGGGTGAAAACGGCGGCAGCGGTAGCGGGCCGCAACTATTTTCCAGCAGCTCCTATCGCGGCTCCGACTCCAGCCTGCACAGTAAGGCGATGATCTTCGACCAGCAGAAATCCTTTATCGGCTCGTTCAATTTCGATCCGCGCTCGGTACTGTGGAACACCGAAGTCGGCGTGCTGGTGGACAGTCCGGAGTTGGCCGCACGGGTTCGTGAACTGGCGCTGCAAGGTATGGCGCCGGCCCTGAGTTATCAGGTGGAGATGGAAAACGGTCAGATCGTCTGGACCACCGAAGACGATGGAAAAATGCACACCCTGACCAGGGAGCCAGGGAGCTGGTGGCGGCGCGTCAATGCCTGGCTGAGTAACACCGTCGGGCTGGAGAAGATGCTGTAGCAGCTGGCGAAGCCTGCGTCCGGCTGCGCAACCGCTGTCTCTTCTCCACATCTCCGAGCCCACGA